>NZ_JBEXKB010000034.1:0-69278 GCF_040609455.1 Kitasatospora sp. NPDC004669
GCCTTCCAGCGGGCCCTCCGGGCGCTTCGTTCTTTCGTGTTTCCAGCTTATCAGATGTTTTCCGCTCCGTTTCCGGGGCTTCGTTCATCCAACTCACCGGCGCCTTCTAGGGCTTGACGCCCCGTCCGACGTTTCAAACTCTAGCCGATCCCCGCTCCGAAAAGCGAATCCAGCCGCAATCCGATAAAACGCGCACACCGAATAAGCACCAGGCCGCAACGCGACAACGCGAAACGACCGGCACGAACCGGAAGTGGTGTTTCAGAGGATTGGCTACCCCGGGGCCGTCCGCGCAAATGCGTGTCCGGTGCTCCCTGCCAGGCAACTCGAAGAACATTAGACCTCTGGAACGGCCGAGTCAAGCTCCGCAACCGGATTATCGGCGTCCTCCTCCACCGGCTCCACCGGCAGGTGGAAGGCCAGGACGGCGACGTCGTCGTCGTGCTCCGAGGTCACGCCCATCGCCCGGAGGAGGCGGGCACAGATCACCTCGGGGGTGCCGATCGCGCCGGTGAGGGTGCGGGCCAACAGGTCGAGGCCCTGGTCGATGTCCTCGTCGCGGCGCTCGACCAGGCCGTCCGTATAGAGGACACCCGTCGTGCCGGGGAGCAGGCGCAGGGTGTGGGAGACGTGCAGGCCGCCGCCGGTGCCCAGCGGGGGGCCGTTCTGTTCCTCGCTGCGCAGGATGGTTCCGTCCGGGCAGCGCAGCAGCATCGGGAGGTGGCCGGCCGAGGCGTAGGAGAGGGTGCGGCGCTGCGGGTCCCAGACGGCGTAGGTGCAGGTGGCGATCTGGTTGGCGTCGATCTCCATGGCGAGGCCGTCGAGCAGGCGCATCACCTCGTGCGGGGGCAGGTCGAGGCGGGCGTAGGCGCGGACGGCGGTACGCAGCTGGCCCATCACTGCGGCCGCCCGCAGGCCGCGGCCCATGACGTCGCCGATGACGAGGGCGGTGCGGCCTCCGTCGATGGCGATGACGTCGTACCAGTCGCCGCCGACGGCGGCCTCGGCGCCGCCCGGTTGGTAGGTGGCGGCGACCCGCAGGTCGGCGGGCTGGTCGAGCTTCTGCGGGAGCAGGCTGCGCTGGAGGGTGACGGCAGCCTCGCGCTGGCGGCGTTCGGCTTCGCGCAGGCGGGCGGCCGCGAGAACCTGGTCGGTGACCTCGGCGGCGAAGATCAGGACTCCGGCGGGCAGGCCCTCGGTGTGGGTGTCGCCGGGGCCGAGCGGGACGCAGGAGACGTTGTAGTAGCGGTTGCCGGTGAGGCCGAGGATGCAGCGGGCCTTGACGCTGCGGGGGCGGCCGCCGCGGATGACCTGGTCCATCAGGGGCAGGACGCCCATGGTGCCGAGTTCGGGGAGGGCCTCGCCGGCGGGCAGGCCGGTGGGGCGGTCGCCGAAGAGTTCGCGGTAGGCACGGTTGGCGTAGCCGAGCTGGTGGAGCGGGCCGTAGGTGACGGCGACCGGGGCGGGGATCCGGTTGAGGACCTCGCGCAGGTTCTGGGGTTTGTGCGGGTCGAGGAGTTCGGCGGTGCCGGTGGGGCTGGTCGGGTCGCGGGGGCTGGGGACGACGACGCCGTCGGTGGAGGGCGTGCCCTCGTCGGTGCCGGCCCCGTTGGGTGGGGCGACACGCCAGGGGACTCCGGTGAGCCGGGCGCTCCAGCGCATGAGGTTCAAACGACGGCCGCTTCCTCGTTTTCCAGGCATATCATCACTTTTTGTGTGCACAACAACACAAGGGGTAATGACCAGTTCGGGCTGATCCTGTCAGGCGGAGGGCCGGTTCCGGAAGTCGCGCGCCCGGCGTGGCCGTCGGATCGGTCGTCGCACCGGGGCCGCGGCCCGACTCATGCGCCCGCCTCGCTGCGCTCGGCAGGGGCATTCGCCCACGCGCACCTGTGAATGATTCGGTCGCTGCGCTCGCTCACGCGCCCACCCCACTGCGCTCGGCAGGGGCATTCGCCCACGCGCACCTTTCGATGACGGGCTTGCTCCGCTCGCCCATCGGGCCGGAGGGAGCGTTCATCGGGACGCTTCCGGTCCGCCGCCGGGCGGCCGGCCGGGCCCGGCGTCAAACCCTTCCTCGAAGGCCGAGCGCGGGTGCTCCATCGCACCCAGGGAGACCACCTCGCGGGAGAACACCCCGCCCAGCACCCAGTCCATCAGCACCCGCACCCGGCGCTCGGTGCTCGGCAGCCGCCGTAGGTGCCGGGCCCGGTGCAGCCACCAGGCCCGCCGACCGGTGAGCCGGCCGCCGCGCCGGGTGTGGGCGACGGCCCGGCCCGGGCCCAGCGAGGTCGAGCAGGCGGCGGGGCCCGGGCGGTACTCGACGAGGCCCGGCGCGTGCGGTCCGCCGTCCAGGGCGACCGCGATGTTGCGGGCCAGCAGCTCGGCCTGGGCGAAGGCATGCTGGGCGTTGGGCGCGCAGGGGGTGCCGTCCGCGTTGGGGTCGGGCACGGCGGCGCAGTCGCCGGCCGCCCAGACCCCGGGCAGGGCCCGTCCGTCCGGGCCGACGGCCTGCAGGGTGGCCAGGCAGCGGACCCGGCCGAGGGTGTCCAGCGGCAGGTCGGTGTCGCGCAGCAGCGGGGAGGGACGCACGCCTGCCGTCCAGACCAGGGTGCGGGCGCCGAAGCGGCTGCCGTCGGAGAGCACGGCAACCTGGCCGACGGCGGACTCCAGGGTGGTGCGCAGCCGGATGTCGACGCCGCGTTCGCGCAGTTGGCCGAGGGTGTGCTCGGCGAGTTCGGGCGACTCCTCGGCGAGGACCCGGTCGGTCGCCTCGACCAGCACCCAGCGCAGGTCCTCGGCGCGGACGTTGTGGTAGTCCCGTACGGCGGTGCGGGCCATGTCCTCCAGTTCGGCGAGCGCGCCGACGCCCGCGTAACCGGCGCCGACGAACACGAAGGTGAGCGCGGACTGGCGCAGTGCCGGGTCGCGGGTGGCGGAGGCGAGGTCGAGCTGCTCCAGCACGTGGTTGCGCAGGCCGACCGCCTCGGCGACGGTGGAGAAGCCGAGTCCGTGCTCGGCGAGGCCCGGCACGGGGGCGGTCCGGGAGACCGAGCCGGGGGACACCACCAGGATGTCGTAGGGGAGTTCGATCGGCGCGGGGGTCTCGCCGGGGCCTGCGGCGTCGGCCAGGGCGCGGCGGGCGGCGTGTTCGATCCGGGTGATCCGGGCGGTCAGCACCCGGCAGTCCGGCAGGGCCCGGCGCAGCGGGACGACGACGTGCCGCGGGTCGATCGAGCCGGCCGCGACCTCGGCCAGCAGCGGGTGGTAGGTGAAGTAGGCCTGGGGCTCGACGACGGTGATCTCGACCTCGCCGCGTCGCAGCCGTTCCCGCAGGCCGCGCTGGAGGTGGAGGGCGGTGGCCGTTCCGGCGCAGCCGCCGCCGGCGATCAGGATCCTGATGGTGCACCTCCTGCCGATGTGACGTTTCGTCCCGGCCGCGCGGCCGGGGGTGTCCCCCATCACGCCCCCTATGAAGGACTGGCCGGGGTGGTCTTGTCCACAGTCCGTACGGGGCTGGTTGCCACGGAAGTGACGGTCGTGGCCAGTTGTGCTCGCTGGGCGACTTTCTGACGCACTTTCGGCCGCGAAGAGCCGTGAACTATGGTCGGATTGTGTGCTGGAGCGGCCACCGCCATGACAATCGGCGGCGACGCACCGTGGAGCGGCCACTACGGCCAGTTCCAGCGTTGGCGCGAGAACCCGACTGGGGGACAGTCATCCGGGGAAGGGTAGTTCCCGGACAGGGCCCCGGGCGGTGCCGACGCGCCGAGCCGGACGTGAAGGCGGCCCGGCGGCACGACCGTGGTCACCGAAACGGGACGGGCGGCACGAACGATGGATCATCGGGTCATTTCTGACGGGCTGAGCTGCACCGGGGGGTGCAGGGGCGGGCGACGACAGGGTCCGGATTCGGACGCCTGCGGGGGAGAGTTGGGATGATGGAACACGAGCAGGTGTTGGGCCGGGCGGGCGCGATGCACGCCGGCCAGGGCATGGTGCCGGAGCAGCGCGTCCCGGTGGACCTGCCGCCTCATGGCGGGGTGTCGTACTCGGCCGTCCCGTACCGGGCGGATCCGCCACCGGCCGCCGCGCCGGTGCCGGGGGCCCGGTTGCGGGTGGACGCCCGGCGGAACCTGGAGAGCGTGCTGCGGGCGGCCCGGGAGGTGTTCGGCGAGTTCGGCTACGGCGCTCCGATGGAGGAGGTCGCGCGCCGGGCCGGGGTCGGGGTCGGCACGGTCTACCGGCGGTTCCCGAGCAAGGAGGTGCTGGTCCAGCGGATCGCCGCCGAGGAGGTGGCCTGGCTGACCACACAGGCGCGGGAGTCGCTGTACGGCGGCGACGGCGCTTGGGAGTCACTGGCCGGGTACCTGGCCCGGGCGGTGGGCACCGGGGCCGGGCGGCTGCTGCCGCCGGAGGCGTTCCGGTACGCGGAGGAACTGGGCCGGGTGCCCGAACAGCGGGTGCCGGAGCCGCCGGCGGCCGTCCGCTTCGACCTGCCCGGCCAGGAGGCACGGTCCGGGTCGGCGGTCGAGCCCTCGGCGGCGGACGCCGATCCCCGGCTGCTGCTGCAGCTGCTGGCCGCCCTGGTGGCGCGGGCCGGTGCCGCGGGCGAACTGCGGCCGGGCGTCACGGTGTCGGACGTGGTGCTGGTGCTGACGGCCTCGGTGCCGGTGCACGCGGCACGTCCCTCGGTCGCGGCGCCGACGGCGGCCGGCTTCACGGCGGTTGTTCCACAGACGGACGGTCAACCGGCCTCCGGGCCGTCGGACCGGCTGTTGCAGATCCTGCTCGACGGGCTGCGAGCGCGCTGACCCCCTGCGCGGTCCGTCCTCGGTGAGCGGCGGCCGCGGTCGACGCGTCGGGCAGGCACGGTCGACGCGCCGGACGGGTACGGGAGTTGGACAGGACACCGGCGCGCGAGCAGGGCACGCGCGCCGGGTGAGGGCGTCGCGCGACCCGACGCCGCACGCCGGGCGAACACATCCGTGACGGCCCCTCGGAAGAGTGGGTCCCGGCCGGTCCGGCTACCGCCCTTCCCTGCGCTATGCCATCCTTTGCCCGTGGTTGGAGCCAATGTCCCGATGCGCGCCCTTCACGCGCCGTCGGCGCCGTACGCCGGGAAACCGTGCGCCTACGCACTCTCGCGCGCCCTGCCACACTACGGGGGCTGTCGTGGAGTCTGGGGTCCATTGTGAGCGCCGAGGAACAGAACGACTACGGGTACGGCCTCGACTTCGGAGGCTTTTTCGGTAGTGCCGCCGAAGGGTCCGCCGCGGGCCCCGGCGGGACCGGTGCCGCCCAAGTGCCGGGCACCGCACCGGGTTCGGGCGCCGGACACGTCCCCGACCAGGCCGGGATGCCCAGCCGCGAGTCGCTGTCCGCCTCGGCCGCCGCACTGCCGCCCGGCCGGGTGCCGGGCCAGGCCGCGGCGGGCCGCGGCCGCGTCGCCCCCGAGGCGTTCGTCGGCGACGGCCGCCCGGCCCGGCCGACCGTGCCCGCCCCCGCCGACCCGGTGGACGGCGAGCGCCCGCCCTCCGACGCCGAGTTGACCGCCCGGGTGCGGGCCGGCGACGACACCGCGTACGAGGAGATCTACCGCCGGCACGTCGACTCGGTGCGCCGCTACGCGCGCACCTGCTGCCGGGACAGCTTCACCGCCGAGGACCTCGCGGGCGAGGTGTTCGCCCGCACCCTGCAGGCGCTCAAGGCGGGCAAGGGCCCGGAGTTCGCCGTCCGCGCCTACCTGCTCACCGCCGTACGCAACGTCGCCGCCGCCTGGACCCGCAGCGAGCGGCGCGAGCAACTCATCGACGACTTCAGCGTGTTCGCCCAGAGCTCGGCCACCGTCGTCGGCCTCGACCTGGCCGACCCGGGCGCCGACGCCTGGGCGATGGCGATGGCCGACCAGCGCATGGTCATGCAGGCCTACGCCGAACTGCCCGAGGACGACCGGGTGGTGCTCTGGCACACCGAGGTCGAACGGGAGTCGCCGAAGACCGTCGCCGTGATGCTCGGCAAGACCGCCAACGCCACCGCCGTCCAGGCCCACCGGGCCCGCGACCGGCTGGCCGCCGGCTTCCTGCAGGCACACGTCTCCGGCAGCCAGGACAGCGCGTGCGAGGCGTACGCCAACCGGCTCGGGGCGTACGCGCGCGGCTCGCTGCGCAAGCGGGCCTCCGCGGAGGTCGGACGGCACCTCAGGGAGTGCGACCGCTGCACGGCGGCCTGCCTGGAACTGGCCGAGATCAACACCGGCCTGCGCGCGCTGCTGCCCGGCGGCGTGCTGGTCTGGGTCGGTGTCGGCGGGTTCGGCGCCGTCGCGGCCGCCGTGGGCGGCGCCGCCGCGGTCGGCGGTGCGGCGGCGGCCGGGACGACGGCGGCTTCCGCGGGGTCGTCGGGTGGTGCCGCCGGTGCCGCCTCGGGTGCGGCGGGTGCTGCTTCCGGCGGCAGCGGGAGCGCGGCGGGTGTCGCGGCCGGCGAGGGTCTGGGCGCCGCCGCCAAGGCCGGGATCGCCGCCGCCGTGGCGGTGGCCGCGGCCGCCGTCGCCGCGTACGCGCTGACCGCCTCGCCCGAACCGAAGCCCCCGGCGGCCGCTCCCCCGGCGGCCGCTCCCCCGGCCACCGCCGCGCCGGCCACCCCCGCCCCGGAGCAATCCGCGCCCGCGGCGCCCGCCTCGGCCCCGGCTCCGGTTCCGGCGCCCAGCAGCGCCGACCCGGCCCCGGAGCAGCCGGCGCCGAGCCCCAGCGCCAGCCCCGAGCCGACGCCGACGCCGACGCCGACGCCGACGCCCGAGCAGCGTCAGGTCCCGGTGGTCACCCCGGCGCCGAAGAGCGAGCCGAAGAACGGGCCGCCCGCGCCCGCCCCCGAGCCGACCACCCCGGCACCGGTGATCCCTACGCCGACCCTGCCGCCGGTGCCGACGCCGAAGGTACCGGTCGTCCCGACGCCGACCCTGCCGCCGGTGCCGACCCCGACCGTCACCCCGCCCTCGCCGCCCGCGCCCAGCGACTTCTGGGCCGACTCGCTACCCGTGGTCAAGCCCGGCCACAACCGGGTGCCGCCGGAGGGGCCGAGCGTCCGGCAGAAGGGCAGCGACAAGTTCTGGCAGCGTGACGGCGCGTGGATCGGCGGCGAGTACCTGCCGCACGCCGTCACCGTGCACGCGCCGGCGACCACGCTGATCGACCTCAACCGCGGCTGTACGTCGTTCGACGCGGTCACGGGGGTGGACGACGCCGCGCTCACCCCGGGTGGAGTGGTGTTCTCCGTCCAGGGCGGCGACGGCCGCACCCTGTGGACCTCCCGCGCGCTCGCCGCCGGGGACGACGCGGTGCCGGTGCACGTGTCACTGGCCGGGCAGAAGTCGATCAAGCTGGTGGTCACGCCGGTGCACGGCATCTGGTCGGCGCTGAACATCGCGGACTGGGCCGAGGCCCGCTTCAGGTGCTCCTGACAGCTCCTGGGACGGGCCTCGGGGGGGCGGCTGCCGCTCAGATCGCGCAGGAGCCGTCCGCGCAGGCCTCCCCGGCCGGGGCGACCTGCACCGGGGCCGGCCGGCGCTCGCCGATCTCGGCGGCGACCTGCTCCAGCACCTTGCGGAAGGTCCCGGCCTCCTGGCCGCCCTGGACCGCCCACTTGCCCTCGAACACGAAGGTCGGCACGGCGGTGATGCCCAGCTCACGGGCCTCGGCCAGCTGGGCCCGCACCTCCGCGGAGCCCTCGTCGCCCGCCAGGTAGGCGGCCACCCGCTCGCGGTCCAGGCCCGCCGCCACGGCGACGTCGGTCAGCGCCGCGCGGTCGCCGACGTCCACGCCGTCGGTGAAGTGCGCCTTCAGCAGGGCCTCCTTGACACGGCCCTGCGCCTCGGCGCCGTACTCCGTCTCGGCGAGGTGCAGCAGGCGGTGGCCCAGGAAGGTGTTGGCGTGCAGGGCGGCGTCGAAGTCGTACGTGATGCCCTCGGCGAGGCCCAGCTCGGCCACCCGCGCGTCCATCGCCACCGACTGCGGGCCGTAGCGCTCGGCCAGCCAGGCGCGGTGCGGGCTCGCCGTCGCGGGCGCATCCGGGACCAGCCGGTACGGGCGGTAGACGACCTCGACGCCCTCCTTGCCCGGGAAGTCCGCCAGGGCCTGCTCGAAGCGGCGCTTACCGATGTAGCACCAGGGGCAGGCGATGTCGGACCAGATCTCGACCTTCATTTCGGGGGGCTCCAGGAGGCGTCTTGAGGCGGATGTACGAGGTAGGTGAACGATGAACCATCTCGGTACATTCCCGGCGGCCCCGGAGCTCTTCGCTGGTCAGGCCTCCGCGGGGGCCGGAACCACCAGCACCGGGCAGGACGCGTGGTGCACCGCCGCCGCACTCACCGAGCCCAGCAGCAGCCGGGCGAAACCCCCGTTGCCCCGGGTGCCGAGCACCAGCGTGTGCTGCCGGGTCGACGCCTCCAGCAGCACCTCGATGACGTTGCCCAGCACCACGTGCAGCGACATCTCCCCCGCGAACGGCCGCGCCCGCTGCCGCGACACGGCGGCCACCGCCCGGCGCAGCCCGTCCGCCATGCTCTCGACCAGCGTCTCCACGCTCTCCTGCACCAGCTCCGCCATCCCCGGCGGATACCCGGCCGGCGCCGGGTTCACCACGGCCAGCACGTACAGCGGCAGCCCGAACAGCTCCGCCTCCGTCATCGCCCGGTCCAAGGCCCACAGCGACCCGTCCGACCCGTCACACGCCGCCAACACCCCGGGCGGCCGCCCCGTCGGCGGCCGCCCGAGCACCGACAGCACCACAGGAACGTCCTGCCCCGGGCTCGCACCGACCACCGCACACTCCCCTCACCGTGGACTCACAGCCCCGCCATCATCACCCGGTCCGCGGGGCCTGCGGGGACAGCCGCGCCGAATGGGGGCGGGGGTGAGGGCGGCGGGCCCGGCGGGCCCGGCGGGCGCCGGTGCGGCATGCGGCATGCGGCATGCGGCAGATCGTGGGGCGCGGCACGCACGGACGGGCCCCGGCGGCGGGCGGGAGGCGGGCCGCGCCGGGCGGCGGCCGGACGCGACGGCGGGGGCGGGTGTCGGAACCGACCCGGCGGGCGCCGACAGCCCGGGCGGTGGGGCTCCCGAGCGACCGAGCAGAACAGGAGGCGTGGGAAGCCGACCCGGCCCCGGCCCCGGCCCCGGCGAACAGGCTTCCGGAGGCCTCACCCTCGGGTGCGGCGGCACCCGAGGGCGGGGCCGGACAGGGGGCGCCTCGGCCGGGGAGGGGTCAGGAGGTGAGTGCCCGGAGGTGGGGGTGGGGAAGGCCGGTCCAGCAGGCGCCGTGGCGGCGGGCGCGGATACGGCGGAGCCAGAGTTCGGTGGAGACGAGGTCGGCGAGGCCGGCGAGGGCGGCTGGGGACAGCGCGGTGGCGGGGTCGGCGGAGCGGGCAAGGCCGGCACGGACGGCGGGGAGGTCGATGAGGCCGGCTTCGGCGAGGAGGGGGGTGTCGAAGAGTTCGGCGAGACCGTCGGCGGCGAGGCGCAGGCCGGCCCGGGCGGGGGCGGTGCGGTCGGGTCGGGGGCCGCGGCCCCAGTCAGGGGGCAGGTCGGTGCGGCCGGCGCCGGTGAGGACGGCGTGCAGGAGGGCGTGCCGGGCGCCCGGTTGGAGGCGGACGTCGTCGGGGAGCAGCCGGGCGGCGCGGACCACCTGGTTGTCGAGGAAGGGCGCGTGCAGCCGTTGGCCGGGCTGTTCGGCGGCGTGCACGAGCGTGCGGTAGGAGCGCGCCTGCCGGTAGAGGGCGTGCCGGGCGCGGTGCGCGCCGGGGTGTTCCTCGGGCGCCGGTTTGCGCGCCGCCAGGCGGAGCCGCAGGGCCACCGAGGTGAGTGCCTCGTCGGAGAGCCAGCGGGCGGCCGCGCCGGGGACGCACCAGGCGAGGTCGACGGCCGAACGGTCGCCCGCCGTGCCGCCGCCGTCCGGGACGTGGCGGGCGGTCAGCTTGGCGGCCGCGTCGTCCAGCGCCTCGGCGTAGCGGACCCGGGAGAGCCGGTGGGCGGCCCGGACCACGGTGAGCGGGGTGCGCAGCGCGCCGGCCAGGACACCCGCGGCGGCCCGGTCGGCCCCGGCCAGCGCGGCGACCGGGGGCAGGAGTTCGCGGGGCCGGCCGGCCCGGATGAGGTCGGCGAGCCGGGCCGGGTGGCCGTCGAGCACCTGGCGGGCGCCGTAGCCGGTGAGGTGGTCGGTGCCGCCGGCGTCGAAGCGGGCCTCGGCGCGGGCGGCGGCGACGAGCTCGGGGCCGGGTTCGTCGGTGAGCCGGCCGGACTGCAGGTCGGCGCGCAGCCCGGCGTACGGGAGGGTGTCGGGACCGGGGTCGAGCACGGTGTGCCGCAACCGCGGGGTGTCGGGGGCGAGCGCGAGGGTGGCCGGCGGCTCGGTCTCGCCGAGGGTGACGGCGGCCAACTGCTCGGGGGCGGAGGGTTCCTGGGCGGCGGCGCGGGCCCAGGAACCCTTGACCGCACCGGTCCTGGCCCCGGGGGCGACGGCCGGGACGGCGGCCGTGGACGGCGCCGGCGGCAGCGGTACCGCGGCGGCGAGCAGGGCGACGGTGGCGGAGGCGGTGCCGTACGAGAGGTCGACGCCGAGCCGGGCGCGTCCGGCGGGTCCCGTGACCGGCGCGGTGGTACGGACCCGCGAGCGGACGGATTCCAGCAGCGCGCGGGTGAGCTCGCGGATCGCGGGCGCCTCGTCGCGCGGCTGTTCGGCGCCGGGCGGCTCGTCGTAGGCGTCGAGGTACGGGCGGCCGCCGCGGATGGCGAGCACATGGCCGGGCGGCACCCGCTGGACGCCCAGGTACGGCGTGCCGGCGCCGAGCGCCTCGGGCGATTCCGGGCAGGCGAGCCGGGCGGCGAGGTGGCCGGTGTCCAGCGGGGCGCCGACCAGGTCGGCGAGCGGGAGGGCCGCGGTGGCGTACGCGGTGCCGCCGGCCCAGGGAGTGTGGAAGACGGGCTGCGCGCCGGCCAGGTCGGTGAGCAGCAGGGTGGAGCGGGTGCCGGCGCGCAGCACGACGGTGTAGCTGCCGGGCCAGGCGGTCAGGTGGCGGACGGCGCCGCCGCGGGCGGCGGCCAGGCCGGCGGCGAGTTCGGCGTCGGTGGCACCGCAGTGGCCGAGGACGGCGAGCCGGCTGGTCGCGGGGGTGTCCTCGCCGGGATCGGGGGCGGTGGGGCCGGTGCTGACCACGGCGCGGGAGCCGGGGCGGAGGGCGACCAGGCGGATCTCCTCGGGCCGCCAGTCGCCCACGGCCCAGAGCGGGTCGGGTCCGGTCCACAGGGCACGCGCGGCGATCGGCGCGACCGTGGCGAGGACCTCGTGCGTCGGCGTGCCCGCTCGGGGCGCGCCCGTGCTCCAGCCCGTCAGCCACCGCATCGCGCCTCCACCGTACGAGGACCTGCACTCGCGCGGCGCGTCCGGCGCCGGGCGGGCGGCCGGGTGGGGTGCCGTAACGGCCGGCACGCGTGTCCGGGCGTGCCCTCGGCTCCGGCGCGCCGTCTGGAGACATCGTGCCACCACCGGGCACTGCCGGGGCCGGTGTTGTCGGTTCCGCTTCTGTTTCGGCGACGGCTTCGGCGGCGGCTTCAGCGGCGGCTTCAGCGGCGGCTTCAGCGGCGGCTTCAGCGGCGGCTTCAGCGCGGGCGTCCGGCAAGGCTGCGGAGAAGGCCCGAAGGAACGTTCCGGCGGAGTGGTTTCGAGCGGGCCGGGCCTCCCCCTCCCCGGCCCGGACCGCCCGGGGGCACCTTTTGGCATGGGCATCGCGAGATGGCCGAAAGGCGTCGCCCGGCCCGGGAGGGCATCCGCATGCCCTCCCGGACTCAGCCGCCGCCCGCGGGGATTGAGGCGGCGGTATCCCCCGGCCCGCCGGGTCCTCGACGGCGGGCCGACCCACGACCACCAGCGAATCGCCGAGCAGCCGGTCGGACCAGGGGGCACGGCCGGGCGCACGTGAACACGGGACCGGAGCACGACGCTCCGGCGCGCGGCGCGGTCGATCCGCTCCGGGTGGTCCGGACCAACCCCCACGAGGGCCCGGCACGGCACCGCCGGGTGCGCGATCCCGCCATCCGGAATGCGGCCTCTTAACCGTCGGAACGCGTCCGACTACTCTAGGTACAGCAGCTACGGCCCGGTGCCGCCCGGGCCCCGCGCACAAGGCCGCAGGAGGTGCCGCCGCCACCATGACCGTCAGCCCACGTGGACCGAACGAACGGCTCGGCACGCTCCTGACCCTCGCCCAGATCAGCAACGCCGGACTCGCCCGCAGGGTCAACGACCTAGGCGCCCAACGCGGGTTGACGCTGCGGTACGACAAGACCTCGGTGGCCCGCTGGGTCGGCAAGGGCATGGTCCCGCAGGGGCCCGTCCCGCACCTGATCGCCACCGCCATCGGCGGAAAGCTCGGTCGGCCCGTCCCGCTGGAGGAGATCGGCCTGGGCGACACCGACCCGGCGCCCGAACTCGGCCTGGCCTTCCCGCGCGACGTCGCCGACGCCGTCCGCTCCGCCACCGACCTGTTCCGGGTCGACCTGGACCTGCGCCGGGGCCCCGGCGGGGGCCGCTGGAGCGACAGCCTGGCCGGCACCTTCTCGGTCGCCGCGTACGCGACGCCCGTCTCCCGCTGGCTGATCAACCCGGCGGACGGCTCGGTGGCGCGCGAGGTGCCGCGGTCCCCGAGCGAGAGCTCCTCCTACCGGGTCGGCCAGTCGGACGCCGCCAAGCTCCGCGAGGCCGCCCAGGAGGCCCGCCGCTGGGACTCCAAGTACGGCGGCGGCGACTGGCGTTCCTCGATGGTGCCGGAGTGCCTGCGGGTGGAGGCGGCGCCGCTGCTGCTCGCCTCGTACAGCGACGCGGTCGGCCGGGCGCTGTTCGGCGCGACCGCCGAACTCACCAGGCTGGCCGGGTGGATGGCCTTCGACACCGGGCAGCACGAGGCCGCGCAGCGCTACTACATCCAGGCCCTGCGGCTCGCCCGGGCCGCCGCCGACGTGCCGCTCGGCGGGTACGTGCTCGCCTCGATGAGTCTGCAGGCCGGCTACCGGGGCTTCGCCGAGGAGGCCGTCGACCTCGCCCAGGCCGCCCTGGAGCGCAACCGGGGTCTGGCCACCGCCCGGACCATGAGCTTCTTCCACCTGGTGGAAGCACGCGCCCAGGCCAAGGCCCGCAATGCGGCAGCGTGCGCGACGGCGCTCGGCGCGGCGGAGAGCGCACTCGAACGAGCGCGCGCCGGGGATCCCGATCCGGCGTGGATCGACTTCTACGCCTACGACCGGCTCGCCGCCGACGCCGCCGAGTGCTTCCGCGACCTCGGGGTGCCCTCCAAGGTCCGGCAGTTCACCCGCGAGGCGCTGGCCAAGCCCACCGAGGGCTTCGTCCGCTCGCACGGCCTGCGGCTGGTGGTCTCGGCGATGGCCGAGGCGGAGGCGGGCGACCTGGACGCCGCGGTCGCCGCCGGCGAGCGCGCCGTCGAGGTGGCCGGCCGGATCTCCTCGCAGCGCAGCCGGGAGTACGTGGTGGAGATGCTGCGGCGGCTGGAGCCGTTCCAGGGCGAGCGCCGGGTCCGGGAACTGACCGAGCGGGCGCGGGCGGTGATCGTCGCCCCGGCGTGAATCGCGGGACTTCCCGCGTGATGCTCGGAGCTTCCCGCGTGATGCGCGGGACCTGACGATAAATGGGATGCACCTGCGGGAGGGACCTCGCTAAGGTCTCTCTCGTCCAGGTGCGCAGGCAGAGGTTACTTCCACTCCTCATGGGCGGGTCGCGGGTTCGAGTCCCGTCACCGGCTTCGGGCCGGTGTAGCTCAGTCGGTAGAGCAGCTACGTCACCTCAGCCGACATCGAACTCTGGACACCTAAACGTGAATAGAATTCCGCACCTCCCGGTGCGACGGCAGCGGTTACTTCTGGTAGACGCCGGTATTCCGGCGTAGCGGTTCGAGCCCGCGAAACACCGCCGCCAACCTGATCTCGGGAGGCAGTGCGCTTCGGAGTGCCCGGTGCGCAGGCGGGGGTTACTTCGGATCTTGCGGTTCCGGGTTCAAGTCCCGGGCGTGCCGTGCGCGAGTGCGGCCGCTAGCTCAATCCGGTAGAGCACAAGGCATATACACCTCCGCCGACGTCGGCCGTCCAACGGTCGTCATGATCTCGGGCACCCCTCACCGCGTCATGCCTCCCTCCTGTCGAAACCACCAGCAGACCGAGGGGGGCTGTTGCATGTCCAGGTTCAACGTCCGCAAGGCCAAGGCGAGCCCGAACTCGCCGGTGGCCACGACCGGGCAGCGCGGCCTCACCCACGAGGGCGGCGTCGGCTACGTCCGGGACCGCAAGTCCGAGCTTTTTCTCTTGTCAGTGGCCAACATGGTCGGCAAGGACACCTTCTACGAGCGCGGCGGCGACCGCGACGACCGCTACACCGCGCTGGTGCGCGAACTCGCCGTCGCCGAGCCGGAGTGGACCCTCGGGCTGCTGCGCTGGCTGCGGTACGGGGCGCAGATGCGCACCGCCGCGCTGGTCGGCGCCGCCGAGTTCACCCGGGCCCGGCTGGACGCGGGCGCCCACGGCCACTCCCGGCAGGCCGTCGACGCGGTGCTGCGGCGCGCCGACGAACCCGGCGAGCTGCTCGCGTACTGGACCTCGCGCTACGGCCGGGCGCTGCCCAAGCCGCTCAAGCGCGGCATCGCGGACGCGGTGCGGCGGCTGTACGACGCGCGCTCGCTGCTCAAGTACGACACCGCGTCCAAGGGCTACCGCTTCGGCGACGTCCTGGATCTGACCCACCCGACGCCGGACCCGGACAAGCCTTGGCAGGGCGCGCTGTTCGCCCATGCCCTGGACCGCCGGCACCGGCCGGAGGAGGCCGTCCCGCCCGCGGCCGTCCCGCTGCTGACCGCCAACCGCGAGCTCCTCGCGCTGCCGGTCGAGCAGCGCCGGGCGACGGTGACCGCCGGGGACGGCGCCGAGCGGCTGACCGCCGCCGGGCTGACCTGGGAGGCGCTGGCCGGCTGGCTGCAGGGGCCGCTGGACGCCGCGGCCTGGGAGGCGATCATCCCCTCCATGGGCCCGATGGCGCTGGTGCGGAACCTGCGCAACTTCGACAAGGCGGGGGTGTCGGACCCGGTCGCGGCCGAGGTGGCCCGGCGGATCTCCGACCCGGGCGAGGTGCGGCGCTCGCGCCAGTTCCCGTTCCGCTACCTGGCCGCGTACCGGCACGCGCCCTCGCTGCGGTGGGGGCACGCGCTGGAGACCGCGCTCGGCCACTCGCTCGCCAACGTGCCCGAGCTGCCCGGCCGGACGCTGGTCCTGGTCGACCGCTCCGGCTCGATGTTCGACCGGCCCAGCGCGCAGACCCAGCTCAACCGGGCGGACTCGGCGGCGATCTTCGGCACCGCGCTGAAGGTCCGGGCGGCCGAGGCCGACCTGGTCGAGTTCGGCACCACCAGCCGGGTGATCGAGGTCGGCCGGGGCGAAGCGGTACTGCGGGTGCTGGATCGTTTCAGCAGCCTCGGCGGCACCAACACCGCCGAGGCCGTCCGCAGCCACTACCGGGGCCACGACCGGGTGGTGATCGTCACCGACGAGCAGACCGGCTTCGGCTACCGGGGCAGCGACCCGCTCTCCGTCATCCCGGCCGACATCCCGGTCTACACCTGGAACCTGGCCGGCTACGAGCACGGCCACGGCCCCAGCGGGAGCGCCAACCGGCACACCTTCGGTGGCCTGAGCGACGCGGCCTTCCGGCTGATCCCGCTACTGGAGGCGGGGACGAACGCCGGGTGGCCCTGGGAGGTGTAGCGGGGGGGTGGCGCGTGAGGCCGGGGGGCCGAACGCGTCACGCCACGGCAGGGGCAGCGGCGGCACGCGGGGTCGGGGGAGCCGGCGCGCCGCACTGCGGCCGGGCGGGGAGACCGGCCGCGGCTACCCGAGGCGGAGCCACCCGGGGGAGGCTCCGCCGACACCCGGGGTGGGCGGCGACACACCGCCGCCCACCTCGGCGTGCCACGACGCGAACCGGCGGGGACCACGCACCCGCGCGGCGGAGCCTTCACGGGCCGACCGGCGCGCCGGGAGGCGGCACCGCCGATCACTCCACGCACCCTCGACGCCCACCCGCCCCCGTGGCAGCATCGGCGGCAGACGGGGGCCGGGCGGCAGACGAGGAGCGCGACGTGGCGGGCGAGTTCGATGTCGTGGTCGTGGGCGGCGGGATCGTCGGCCTGGCCACGGCCCATGCGCTGACCCGGGCGGAACCCGGCCTACGCATCGCCGTACTGGAGAAGGAACCCGGCTTCGCGGCCCACCAGACCGGCCGCAACAGCGGGGTGATCCACAGCGGCGTCTACTACCGCCCCGGTTCGTACAAGGCCCGGTTCGCCGTCGCGGGGGCCGCCGAGCTGGTGGCGTTCTGCCGCGAACACGGCATCCCGTACGAGGTGACCGGCAAGCTGATCGTGGCCACCGACGCCGCCGAGCTGCCCCGGCTGACGGCGCTGGCCGAGCGGGGGCGGGCGAACGGCATCCCGGTCACCGAGCTGGACCGGGCCGGGATCGCCCAGTACGAGCCGGAGGTCACCGGGCGGGCCGGGCTGCACATCGGCACCACCGGCATCTGCGACTTCCCGGCCGTCGCGACGACGTACGCCCGGCTGGCCCGGGAGGCCGGTGCCGAGCTGCGGCCCGGCACCGAGGTGCGGACGGTGGCCAGGCGGAGGGACGGCGTGACGGTCGGCACCGCCGACGGGGAGCTGCGGGCCCGGGTGCTGGTGAACTGCGCCGGGCTGCACAGCGACCGGATCGCCCGGCTGGCCGGGGACGACCCCGGGGTGCGGATCGTTCCGTTCCGCGGCGAGTACTACGAACTGGCCGAGAAACGGCGGGACTTGGTACGCGGCCTGGTCTACCCGGTGCCCGACCCGGCCTTCCCCTTCCTCGGCGTGCACCTCACCCGGGGCATCCACGGCGACATCCACGTCGGCCCGAACGCGGTGCCCGCGCTGGCCCGCGAGGGCTACGACTGGCGCACCGTGCACCCCCGCGACCTGGTCGACACCCTCGCCTTCCCCGGCACCTGGCGGATCCTGCGGCGGCACTGGCGCTACGAGGTCGGCGAGCTGCACCGCTCGCTGTCCAAGCGGGCGTTCACCACCGCCGTCCAGCGCCTGCTGCCCGCCGTGACCGCCGCCGACCTGGTGCCCACCACCGCCGGGGTACGGGCCCAGGCGGTGGCCCGGGACGGCTCCCTGCTGGACGACTTCGCCTTCGCCGGCTTCGACCCCGGGGACCCGCGCTCCCCGCGCCGTACCGTGCACGTGCTGAACGCCCCCTCCCCCGCCGCCACGGCCTCGCTGCCGATCGGCCGCGAGGTGGCCCGCCGGGCGCTGGCCGCGCTGGAGGCGGGCGGCTGAGCGGCGCCGGCGGCGGGCGGCCGAGCCGCGCGACCGGGACCGGGATGAGCCGCGTCACACACCCCGACGGGCGCCGCGGGCTGCCCCGTAGACTCGGGGGATTGTGACTGCCACCGCCCCGATCCCCCAGCAAACGCCGTCCGCCCGGATGTCCGCCGCGCCGGCCGCCTACCCCGCGCCGATGTACCCGCACAAGGCCACCGAGGCCCAGCACCGCGAGCGTCGCATCCGCAGCTTCCAGCCGCGCCGGGGCCGGATGACCAACGCCCAGGCGGGCGCCCTGGACCGCAGCTGGGAGACGTACGGCATCCCGATCGACGGCAGCCCGCTGGACCTGCGGGAGCTGTTCGACGGCCTGCCGGTCACCCTGGAGATCGGCTTCGGCATGGGCGAGACCACCGCCGCGATGGCCGCCGCCGACCCGTCGACGGGCATCCTCGCCGCCGACGTGCACACCCCGGGCCACGGCAACCTGCTCGGCCTGCTGGAGCGCGACGGTTCGCAGAACGTCCGGCTGGCCGCCGGTGACGCCGTCATCCTGCTGCGCGACATGCTGCCGGACGCCTCGCTGGCCGGACTGCGGGTCTACTTCGCCGACCCGTGGCCCAAGCCCAAGCACCACAAGCGCCGGCTGGTCCAGCCGTCCTTCCTCGACCTCGTGCTGCCCCGGCTCGCCTCCGGCGCGCTGGTGCACTGCGCGACCGACTGGGAGCCGTACGCGGAGCAGATGCTGGCCGTACTGTCCGCCTCGCCGGAGCTGGAGAACCTGCACCCCGAGGGTGACGGCACCGGCTGGCTGGAGCCCGCGGACCACCCGGACGGCAGCATCCCCGGCTACGCACCGCGACCGGACTGGCGGCCCGTCACCAAGTTCGAGCGGGCCGGGATCGCCAAGGGCCACGTGGTCCACGACCTGCTGTTCCGCCGCCGCTGAGCCGTCGGCCGCCGTTCGAACAGGCGGCGGCCCACTGAGCGGACGGTCGTACACCCGACGAACGACTCGTCCCGAGTCCTCCCGACGGGCGGCTGCCGTGGCCTACCCTGTGCCGCATGGGCAGCCCGTCCGGCGGCGGGTTCCGGACGCCCGTCCGTGCCACCGCCGACGAACCGGGGACGGTCCCGCGCCCCGGCGACACCCGGACCATCCCGGGGCCCCGGACGCGCCGGGCCCACCGGCTGCTGCCCCGACCGGGCGGCGCCCCACCACCCACCGCTCCCGCGGTGACGGGCACGTCCGAACCACCCCCGGGCCGCGGCCGCTCGATGGCGCTCTCCTCGGTCACCGCGACCGCCGTCCTGATCCTGATCGGCTGCGGGGTGCTGATCCTGCACCTGGTCCAGCGGCAGACCGGCACGGTCGGGCTGCTGGTCGGTCTGGGCCTGGCGATGGTGCCGCTGCCCTTCGTGCTCGGCGCCCTGGCCTGGCTCAACCTCACCGCCCGGGTGCCGCTGCGGCACACCGTGTTCTGCCTCGGCTGGGGCGCCTGCGCGGCCACCACGGTCGCGATCCTCGCCAACAACTGGACCGCCGACTACCTGACCGCGCACCCGGGCGCGCTCGGTGAGCTGCTCGGCGCCGGGATCGCCACCCCGCTGATCGAGGAGAGCGCCAAGGCCACCGCCCTGATGGTGCTGCTCCTGCCGCTCGGCCAGCGGCTGCGCTGCCGCGGCCGCCGCACCGGGCGC
The DNA here is from genome assembly GCF_040609455.1 of Kitasatospora sp. NPDC004669. NCBI lineage: Bacteria > Bacillati > Actinomycetota > Actinomycetes > Kitasatosporales > Streptomycetaceae > Kitasatospora > Kitasatospora sp. NPDC004669. Next base: position 19,106 of record NZ_JBEXKB010000034.1, read on the forward strand.
CCCTGCGCGCCGCTGCTGCACCGGTCGCCCGCGCCCCGGCGCCCCCGCCCGTACCAGCGCCGCCCGGCCGGACCGCACGCCCGGGGCCGGCTGCGGCTGCGGCCGTACCTGCGGCCGCTGCCGTACCTGTGCCCCGCCCCGCCCTCCGGCGGCACCCCGCACCGCCGCTCCCGGCCGCGCACCCTGGCCGCGGGGGTGGTGCTCGGCGGAATGACGGCCTGCGGCTTCGCCTTCGTCGAGAACGCCCTCTACCTGGGCCGGGCCTTCACCGCCGACCAGCGGAACCGGCTGGACAGCATCGGCCTGGGCGATCGGCCCAGCCTGCGCGACTTCGACAGCACCGTGCAGACCTTCGTGCTGCGCGCCCTGCTCTCCCCCTTCGCCCACCCGCTGTTCACCGCGCTCACCGGGATCGGCCTGGCCGTCGCCCTCACCACCGGGCGGCGCTGGCTGGCCCGGCTGGCCGCACCGGCCGGGCTGGTGCTGGCGATGGTGCTGCACGGCACCTGGAACGCCGCGGCCGACCTGGGGACGGACGGGTTCCTGGTGGTCTACGGGGCGCTGATGGTGCCCTGCTTCGTGGCGCTGGTCTGCTTCGCGGCCTGGGCGAGGTGCCGGGCGGCCCGGCAGGCCGCCCGGCACGGACGGCGGCCGGCGCGGCGTTCCGCCGGGGTCTCCTGAGAGCCCCGGCGAGGGCGCCCGAAGAACCGATTTCCCATCTCGGCGACTTCCACGTATTGTTGTGTTCACCGACGCGGGGTGGAGCAGCTCGGTAGCTCGCTGGGCTCATAACCCAGAGGTCGCAGGTTCAAATCCTGTCCCCGCTACTCAGTAGCCGAAGGGCCCGGAGGATTCTTCCTCCGGGCCCTTCGCGTTCCCCGGGCACGTGCAGAGCACGTTCCTGCCACGAACCTGTAACGGGGGCGGATTCCAAGATCTGCTGTCCGAGGACTCCCTCATACTGCTGAGGAAAAATTCATCCAGTTGGGGGACGGCGGGGCCGTGCCCTGGATAAGGAACCACCTCATGCTGTCGAAGCGCCTGGTCAGCACTGCCGCCGTCTGCCTCCTCCTCGGAGCCGGCACGGCCGCCTGCGGCGACAACAAGGACGCGGACAAGGCCGCCGCGCCGGCACCTGCCGCGACCACCGCCGCCGCGACCCCGACCGCCACGCCGACGCCGACCGCGGCCGCGCTGGACACCGACAAGCTGAGCGCGCAGGAGATCGAGAAGAAGACCAAGGACGCGCTGGCCGCCGCCACCGCCTTCAAGATGTCCGGCACCATTGCCGACGAAGGCGGCAACATGGACATGGACCTGGCCATGGACAACAAGGGCCAGTGCAAGGGCACCATGTCCCTGCCGGGCATGGGCAAGGTCGAGATCATCAACGACGGCAAGGCCTCCTACCTCAAGGGGGACAGCGCCTTCTGGACGGCCATCAGCAGCAAGAACGGTGGCAAGGACGGCGGCAAGGTCGCCGAGTTCCTCAAGGGTCGTTACCTGACCGGGTTCGACAGCGACCCGCAGATGAAGATGATGACCAGCTTCTGCAGCCTCACCGACTTCAGCAAGCAGATCACCGACGGCAAGACCAAAAAGGCCGAGAAGGGCGCTCCGGGCAACATCAACGGCCTGAAGACCTTCAGCCTCAAGGTCACCGACGACTCGGGCGAGCAGTCGACGCTCCACATCGCCACCGAGGGCAAGCCCTACCCGGTCCGGATCGAGACGGACTCGGCCAAGGACGGCAAGACCACGATCAACCTCACCGACTTCGACAAGCCGCTGACCGTCCAGACCCCGCCGGCCGACAACACGATCGACTTCTCGAAGTTCAAGGACCAGGTCAAGGCCGCCTGAGCGCCGGCCGCCGAACAAATCCGTTGCCCTCCCGACAGCGGCCTGCCTATGGTGGGCCCACACTGAAAGGAGGTGATCCTGAATTGAGTACCGTCAGGATGCGTGAGGTGGCTGCTCGCTAGAGCCGCCCCTGCCTGCGCAGGGTGAGGCCCCAGGCCTCCGGCAGGCGAAATCCACAGCAGTCACCCGGCCCGCGGGCTCACCGGAACATCCCCGGTGCCTCGGGCGCCAGGCCAGTGCACGGGCCGGCGCCGAGGAGCAGCCCGCGGGCCGTCTGCGTTTTCGGGCCCGAGCGCTTTTCGGCCCGGTCGCTTTTTCGGCCCGGTCGTCGTAGCCGCAGCGCCCCCGGGCCGTTCCCGTGGTGGGGCCGCGGCGCTAGAGTCGGCGCGGACTCCGGAGCGGAGCGGCGCGGACACTGGGGGTGGGCGATGGCGAGGGTGCGGCGGGTCGGCACGTCGACGCTGCGGACGGCGCAGTGGGCGGCCGCCGGGGTGCTGGCGGGGACGGGACTGCTCGGGCTGCTGCTGTTCGCGCTCGGCCGGGAGCAGGCCTGGCAGGCGCTCGGCGGCGGGCTGGTGGTGGCCGGGGCCTCGACGGTGCTCGGCGGTGCGCTGGGTTTCCTGTTCGGGGTGCCCCGGGTGAAGAGCGGCTCCGGCGAGCCGCAGGGCTCGTACGCGCCGAACACCAATCTGGAGCAGGTCTCGGACTGGCTGACCAAGGTGCTGCTGGGCGTCGGGCTGACCCAGCTCGGCTCGCTCGGCGAGCGGCTGCACCAGCTCGGTACGGCGCTGGCGCCCGCGCTCGGCGGAGCGGACTCGGCGGTGCCGTTCGCGGCCGCGCTGGTGCTCTACTTCCTGGTCCTCGGTTTCCTGGCCGGCTGGCTGGTGACCCGACTCGCGCTGCCGCAGGTGCTGACCGACGCGGACCAGGCGCTGGACCTCTTCCTGGCGGGGCAGGACCGCGACCGGCACGGCGACAAGGTGGGCGCGGATGACCTGCGGGTGCGCGCGATGCAGCACCTCGGGCTGCTCGGCGGCAGCGCGGAGCGGCCCGCCGCGCTGGCCGCGCAGCTGCCGCCCTCCTCGAACTCCCCCGCCGGACCGGAGAGTGTGGTCGCCGAGGTGCGCTCCACCGCGAAGCGCTCGGCGCTGACCGCCGACCAGGTACGGGAGCTGTTCACGGACGGCTCCGAGGGCCGCCGGATCCAGGCGCTCGCGCTGATGCAGGGCGACCCGTCGCTGGCGGACCTGCCGAGCGTGCTGGACGCGATCGAGCATCCGCGCTCGGGCTTCGAGCAGTACCACGCCCTGCTGGCCGCCCGGGGCCTGCTCTCCCGGCTGCCCGGCGCCGAGGCGCAGCGGCTACGGGACGCGGTGGCGGCGCAGCTGGTGGACCCGCGGGGGATTCCGTACGGGTCAGACCGCAGTTGGCTGGCGGAGAAGATACTGTCCCGGCTGCAGGTGGCGGCCTTCGTCCCGGCGCAGCCGGTCCAGCCGGCCCAGCTGGTGGAGCAGTCGGCTCAGCCCGCTCCGTCAGCACCGTCCGCTCCGCCGGCCGGCGGCAACCCCTAGACGGTGAAACGCAGTTCGGGCTGCTCCCAGGGGGTCTTGACCTGCGGTGGGCGGGTGCCAGTGCGTTCGGCGCCCATCTGCAGGTAGAAGCCCTCGGCGGGCGGGTGGGAGACGACCTTGACCGCCCCGATCCCGGCCTCGCGGGCGCGACCCAGCATGTCGGCGATCAACTGCCGTCCGATGCCCAGCCCTTGGGCCTCGTCGGCGACGAACATCAGGTCCAGCTCGGCCGGTTCGCGGATCAGCGCGTAGAAGCCCAGCAACCGGTCGCCGGCGTCCACGGCCATCCGGACCTCGTGGCGCTCGACGTAGTCGGGCGCCACGGCATAGCCGTCGGTCATCGCGGAGTACGCGCCGCGGTAGGCACTGGAGGCCTGGATCAGTGCGGTGAGCCGGTCGGCGTCGGCCGGGTGGGCGGGCCGGATCGTGGTCTCGCTCATGCGGGCGAGTATAGGACCATGCCCGACTAGTGACCATTACTTACCGATTCCTCGGCGGCGGTGGCCGGCGGCCCGCAGCACCAGGACCCGGCAGGTGCGGCGGCCCTCCTGGGGCACGCGGCGGACCTCGCTGGATATCCGGCGCTCGCCGAGCGCGTACCGCAGCCGGTCGAGGTGGCCGCAACGACGCCCGAACCCGTCGTGCAGCGGCTGGACCCGCACCTCGCCGTCCGCCGCGGTGACCCGGACCAGCTCGGCCAGTGCGGCCAACTGGTGCTCAAGGTCGAAGAGTTCGGGGTAGGCGAAGAGCAGGTAGCCGCTCAGGGTGAGGACGAAGGTGCCGTCCGCGAAGGGCAGTCGGGGCAGCGCGGCGGCCACGTACCGTTGCGGGTGGGCGGCCGAATCGGCGGTGAACAGCCGGCGGGCGCGGTCCCAGCTGCGCAGGTAGCTCTCCGACCGGCAACGGCCGAGCGCGGGGTACAGCCGCGGGCGGGCGGCCATCGCGACGACCATCGAGTCCCGGGCGGCCAGGGCGTGGGCCGCGACCTCGGGCAGCGGCAGCGCGTACGCCGGGTCGGCGGCGATCACCCGGCAGCCCAGCTCGCGCGCCTCGGCGGCCAGGCCCGCCGCACCGCCGGGGCAGTCCAGCAGCGGCCCGGGCAGGGCGGCGAGCTGAGCCCGGGTGAGGCCGAAGAGCGCGCAGTACTCGTCCAGCGGACGGGAGGTGACCAGGACGTCGGGGTAGGGCGCGGGGGTGCGTGCGGCGGCCACCCGGCCATCCGAACACGGGCCGGCCCCGTCCGCATCCGGAGCGCGGGCGGGGCCGGGGCAGTGCCTGGACGGGGCCTGGACGGTGAGCGGTTTCAGCGGCCGAGCAGGCCCAGGGCGGCGGCCCGGTTGACGTTGGTCACGCCGCGGACCAGCTGCGCGGTGAGGAAGACCAGCAGCATTCCGACCGCGGAGAACGCGGCGATCTGCCAGGCGTTCTCGACGTAGTAGACGTGCCGGACGTGGTCGCTGTCGGTGAAGTCGAACAGCCGGTAGCCGCGCCAGTCGGTGAAGGTCGGGAAGACCCAGTGGTAGAGCGGGTAGAGCGCCATCGTCCAGCCGAGCAGCAGGAACACCAGCGTCATGGCGAAGCTGAACACCGCCCAGGGGAACATCACCAGCTGGTAGAGCACGGCCTTCCAGCCCGCCACGTCCGCCAGCCGCGCGGTGATCGCGCCCCAGCTGCCCGACCGGACCCGGCGCACCGACGCCGGGCCGGGCACGTCCACGCCGAGCAGGCCGCGCACCCGCGCCCGCTCCAGCCGGCCGAAGCCGCGGGCGACGCTGGTCAGACCCGCCAGCACCGGCAGGCCGAGGACCGTGATGAAGGTGCCGAGACCGAGGCAGAACATGGTGATCCCGACGGTGAAGCCGGCGATCGCCACCGGCAGCCCGGTGAGCGCGTAGCCGATCTCCCGGTAGTAGTACGCGGAGAACGGCGCCCGCCAGAAGGACGGCGGCTGCTCCGTCCGGCGGGCCCGGGCGGGGCTCGGGCCGTCGTCGCCGTAACCGCCCAGAACGTCCCACTCCTGGTCCAGCATGCTTCGGCTGCTGCTCATCTCCCGGCCCCCGGCCCCTCTATCTCGCGGTCGTTCGTGCTCGCTGACGTCCTTCAGTCTGGTCGAACCGCAGCTCGGGCGGCATCCGGGGGACCGGCGGATCGGGGGTGGGGTTAACCCCCGCTCCGGTCCGCTTCCGGGGTCAGGACGGCGCCGAAGGGCCGGGCCACTCGTCGACCAGCAGCGAGTACAGGTACGAGTCCGACCAGACGCCGCCCTTGTACAGGTCGTGCCGCACCCGCCCCTCCAACTGGAAGCCGAGCTTGGTGAGCACCTTGGCCGAGGCCGGGTTGTCCACGTCGACCCGGGCGGCCAGCCGGTGCAGCCCGAGCGGGCCGAAGGCGAGCTCGCACAGCAGCCCGGCGATCTCGCCCGCGTAGCCGCGGCCCCACACCTCGCGGCCCAGCACGTAGCCGAGGTGGGCGGAGCGGTAGGTGCCGAGGGTGAGGCCGGCGTGGGCGATCGGCACCGCGTCCGCCGGATCCTCGGCGTCCTCCCGCCGGCAGACGGCGAGCCGGTAGGTGTCCCGCTCCTCGGCCATCGCCTCCTCCAGGTAGAGCTCGATCTGGTCGGCGCAGGTCTCGCGGTCCCGCGGCTCGAAGGGCAGGTGGCGGGTCACCTCCGGGTCGCCGAACAGCGCGTACAGCGCGTCCACGTCCTCCGGGGTGTGGTGGTACTCGCGGATGGCGAGCCGGGGGCCGGTGAGTCGTACGGGGACCATGGCTGCCGACCCTACCCGCGCCCGGCGGGCTACCGTTCGGAATATGAACGACGAAGACCTGCGGCTCGCCCCGCGCACCCGGGCCGCCGACCTGCTCGCCTGGGCGGCCGAGCAGGACCGCGCGCCGGTGGCCGAGGCGCCGCTGCACACGGTGCTGGCGCTGCTGGAACTGGGCGACAGCAGGATGCACGACGGTTGGCCCGAACTGACCTCCAACGCGGTGGAGCACCTGCTGTACGAGCGGCTCCACCTCTACGTCCAACCCGCGCCGGACGAGGACCCGCTCGCGTACGGCGACGCCGTACGGCTGCTGATCGACCACCAGCGGGCGACGAAGCGGCTCAACGCCAAGCGCCAGGAGCGGCTGCACGCCGAGGCCGAATGGCAGGGCGAGGTCGCGGCCGGACTGCTGCGTCGCGCCGACCTGCTCACCTGGCCCCGGCTGTACGCCGTACTGCTGCACGCGCACGGGGTGGACACTGCGGACCGGGCGGCGGTCCGGGACTGGCTGGCCGGCTTCGCCGAACTCGGCGAGGAGGAGCGGCTGGCCGCGTACGAGGCGCTGGTACCGGCCGGCTGGCTGGACGAACCGGACGAACAGGGCTGGGGGCCGGGCCGGTTGCTGTCGGTCGGCATGGCCACCGACGGCGCTCGGCTGCTGCTGGAGCAGGGCCTGATGCGGCGCAGCTACCGCAACCTGGCCGAGCTGAACGCGCTGGGGCGGCCGATGCCGGACGAACTGGCCGGGGACTTCGGGGAGTTCGAGGCGGCGGCGGCCGAGGTCACGCTCGACCTGTTCGGCGAGTGGACGGTGCCCGGGCTGGCGCGGCTGCTGGTGGAGGAGTTCCCGGAGCTGGCGCCGGAGCCGGGGCAGGAGGAGATCGACGCGTACCTGGCGCAGTTGCCCGCGGAGTGAAGCCGGCGCGGTGAACGCCCGAGGGCCCCGGATGTCCGGGGCCCTCGGGCGTTGCGTCAGGGGTTCTTCTCGGGGGTTCCCGTCAGGGGTTGAGGCCGCGCTGCTGGAGCCAGGTCTCCGGGTCGACCGGGGCGCCGCCGCCGGGGCGCACCTCCAGGTGCAGGTGCGGACCGGTGACGTTGCCGGTCGCGCCGACCTTGCCGATCTGCTGGCCGGCGCCGACCTGGCCGGCGCCCTTGATGATCGAGGAGAGGTGGCAGTACCAGATCTCGGTGCCGTCGGGCAGGGTCTCGACGATCCGGTAGCCGTACGCCCCGGACCAGCCCGCCGAGGTGACGGTGCCCTGGCCGACCGCGTAGACCGGGGTGCCGGTGTCGGCCGCGAAGTCCAGGCCGGTGTGCAGGTGGGCCCAGTAGCGGGCGCTCTGGCCGTAGTGGGCGGAGAGGTTGTAGTCCTTCACCGGCAGGGTGAGAGCGGCGGCCTTGGCGCGCTCGGCCTCGTCGGCGGCGCGCTTGGCCTCGGCCTCCTTGACGGCGGCCTTCGCCTCGGCCTCCTGCGCGGCCTGCAGGCGGGCGCCCTCCTCGGCGGCGGTGCGCTGGCCGTCGGCCTGCTGCTGGATGCGGGCGGCGAGCGCGAGGCCGGGGTCGGCGGTCAGGGCGACCGGAGCCTCGTCCGGGGCCTCGATGGCGGGCGCGGCGGCCGGGGTCGCGGAGGCGAAGCCGGTGGCGCCCAGGGTGGCGGCAACGGCGGTGACGCCGAGCAACGGGGAGGCCCCACGGGTCTGACGCGGCATCCGGTGGCGGTTGGCCTCGGCCTCCGGGGCGAAGGAATCGGCGGACTCGGCGCCGTCCGGGCCGGGGTGGTCGAGCAGCTGGGTACCGGCTGCGGGGCCGGCCGGGTGTGCCGGGGTGTGCGTCGACGCCACGGAGGCGCGCTCCTTTCCTTCCTTCGCGCCTACCGGGTTAGCTGACGGGTTCGGAGCAGGAAGGTCTCCTACGGCCGGGCCGGAGCCCCGCCGATTCACCCCAAGGAACGTGGTTCCCCGGCTCCCTGACCTGCCCGGAGGCCGGCCGGCGGGATTAGGCGACGGCGCACGGTGCCGTCTGGGTACGGCGTTGACGACCGCGCTGCGTTATCAAACGTTAATCCCAGGCCGCCCCGATTCCAAGCCATCCGCCCGGGACGGCTGGGGGCAGGTGGTCGGACGCCGGCGAACCACCCGCCATTCGCCCAGCCCATCTGAGTACTCCTACTCATGTGCGGCCACGGCGCGCAGCCGCATCCTGGCGCCATGAGCGCACCGATGCAGACACGCACCACGGCCGCGTACCACATGCAGGCCGTCCTCTCCTTCGCCATCTCCGGTTCGGCCCTCGCCGTCGGGATCGCCTACCTGCCCGTCGGCGGGTGGACCCGGGCCTTCCTCGGGATCGGCTTCCTCTACACCGTCACCTCCGCGTTCACGCTGGCCAAGGTGGTCCGGGACCGGCAGGAATCGTCGGACACCGTCGCCCGGGTCGACCAGGCCCGACTGGAGAAGCTGCTCAGCGAGCACGATCCGTTCAGGGTCGAGGGGGCCTGAGTCCCCGGGAATCGAGGGATCGGAAGGGTTGACAGCTAAGGCTATTAGCCATAGCTTTATGGCTATCGGCAGCAGCGACCCCGTGGAGGCCCACCGTGAACGGCACCATCACCCCGAGCACCCAGTACCTCGACGTCCCCGGCGGCCGGATCGCCTTCGACGACACCCGGCAGGGCGACGGCACCCCCGTCGTCCTGCTCCCCGGAATGCTCGACAGCCGCCGGGCCTACCGGCACCTGCACCCGCTGCTCACCGCGGCCGGGCGCCGGGTCGTCACCATGGACGTGCGCGGCTTCGGCGAGTCCTCGATCGCCTGGGACGACTACAGCCCGGCCGCCGTCGCCACCGACGTCCTCGCCCTGCTCGACCACCTCGGCATCGAGCGGGCCGTCCTGGTCGGGCAGTCCTACACCGGCGCGACGGTCGTCAAGCTCGCCGGGGACGCGCCCCAGCGGGTCGCCGGGATCGCGCTGATCGACGCCTTCGTCGAGTACCGGGCCGGCGCCCTGATGCAGGGCGTCGCGTCCGTGATGGGCGGCGCGATGGTCCACTGGCCGGCCGTCTGGGGCTTCTACCTGCGCAAGATGGCCTTCCCCGGCCCCCGCCCCGCCGACCTCGACGACTACGTGGCCGGACTGGTCGCCGACCTGCGCACCCCCGGGCGCAAGACCGCCACCCGCGGACACGTCACCGGGGACTCCGCGCCGATCGGCTGGTGCGCGGCCGTCCACTGCCCCTCGCTCGTCCTGATGGGCAGCAAGGACCCCGACTTCCCGGACCCGGAGGCCGTCGCCGACCGGCAGGCCGAGGCGCTCGGCGCCCGGAAGGTGATGATCGAAGGGTCCGGCCACTACCCGATGGCCGACAACCCGCAGGCCGTCGCGGACGCCCTGCTGCCCTTCCTCGCCGAACTCGCCTGAACCCGCCGCACTCGCATCCGCCCCCGCACCCGCACCCGCACCCGCACCCGTACGGAGAACCCCACCCCATGCCCCGTGTAGGACTGACCCCCGACCAGGTCGTCGACCACGCCCTCGCCCTCATCGACGAGCAGGGCGCCGAGGCCCTCACCCTGGCCTCCGTCGCCGCCCGCGCGGGGGTGGCCACCCCCTCCCTGTACAAGCACGTCAGCGGCGGCCTCACCGAACTGCGCCGGCTGATCGCCGTCCGGGTCACCGAGGAACTGGCCGACCGGCTCGCCGGGGCCGCGGTCGGCCGCAGCGGCGACGACGCCGTCAGCGCCGTCCTGCGCGCCTACCAGGCCTACGCCACCGAACACCCGCACCGCTACACCGCCCTCCCCCAGGCGCCCCGGCCCGACGACGACCTCACCCGCGCGGCCACCCGCCTCGTCGGCGTCATCATCGCCGTTCTCCGCTCCTACGGCCTCGACGGCCCCGAAGCCATCCACGCCGCCCGCACCGTCCGCTCCCTCGCCCACGGCTTCGCCTCGCTCTCCATCGCCGGCGCCTTCCAACTCGCCGAAGACCTCACCACCACCCACGACCGCCTCATCACCACCCTCACCACCGGCCTCCACACCTGGCCGAAGGGGGAGGAGTAGGAGGTCGGGCCCATCGACCTCCTACGTGGAAGGGCTCTGAATCCACCGCGCCGCCAGCCCCACCCGCACGGGAAGTCGGACCGGCCGGCTTCCGGCGCCGCCCAGCGGCCGGAGTAGGCACGGCGAGAACCGGACGGGCCGGCATCGCGTGCACGAGAAGTCGGGCCGGCCCGGCTTCCGGTGTCGGCGGGGCGTGGACGGGTGTGGGGGTCCGGGGATGGTGGGGATGGACGGGTTAGTGTGGCCGGTCTGACTGGTGGTCATGACAGGGGACCGCCCACGCTTGGCGGAGGTCCCGGGTGCCCGCACTGACAGCGAGGGTGCGGCGGTGGTACGGACGGCTGCTGGACGGGGACATACGGGCCGGGCGGGTGGCGCTGGGGATGCTGCTCGGGGTGACCGTGGTGCTGAGCGTGCTGCCGATCCTGATGCCGTACGGGTGGCCGCCGTCGGCGCTGGTGCTGCCGGTGGTGGGTGGCGGGCTGGTGTTGCGGCGCTGGCAGTTGCTGGTGCTGGTGTGTGCGGGGCTGGCGGGCAGCCTGCTGGGGGCGGTGCTGCAGGACCCGCGCGGGGTGAGGCTGGGGGTGACGGTGGTACTGGCCGCGACGGGGGCGACGGTGCTGTCGGCCAACCGGTTCCGGCACCGGCTGGGACTGCGCGGCACCCAGGGCGACTCGATGCTGCTGGAGCTGGCCGAGCACAACCGGACGCTGGCCCGGCTCCCGGAGCGGCTGCTGGACTGGCACTTCGACAGCGCGCTGGCCCCGGCCGGGGGCGCCTCGTTCTCCGGGGACTTCCTGCTCTGCGCCCACCGTCCGGAGGAGGACCTGCTGGAGCTGGTGCTGGTGGACGTGTCGGGCAAGGGCAGCCGGGCGGCCGCCCGGTCGACCCACCTGTCGGGCGCCTTCGCGATGCTGCTGGGCCGGGTGCCGCCGGAGGCGTTCCTGTCGGCCGCCAACGACCACCTGGTCCGGATGGGCTGGGAGGACGACTTCGCCACCGCCGTCCATCTCGCGCTGCACCCGGCGACCGGCCGCTACCGGCTGTTCAACGCGGGCCATCCGCCGCCGGTGCGGTACTGCCGGAGGAACGGCTGGCAGCCGTCCGAGCACGGCGGTCCGGCGCTGGGCCTGGTGCCGGGCGCGCCGTACCCGTCGGTGTCCGGGCGGCTGGGGTACGGCGACTCGCTGCTGCTGTTCAGCGACGGCCTGGTGGAGGTGCCGGGCCGGGACCTGGACGAGGGGGTGGGTCGGCTGCTGGCCGCCGCCGAGCCGGAGGTGCGCACCCACCGGACACAGCAGCGGCAGCAAGGGGGCGCGGCGAGCCGGCTGGTGCACGCGGTGGCGCAGGACGTCGCGGACGACCGGACCCTGGTGCTGGTGCGGCGGCTGGGTACGGCCGAGCCGGCCGCGACCTGAACGTGACCGGGCGGCGGTCCCGGCCGGACGACGTGGAGCTGCCGCTCCCGCACCGCACCCCGCCCGTTCCGTAACACCGTGCACACACGTCCCACACAACCCGGAACGCGATTCAGCCATCACCCGTCACATCGACATGGGCCGAAAGGCCCTGGACGAACGACCGGAGACCTCGTCGAACTCGCGGGATCGGGGTCGAACGACACAGGGCTGGCGGCGTATTGACTCGATATTGACGAGATCCGGTCACATGGCGAGATCCGTTCACACCTTTGTAGGATCATCGCCCTAGAATTCGCCGCGTGACGATGACTCAGTGGTCCGTAACGGCAACCGGCGTACTCGCCGTCCTCGCCCTCGTGGCCGCCGCGCGGTACCGCGCCGTGTCCGTCACCCAGCGCGGCCGGGCCGACCGACTGCAGGACGAACTCACCCGGCTCCAGGACCAGCTGACCGCCGAACTCTCCCGCCGCGGCGCCGACCTTGCCGCCGTCCAGCAGGAGCAGGAGCTCACCGCCTCCACCCAGCGGGCCTTCCTCAGCGTCGCCCGCCGGATCCTCGTCATGGCCCACGACCAGCAGGCCCTGCTCGACGAGATGGAGCGCACCCACGACGACCCGGCGCTGCTGGAAGGCCTGCTCAAGGCCGACCACGCCGCCGCCCAACAGGCCCGGCTGGCCCAGACCCTGGCCGTCCTGTGCGGCGCGCGGGCCGGCCGGCACTGGCCGGAACCGGTCCCCCTGGAGGACGTGGTGCGCGGCGCCCAGTCGCGCATCCTGCCGTTCCAGCGGGTGGCGGTCCGCAGCCGGATCGAGACCGCGGTGGTCGGCGCCGCCGCCGAGGCACTGATCCACGCCGTCGCCGAACTGCTGGACAACGCCACCCGCTACTCCCCGCCCAGCACCCAGGTGTTCGTCACGCTGATGCCGGTGCACAACGGCGCGGTGATCGAGATCGACGACGGCGGCGTCGGCATGCCCGAACAGGCCGTCGCCAAGGCCGCCGCCGCGCTCTCCGGGGGCAGCACCCTGGAGGTCTCCCGGCTCGGCGAGGTCCCGCAGCTGGGCCTGGCCGCGGTCGGCCGGCTCGCCGAGCAGTACGGCTTCCGGGTCACCCTCAGCTCGGCGCCCTCACCGTACGGCGGCGTGCGCGTCGTCGTCCTGCTGCCGAACGCCCTGCTCACCGAACCGCTGCCGCCCACCGTCCCCGGCCTCGGACCGGACGACCGGGCGTTCAACCCCGACCCCCGGCCGGCCTTCCCCGCCGGTCACCCGACGACCGGTCACCCGATGGCCGGACACCCGATGGTGGAGACCCCACCCACCGGTCGACCCTCGACCGGCGACACCCCGCCCCCGCTGCCCCGCCGGAGCCACCGGCGCGACCGCGCGAACCGGACCGCCCAGCACGCCGCTCCCCCACCGCCGCCCGCCCCGCCGTACCGCTCGGCCCGGGACGCGCAGGCGTTCATGGCGATGTTCCAGGCCGGGACCGCCAGCGGCCGATCGGCCGCCCGCGCCCAGACCCCACCCGGCCCCACCGACCTTTCCTCCCCCGCTTCCCCCCGCCCTCCCCAGCCCTCCGGAGAGTTCCATGACCACCACCCCTGATCTCGGCTGGCTGCTGGCCGACATCATCGCCGTCCCGCAGGTCCAGCACGCCGTCGTCGTCTCCAACGACGGCCTGGAGATCGGCCGCAGCACCGACATCCCCCGCGAGGACGCCGAACGGCTCGCCGCCGCCTGCTCCGGACTGCAGTCGCTGGCCCGCGGCGTCGCGGCGGGCTTCGGCGGACCGGGCAGCGCCACCCGCCAGATCATCATCGAGTACGGCGGCGGCTACCTCTTCATCGTCGCCGCCGGGGCCGGCGCCCACCTGGCCGTGGTGACCGGCGAGGCGGTGGACGCCGGGCTGGTCGCGTACCAGATGCAGGTCCTGGTCGAGCGGATCGGCACCCACCTCACCAGCCCGCCGCGGGTCGACCACGCGGCGGGGGGCCACCGGTGAGCGGGCCCGTCCGGCCCTACGTCATCACCAGCGGGCGCAGCCGCCCCACCCGGGCCGACCTGGCCATCGAGAGCCTGGTCAGCGCGTTATCCGAGCCCCCGGAACTGCCCGAGCACGTCCTGCTCAACCGGGAGCACCGGCGCATCCTCGGGCTCTGCCACAGCCTGCTCTCCGTCGCCGAGGTGGCGGCCCACCTGGGGCTGCCGCTCGGCGTCGTCAAGGTGCTGGTCGGCGACCTCTGGGACCTCGGCGCCGTGCAGGTGCTCCCGCCCGTCCCGCAGGCCGAACGCCTGCCCACAACCCTCCTGGAAGAGGTGCTCGTTGGCCTCCGCCAACTCCGCTGACACCCACGTCCCCGAGCCGACGTACCTGCCGTCCTCGGTGCAGGGTGCGGTGAAGATCCTGGTCACCGGCCCGTTCGGGGTCGGCAAGACCACCCTGGTCGGCTCGCTCAGCGAGATCACCCCGCTGCGCACCGAGGAGACCATGACCGCCGCCAGCAGCGGAGTGGACGACCTGACCGGGCGCAGCGGCAAGACCACCACCACGGTCGCGCTGGACTTCGGCCGGATCACGCTCAACTCCCGGCTCGCGCTGTACCTGTTCGGCACGCCCGGGCAGCAGCGGTTCTGGCCGCTCTGGGACGACCTGTCGCGCGGCGCGCTCGGCGCCATCGCGATGGTCGACCTACGGCGGCCGGACGAGAGCTTCGACGTGCTCGGCCGGCTGGAGGAGCAGCGCATCCCCTTCGCGGTGGCGGTCAACACCTTCCCGGATACCCCGAGTTACCCGGAGGAGGAGCTGCGCTCGGCGCTGGACCTGCTGCCCGAGGTGCCGATCCTGTACTGCGACGCGCGCGATCGGCGGCAGTCGTACGACCTGCTGATCGACTTCGTGGACCACCTGCACCGCAGCTCGCTCCTGGAGCTGCAGCGATGACCGTTCCCGAGCCCCCGCAGGCCGCCGGCTGCCCGGTCGCGCACGGCGGGGCCTCCTACGGCGCGGCCCCGTACGGCGGCGGGCTGCCGGTCGGCGTGCCGCTGACCCCGCTGTACGGGCAGGCCGTCGCCGACGACCCGCACGGCCTGTACGCCCGGCTGCGCGAGCGGTACGGGCCGGTCGCGCCGATCGAGCTGGAGCCCGGCGTGGAGGCCTGGCTCGTCCTCGGCTACGGGGAGCTGCTCGAACTCACCCGCAACGAGGCCCTGTTCTCCAAGGACTCACGGCACTGGCGGGTGCCCGCCGAGGGTCGACTCGCCCCCGACTCGCGGCTGCAGCCGATGACCGCCTGGCGGCCCACCCTGCTCAACCTGGACGGCGCCGAGCACCAGCGGCTGCGCTCCGCCGTCTCGGACACCCTGGCCCAGATCGACCACCGGCAGCTGCGCGAGACCACCGAGGCCGCCGCCGACGGTCTGATCGACAGCTGGGGCCCGGACGGCACCGCCGACCTGATCGGCCAGTACGCCCGGGCGCTGCCGCTGCTGGTCTCCACCCAGCTGGTCGGCCTGCCCACCGGGGCCGGGCCGCGGATGGTCGAGCTGATCAGCCACTTCGTCGACAGCGGGCCCGAATCGGTGCGCGCCGCCGGGGAGTTCCAGGCCATCCTGACCGACCTGGTGCGCCGCCGCCGTTCCGCGCCCGGTGCCGACCTCACCTCCTGGCTGCTCGCCCATCCGGCCGGGCTGACCGACGAGGAGGCGGTGCACCACCTGGTGGTGCTGATGGTCGCGGGCAACGAGACCTGTATCAACTGGATCGGCAACACCCTGCGGCTGCTGCTGACCGACCGGCGCTTCCGGGCCACCCTCACCGGCGGACGGCTGACCGTCTCCGACGCGCTGGAGGAGGTGCTCTGGCGCGACCCGCCGACGCAGAACTTCCCCGGCCGCTGGGCCACCGGCGACACCGTGCTCGGCGGCCAGTACATCAGCGCCGGCGACATGCTGGTGCTCGGCCTGGCCGCGGCCAACGCCGACCCGGCCGCCCAGGGCACCGCCTCCGCCGCGCAGGGCTCGCTCGGCGGCAACCGGGCGCACCTCGCCTGGGGCGCGGGCCGGCACGTCTGCCCGGCCCAGCACCCGGCCCGGATCATCGTCGAGACCGCCGTCGAGACCCTGCTGCACCGCCTTCCTGACCTCCAACTCGCCGTCCCGCCGGGCGAGCTGGCCTGGCGGCCGTCCCCGTGGTCGCGGGCGCTGGTCGCCCTGCCGGTGCTGTACAGCGCCTTCACCCCGCCCCGCCCGCCCGCCCCCGAGAGGCCCGCATGGACACCACCGCAGACTCCCCCGGAGCCCGCCCCGAGCCCGTCCGGCTCGACCCCTACGGACGCGACCAGCACGGCGAGAACGCCCGGCTCCGGGCAGCCGGTCCAGCGGTCCTGGTGGAACTCCCTGGTGGGGTGGTGGTCTGGGCGGTAACCCACCACGACACCCTGCAGTCGCTGCTGGCCGATCCGCGGGTCGGCAAGAACGCCGGGCTGTGGGCGACCTTCCGGGAGGGGCGACTGCCGCAGGGATGGCCGCTGCTCAACTTCGTCACCGTGCCCGGCATGGTCACCGCCGACGGCGAGGACCACCGGCGGCTGCGCGGGCTGGTCAGCCAGGCCTTCACCCCGCGCCGAATAGCCGCGCTGGCGCCCGCGATCGAGGCCCGGGCGGTCGCCCTGCTCGACTCGGTCACCGAAGTGGCGAAGCCGGAGGGCGAGTTCGACCTGCGCGAGCACTTCGCCTACCCGCTGCCGATGCAGGTGATCGGCGAGCTGCTCGGTCTGGCGGTGGAGCAGCAGGACGAACTGCACGCGCTCTCCGACACCCTGGTCTCCAGCTCGGCCACCCCGGCGGCGGCCGTCGCCGCGCAGCGGGACCTGAACGCGTTGCTGGCCTCGGTGGTGGCGGCCAAGCGGGCCGAGCCCGCCGACGACCTGACCACCGACCTGATCGCCGCCCGGGAGGCCGGGGAGGGGCTCAGCGAGGCCGAACTCGTCGGCACCCTGCTGCTGATGCTGGTCGCCGGGCACGAGACCACGCTCAACCTGATCACCAACGCGGTGCGGGCCCTGCTCGCCCACCCCGACCAGCTGCGGCTGGTCCTGGACGGCGCGCAGCCGTGGTCTGCGGTGGTGGAGGAGACGCTGCGCTACGACTCGCCGGTCGGCCAGTTCCCGCTGCGCTACGCGATCGAGGACATCGAGGTCGGCGACGTGGTGATCCGTCGCGGGGAGGCGCTGCTCGCCTCGTACGCGGCGGCCGGGCGCGACGCCGGGCACTACCCGGACGCCGACCGCTTCGACCTGACCCGGCAGCCGACCCGGCACCTGTCGCTCGGCCACGGCCCGCACTTCTGCCTGGGCTCGGGGCTGGCCCGGCTGGAGGCGGAGACGGCGCTGCGGCACCTGTTCGGGCGGTTCCCGGACCTGGCCCTGGCGGAGGGCGAACGGCCGGAGCCGATCGGTTCGTTCGTGAGCAACAGCGTGCGGACCCTGCGGGTGACGGTCTGAGGCAGTCCGAGGGGTGACGGTCCGGGCCGGCCGGTTACCTGAAGGCGGCCCGGGTCGTTCGGCAGGGCATGAAGAAACTCGCCACCCTGGCCGCCCTCACCATGGCGGGCCTCGCCCTCGCCGCCCCGGCGGCGTCCGCCACCGCCCAGACCGCCAACTCGCCGGACGCCACCGGCGGCCTCACCGACGGTCTCAACCTCTCCCCCGCCGACCTCGCCCTCCGGGCCGCGGGCAAGCTCCCGGTGGTCGGGCACACCGCCGACGAGGTGGAGGCCGTCGGCACCAACCAGATGTCCCACCCGGGGCTCAGCGGGCAGATCGGCTGATTCCCGGGACGACTCACCGGAACGACTCGGGTGACCGGCCGACCGACCCCCGTCCGGTCAGCCGGTCACCCTGGTGCTCAGCCCGCGGAGAGGGCGTTGAGCTCCTGGTAGGTCAGTCCACCGTCCAGGGAGGTGTAGGTGCCGCTCGCGTAGACCTCCTCGGCCGCGCGACGGACCGCCGCGTACGCCGCCTTGGCCAGGCCGGGGCCCAGGCTGATCCGGGCCACCCCGAGCTTCGCCAGCTCGGCGACCGACGGGAACCCGGGGGCCGCCAGCACGTTCAGCGGGGCCGGGACGGCCGCGACCAGGGCGGCGATGACCTCCGGGTCGGCGACGCCGGGCGCGAACACGCCGTCCGCGCCCGCCTCGACGTACATCCGCAGCCGGCGGACCGCCTCGTCGAACCGGCCCTCGGACTCGCCCAGGCCGTGCAGGAAGACGTCGGTACGGCCGTTGACGAAGAGCGGGATGCCGGCCGCGTCGGCGGCCGCCCGGGCGGCCGCGATCCGCTCGGCGGCCTGTTCCGGGGCGTACTCGGCGTCCTCCAGGTTCACCCCCACCGCGCCGGTGGCGATCAGCGCGGCGACGGTCTCGCCGACCCCGGCCGCGGTGTGCGCGTAGCCGCTCTCCAGGTCCGCGGTGACCGGCAGAGCGACCGAGCGGACCACCTCGGCGGTCCGGGCCAGCACCTGCTCGCGGTCGGCTCCGCCGCCGTCCGGGCTGCCGAGCGACCAGGACACGCTGGCGCTGGCCGTCGCCACCGCCTTCGCCCCCGCCGCGGCCACCAGCCGGGCGCTCGCCGCGTCCCACACATTGGCCAGCACCACCGGCTCACCCGGACGGTGCAGTTCCTTGAGCAGCCGGGCCTTCTCCTGCTGGGTGGTCATCTCGGCTCCGCTCACTTCGCTGCCGGGCTCATGCGGGTGGACACGCCGATCCGGTTCCAGGCGTTGATGGTGGCGATCAGTGCGATCAGCTGGGCGAGTTCGGCCTCGTCGAACTGCGCGGCGGCCTCGTCGTACACCGCGTCCGGCACATGGCCCTGGGTCAGCAGGGTGACCGACTCGGTGAGGGCCAGCGCGGCGCGCTCACGGGAGGTGAACCAGGGGGTCTCGCGCCAGGCCGGGAGGGAGAGCAGCCGGTGGTCCTGCTCGCCGTTCTTGCGGGCGTCGGTGGCGTGCATGTCGATGCAGAAGGCGCAGCCGTTGATCATCGAGGCGTGCACCTTGACCAGCTCGGCGATCACCGGGTCGACGCCCTGCCGCGACGCCCGGTCCACCGCGATCATGGCCTGGTAGTAGTCGGGGGCGAGCCTCGGCATCGCGAGGCGCTGCTGCGGCGCCGGCACCGGGGCCCCGTCCGTCGTCACGGTCTCGTTCGTGGTCGTCATGACTACCAGCCTAGAAGCGCAGTGGCCTGTGGTCCTGGTGCATTCGGCGCCCGGTTTCCTGGGCCACTTCCGGCGCGCGAACAGGAGTGCGATGATCGCTGAGGGGGTCCGCCGGATTCCCCCAGGACCTCGAACAGGACCTCGAACAGGACTTCCAGGCCGAGAGTAGGGGGAGACGGGACCGTGTGCACGGCGTTCGTCAGCATCGAGCCGGAAGCGACGGTACCGGTGCTGCTGCTGTCCGTCCGGGACGAGTACCTCGGACGCGGCTGGCTGCCGCCCGACCACCACTGGCCGGACCGCCCCGGGCTGCTCGGCGGGCTGGACCTCGCGGCCGGCGGCACCTGGCTGGCCGTCGACCCGGCCCGGCGCACCGCCGCCTGCCTGCTCAACGGCTTCGGCCCGCTCGCCCCCGCCGACACCCGGCTCAGCCGCGGCGAACTGCCGCTCACCGCCGTCCGGCAGGGCGGGATCGGGCACCTCGACCTCACCCCGTACGACCCCTTCCACCTCGTCCAGGTCCGCCCGGACGGCGCCCGGGTCACCAGCTGGGGCGGCGGGAGGCTGGAGGAGGACGAACTGCCCACCGGGCTCAGCGTGGTGCTCAACGACGGGCTGGAGGGGATGGCCGCCAACCGCACCGCCTCGGAACGGATCCGGAGCCTGATGGCCGCGCGCGCCGACCACTTCCGGGCCCGCTTCGCCGCCGCGCCCCGGCCGGAGCCGACCGGCGAGGGGACGGCCGAACAGGCCTGGGGCGACTGGCTGCCGATCATCACCGGCGACGGGCTGGCGCTCGACGAGGACGCCGCGTTGATCCAGCGGCGGGACTTCGGCGACGGGCGGATCTGGGGCTCCTCCTCGATCTCCCTGCTGGCGCTCGGGCCGGAGCGGCTGCGCTACGACTTCGCGACCGCTCCGGTGCCGGCGGACGGGTCGGGGTGGCGGCGGGTCGCGCCCTGAGGCCGGTCGCACCCTGAGGCAAGTCGCGCCTTGGAGCAAGTCGCGCTCTGAACGGACGGTGCGGAAAAGGACTTGAACCTGACGCTGCGGGAGGCGGCATCGTGGGCGTCCGTCGACCCCTCGCCCCCGCAGGAGGCCCGCGATGCCCACGATGCCCACCCCGCCCACGACGGACCGTCCCCGCCGCCCGTCCGCCCTGCTGCCCGCCGTCCTGACCGTCGCCCTGCCGCTGGTGGGCACCCCGCTCGCGGTGACCGCCGGAATGCTGCTCGGCGGCGCCGTCCACCGGGCGGTTCCGGCCACCGCCGTCCCGGGCGCCGTGGCCGGGGCGCTGGTTCACGTACTCGGGGCCGGTGTCGCCCAGACGTACGCTCGATGAACTTCCGGCAGCAAGCCTGCCGGGCGTCTACATGCCCGTAGTAGCTTCGCGGAGGCCCCCGGAATCGACCGGCCCGCAGACCCCCCGAGCGAAGGTGCGCGATGTCCACCCTGACCTACCCGGAAGCGATAGGCGTCGGCCTGCTGCAGGGTGTGACGGAACTCTTCCCGGTCTCCAGCCTCGGCCACAGCATCCTGCTCCCGGCCGTGATCGGCGGGAAGATCCAGCAGGACCTCGACATGACCGCCGACGGCTCCTCCTACCTCGCCGCCCTGGTCGCCCTGCACCTGGCCACCGCGCTCGCGCTGGTGGTCTTCTTCTGGCGGGACTGGGTCCGGGTGATCAGCGGCCTGATCAGCTCCGCCCGGCACCGCCGGGTGCAGACCCGGGACGAGAGGCTCGCCTGGCTGCTCATCATCTCCACCATCCCGGTCGGCGTGGCCGGCCTGGTCCTGGAGAAGGCGCTGCGGCACGCGCTCGGCAAGCCCGTCCCGGCCGCCGTCTTCCTCGCCCTCAACGGCCTCGTACTGCTCGGCGCCGAGCGGCTCAAGCGCGGCGGCAGCGGACGCCGGCGGGCAGGGCACACCGCCCCGGTCGACGAGCCGGGCCTGGACCCGGCGATCGCCTCCGACGCGCGGCTGACCAAGCTCGGCTTCGGCCAGGGCGCCTGGATCGGCGCCGCCCAGATCCTCGCGCTCTTCCCCGGCATCAGCCGCTCCGGCGTCACCATGAGCGCCGGTATCCTGCGCGGACTGCACCACGAGGACGCCGCCCGGTTCTCCTTCCTGCTCGCCACCCCGGTCATCCTGGCCGCCTCGGCGCTGAAGGTGCCCGAGCTGTTCAAGCCGGAGAACTCCGCCGTGCTCGGCCCGGTCGCCGCGGGCAGCGTCGCCGCCTTCGTGGCCGGCTACATCTCGGTGCGCTTCCTCACCAAGTACTTCGAGACCCGCAGCCTGACGCCGTTCGCGGTGTACTGCTTCCTGGCCGGCGTCGGCAGCGCGGTCTACCTGTCCGTCTGATCCGTCCGAGCCGCACCGGCCAGGACCCGCGCGAGTCCGTCCGGCCGGGCGCGACCGGACACCCACCCACCGGATCGCGTCCGCCGGGCCGTCCGGCGCGGTGCCGGACGGCCTGTGGGCGGTCGGCCTGTGGGCGGACGGCCTGTGGGCGGTCGGGGGTGAGGCGGGTCAGGCGGTGAGGCCCAGGACGGCCAGGCGGGTCGGGTCGGTGAGGATGTCCATGGCGGTGATCCGGCCGTTGTGGATGGTGAAGGACATGACCGACAGCGGGCGGCCCTCGGCGAAGGAGACCACCCCGGGCGAGCCGTTGACCAGCACCAGGCGGCCCTCGGCGGCGAAGCGGGCGAAGGTGACCGCCTGCGAGGCGACGTCGGCGGCGCCCCGGCGCAGCACGCTCGGCACCAGGGTGCCGCCGTCGGAGCGGGCCACCACCTCGGGGTCGAGCAGGGTCAGCAGGGCGTCGAAGTCACCGCCCCGGGAGGCGGTCAGGAAGGCCTCGACCACCTCGCGCTTGCGGGCGTCGTCGGAGTCGGCGGCCGGGGTGGCGCCCTGCACCCGGCGGCGGGCGCGGCTGGCCAGCTGGCGGGTGGAGGCGGAGGTACGGCCGAGCACCTCGGCGATCGCGTCGAAGGGCACGTCGAACATGTCGTGCAGGACGAAGGCCACCCGCTCCGCCGGGGAGAGCGTCTCCAGGATCACCATCAGGGCGATCCCGACCGAGTCCGCCACCAGGATCTCGTGCACCGGGTCCAGCGCCACCAGCCCGCTGACCACCGGGTCCGGCAGCCGCACCTGCCCCTCCTGCTCGGGCAGCGGGTCCTCCCGGCGGGAGGCGCGGGAGCGCAGCTGGTCCAGGCAGACCCGGCCGACCACGGTGGTCAGCCAGGCCCCCAGGTTGCGCACCTCACCCACGTCACTGCGGCTCAGCTTCAGCCACGCCTCCTGGACGGCGTCCTCGGCCTCGGCGACCGACCCGAGCATCCGGTAGGCCACGGACCGCAGTTGGGGCCGCTCGGCCTCGAAGCGCTCGGCCAGGGAATCGGCCTGGGAAATTTCCTCGCTCACGTGTCACATCCTCGCGTCGGGATCCGTCGGATCAGTGACGGACGCTAACCGAACAAGAGGAGATCGCGGTGACCACCGCTTCCACCAGCACCGACGGCACCACCCGCACCACCACCGCCCGCATGAAGAACCCCGCCATGGTCCTGCCGGACGCGATGAAGGGCATCCAGAACATCTACAAGGCCGTGTACCAGGGCGGCGTCTCCCCGCGGCTCCTGGAGCTCGTCCACCTGCGCGCCAGCCAGATCAACGGCTGCAGCGCCTGCGTGTTCGCGGGTGTCCAGGGCGCCAGGAACCACGGCGAGACCGACGAGCGGCTGCACGCCGTCGCCGCCTGGCGCGAGGCGCCGTTCTTCACCGACGAGGAACGCGCCGCCCTCGAACTCACCGAGGCGGCCACCCGGATCGCCGACCGCACCGGCAAGGCCGTCCCGGACGAGGTCTGGGACGCGGCCGCCGACCACTTCAGCGAGGAGCAGCTCTCCTCGATCATCCTGATGATCAGCCTGACCAACTTCTTCAACCGCCTCAACACCACCATCGAGGAGCCGGCCGGCGCCACCTGGAGCTGAGGGCCCGTCGGCGGGCGAGAATGGGGCCGTGAACGGCTCCTGGACCTCCTTCGGCGGCGATCTGCACCTGGACCTCACCGAGCGGCGCGCCGCCGGCACCGGGCTGCGGGCCGCCCTGGAGGACGCCCTGCGGGAGGCCGTCCAGGACGGCCGGCTCGCCCCCGGCACCCGGCTGCCGTCCTCCCGGGCCCTCGGTGAGGACCTCGGCATCGCCCGCAACACCGTCGTCGAGGCGTACGGCCAGCTCGCCGCGGAGGGCTGGCTCAGCTCCCGGCAGGGCTCCGGCACCACCGTCGCCCGGCGGTCCTTGCCCTCGCCGCCCGTCCGGCCGTCCCGGCCGCAGGCGCGGCGGCGGGCCGTCCGGCACGACCTGATGTCCGGACGGCCCGACCTGTCGCTCTTCCCCCGCACCGCCTGGCTCGCCGCCGCACGCCGCGCCCTCGCCACCGCGCCGCACGAGGCCCTCGGCTACGGCAGCCCGCTCGGCCGGATCGAACTGCGGGAGGCACTCACCCACTACCTGGCCCGGGTCCGCGGCGTGCGCACCGACCCGGACCACCTGCTCATCTGCAACGGCGTCCAGCAGGGCCTGGGCCTGCTCTGCACGGCCCTGAGGGAGCGCGGGGCCCGCTCCCTGGCGGTCGAGGCGTACGGGCTGCCGCCGCAGCACGCCGTGGTGCGGGCCGCGGGGCTGACCACCGTCCCGCTGCCGCTGGACTGCGAGGGTGCCCGCGTCGACCGCCTCGACGCGCGCAGCGGCGCCGTGCTGCTCACCCCGGCCCACCAGTACCCCACCGGCGCACCGCTGTCCGCCGACCGGCGGGCGGCCGCGGTGCGGTGGGCGCGCGAGCAGGACCGGTACGTGATCGAGGACGACTACGACGGCGAGTTCCGCTACGACCGGCAGCCGCTCGGCGCGATGCAGGCGCTCGACCCGGAGCGGGTGGTGTACGCGGGCACCGCCGCCAAGAGCCTCGCCCCGGGCCTGCGGCTGGCCTGGCTGGCCCTGCCGGACGCGCTGGTCGAACCGGTCGCCCGGCTGAAGGTGCTGGCCGACACCATGTCCCCGGTGCTCGACCAGCTGACCCTGGCCGAACTGATCGCCTCCGGGACGTACGACCGGCACGTACGGCGCTGCCGCCTGCACTACCGGCGCCGCCGCGACCGCCTCGTCGCCGCCCTCGCCGAACACGCCCCGCACGTCGAGGTCACCGGCATCGCCGCCGGCCTCCACGCCGTCCTCCAACTCCCGCCCGGTTCCGCCCCCGAGGCCGAACTCCTGGCCCGCGCCGAAGTCGCCGGCCTCGCCCTCAGCGGCCTCGCCTGGCACCGCGCCGCCCCGGCGGACGACGATGCCCCGCCGGCCCTGGTGATCGGCTACGCCACCCCGCCGGAACACGCCTTCCCGGCGGCCCTGGACGCGCTCTGCGAGCTGCTGCGCGAGGCGTGAGGGGGGCCGCCCGCTGCGCGGGCCCGGCGTGCTCGACGAGTTGCCGCGCGCCGGACACCCCTCGAAGCGGGCGAGCGCCCGCCTCCGACGGGGGCGGGGGCGGGCGCGGTTCGGGGTGGGTCGACTACTTGTTGCGGTTGCCCAGTTCGAACAGGAGCATGATGAAGCCGGCGAAGGCGTGGATGCCGGCGGTGTAGATCACCAGGCGGAGGTAGACCCGCTTGTTGGCCCACTTGCCGGCGTCCATGGTCTTCGGGCCGGCGGCGGTGTCAGCGGCAGCGGCCGGGGTGGCAGTGGTGGTGGGATCGGCCACGGGGATCTCCTCCAGGGGTCTGACGGCAGGTCAGTGGGTCGCGGCGGGGCCGCCGCCGAGGCAGAGTTCGCCGCCGGGACTCTGCAGCAAGGTGTGGACGAAGAGCAGTTCGACGCCGGCCTCGGAGTCGGCGGCGATGCAGTGCGGGGTGAGCGAGTCGAAGTGGGCGGAGTCGCCGACGTCGAGGTGGTGGACGCGGTCGCCGAGGGTGAGGCGGAGCGAGCCGCGCAGGACGTACAGCCACTCCTCGCCGGGGTGCACCCGGACCACCGTGTCCTGGACGCCCGGCGGGACGTGCACCCGCAGCGCCTGCATGGCGCGGCCGGGGGCGCCGGCCCGGCGGTATCCCCAGCCGCCGGCCCGACCGGGCTCTATGGCGCCGCCGCGGACCACCGGGTCCGGCTCGGCCATGGTCTCGCCGAGGAGGCCGGAGACCGAGGTGCCGTAGGCGCGGGCGAGACCGAGCAGGACGGGCAGGGAGGGCTGGCGGCGGCCGGTCTCCAGCCGGGACAGATAGGCTGGGGAGAGCCCGACCCGTGCCGCGGCGACCTCCAGGGTGAGGCGGCTGCTGAGCCGGTGCTCGCGGAGGCGGGCGGCGAGTCCGGCGACCTCCTGGTCGTCGAGCTGTTCGCCGGCGGCGGGGGTGCCGGTGGGGCTGGTGGTCATGTGACCAGTGGACACCTCACGTGCCGCACGGGCAAGAAATTTGCCCCAGAGGCAAAGAGCCGCGGGGCGGCCCGGAATCACCCCGGGAACACCCCTTCGACCCGCTCACGGCCGGGGAATGTTGCGCAGATTGCTGCGGGCCAGGTCGATCATCCGACCGACGCCGCCGGAGAGCACCGTCCGCCCGGCCGCCAGCGCGAAGCCCTTCAGCTGGGCGGCGGTGATGTGCGGCGGGATGGACAGCGCGTTGGGGTCGGTGACCACGTCCACCAGTGCCGGACCGGGCCGTTCCAACGCCTCCACGAGCACCTCCCGGACCCGCCCCGGCTCGGCGACCCGCTTGGCCGGGACGCCCATGGCCCGCGCGATGCCCGCGTAGTCCACGTCCCCGTTGTCGATCTCGGACTCCGGGTAGCCGGAGACCAGCATCTCCAGCTTGATCATGCCGAGCGCACCGTTGTTGAACACCACCGTCTTCACCGGCAGCCGGTGCTTGGCCACCGTGAGCAGTTCGCCGAGCAGCATGCCGATCCCGCCGTCGCCCGCCATCGCGATCACCTGCCGCCCGGGGCAGGCGAGTTGGGCGCCGATCGCATGCGGGAGGGCGTTGGCCATCGAGCCGTGCAGGAAGGAGCCGATCACCCGGCGCCGGCCGTTCGGCTGCAGGTAGCGGGCGGCCCAGACGTTGTTCATGCCGGTGTCCACGGTGAACACCGCGTCCGGGGCGGCCACCTCGTCCAGCACCGAGGCGACGTACTCGGGGTGGATCGGCAGGTGCCTCTCGATGTCCCGGGTGTAGGCGCCGATCACGTCCTCCAGCACCCGGCAGTGCTTGCGCAGCATGCCGTCCAGGAAGGACCGGTCCCGCTTCACGTCCAGCAGCGGCAGGACGGCCCGCAGGGTGGCCGCGACGTCCCCGTGCACGGCCAGTTCCAGCGCGGTGCGGCGGCCGAGCCGGGTGGCGTCGTGGTCGACCTGGACGGTGTTCGCCTGCGGGAGGAAGGAGTCGTACGGGAAGTCGGTGCCGAGCAGCAGCACCAGGTCGGCGGAGTGCAGCGCCTCGTGGCAGGCGCCGTAGCCGAGCAGGCCGCTCATGCCGACGTCGTACGGGCTGTCGTACTGGATCCACTCCTTGCCGCGCAGTGAGTGCCCGACCGGCGCGTTCAGCGCCTGGGCGGCCTCCATCACCTCGGGGTGCGCCCCCCGCACCCCGGCGCCGCAGAACAGGACGACCCGGCGGGCCGCGTTGAGCAGCCGGGCCAGTTCCTGCACCTGGGACCAGGGCGGCGCGGCCACGGCCTGCTCGGTGAGGAAGTGGCTGGTGCCGGTGGGCCCGGCGGCGGGGAGGGCGGCGACGTCCCCGGGGAAGGCGAGCACCGAGACGCCGTGCGAACCGAGCGCGTGCTGGATCGCGACCCGGAGCAGCCGGGGCAGCTGGGCGGGGGCGGAGAGCATCTCGCACCAGTTGCTGCAGTCGGTGAACACCCGCTCGGGGTGGGTCTCCTGGAAGAAGCCGGTGCCGATCTGCCCGGACGGGATGTGCGAGGCGAGCGCGAGCACCGGCAGACCGCTGCGCTGGGCGTCGTAGAGGCCCTGGATCAGATGGGTGTTGCCGGGGCCGCAGGAGCCGGCGCAGACCGCGAGGCGGCCGGAGAGCTCGGCCTCGGCGGCGGCCGCGAAGGCACCGGCCTCCTCGTTGCGGACGTGCACCCAGCTGATGCCCTCGGCCCGGCGGATCGCGTCGACGACGGGGTTGAGGCTGTCGCCGACGACGCCGTAGACCCGCTCCACCCCGGCCTGCCGGAGCACCTCCACCATCTGTTCGGCCACGCTCGCCACGGTGTACCCCTTCGCCGGGCGCCGGGAGTGCGACCGGGCGCCGGTTGCCACAGGACACCAGCACCCTCCGGCGCCCGGGCCCGCTCCGCATCCGGGGCGGGCCCGGACAGGTGAGCTACTCCGCCGCCAGGTGGTCCTGCTGCCCCAGCTTTCCGGCGGCCAGGCCCGCCTGGGGCTGGCGGCGGGCGGGTTCGCGGCCGGGGGGCTGGGCGAAGCGCTCCTGGGCGGGCGGGGCGGTGGTCGGCAGGGTGACCGGGAAGCCGGACTTGACCTGCACCGCCTCGCCGTCGTGCCGCAGGTGGATCACCTCGCCGCGGCGCAGCGTGTAGGTCGTCCCCTCGTGGGTGATCTGCACCCCGAGCAGGTGGCCGCGCACCAGCAGCGAGAAGCTGAGCTTCATCAGCCCGGAGGGCAGCCGGGGCCGGAAGGAGAGCGTCTCGCTGTGGTCGCGCAGGCCGCCGAAGCCGGCCACCAGGGCGACGCAGGCCCCGGCGAGCGAGGCCATGTGGAGGCCGTCGCGGGTGTTGCCGCCGA
Organism: Kitasatospora sp. NPDC004669; assembly: GCF_040609455.1. Lineage (NCBI taxonomy): Bacteria > Bacillati > Actinomycetota > Actinomycetes > Kitasatosporales > Streptomycetaceae > Kitasatospora > Kitasatospora sp. NPDC004669. Next base: position 46,810 of record NZ_JBEXKB010000034.1, read on the forward strand.
GGTCGTGCAGGTCCATCAGGGCGGCTTCGGCGGTGTAGTCGTACGCGAGGTCGAGTTGGCCGACCTCGGCGGCGATGACGGCCTGGGTGCAGGCGGAGAGCGAGGAGTCGCGGACGGTCAGCCGCTCGTAGTAGGCGAAGTTGCGGGCCTTCTGCTCGTCGGTGAAGGCGTCGCCGCGGACCTGCATGGCGAGCACCAGGTCGGCCTGCTTGACCACCTGCTTGCGGTACAGGTCGAAGTACGGGTAGTGCAGCAGCAGCGGGTACTTCTCCGGCGGGGTGTTCTCGAAGTCCCAGACCTGGTGGTGGGTGAAGCCGTCGGCCTGCGGGTGGACGCCGAGGTCCGTGTTGTACGGGATGTACATCGCGGCGGCGGCGTCGCGCCAGGCGGCGGTCTCCTCGGTGTCGACGCCGAGGGCCGAGGCCTCGCGCGGGTGGCGGACGGCGGCCTCGGCGGCGGCGCGCAGGTTCGTCTGCGCCATCAGGTTGGTGAAGACGTTGTTGTCGGCGACGGCGCTGTACTCGTCGGGGCCGGTGACCCCCTCGATCCGGAACTTCCCGGCGACGTCGTGGTGGCCGAGCGAGCGCCACATCCGGGCGGTCTCCACCAGGAGTTCGAGGCCGTAATCGCGCTCGAACTCCGCGTCCCCGGTGGCCCGGACGTAGCGGGCGACGGCGACGGCGATGTCGGCGCCGATGTGGAAGGCCGCCGTGCCGGCCGGCCAGTAGCCGGAGCACTCCTCGCCACGGATCGTCCGCCAGGGGAACACCGCGCCGGCCAGGCCGAGTTGGGTGGCCCGCTCGCGGGCGAGCGGGAGGGTGGTGTGCCGCCAGCGCAGGGCCTGGTTGACGGCGTTGGGCAGGCAGTAGGTGAGTACCGGCAGGACGAAGGTCTCGGTGTCCCAGAAGCTGTGTCCGTCGTAGCCGGGGCCGGTCAGCCCCTTGGCGGGGATGGCCCGTTCCTCGCTGCGGGCACCGGCCTGCAGGACGTGGAAGACGGCGAACCGGACGGCCTGCTGGAGTTCGACGTCACCCTCGATCTCGACGTCGCTGGTCTCCCAGAACTCCCTGAGGAAGTCGGTCTGTTCGGCGATCAGACCGTCCCAGCCGGTGTACCGGGCGGCGGTCAGCGCGGCCTCGACCTGGTCCCGGACGGCGGGCAGCGAGCGGGTCCCGGACCAGCCGTAGGACATGAACTTGACCAGCCGCAGCCGCTGTCCGGCCCCGAGCACGGTGGTGACGCTGATCCGGCAGTGGTCGGCCTCGGCCTCGGCGACGGTGTCGAGCTTCTCCGGGCCCTCGATGATGTGGTCCATCCCGGCCGCGACCCGGATGCCGCTGAAGCGGGTGCGGTGCACCAGGACGGCCTTGGTGCCGCTGGCGTGGTGCGCCTCGGCCTGCAGCGGGGCCTCCAGGACGGCGGCGGCGCGTGGGTCGCCCTCGGGGCCGCCGGGCAGCTGCTCGTTGGCGACCAGCTCGGACTGGAGCACGATCCGCACCGGCCCGTCCACCGCCTCGACGCTGTACTCCACGGCGGCGATGGCGCGCTGGGTGAGCGAGACGAGCCGGGAGGAGCGCACCCGGATGGTCCGCCCGGCCGGGGAGGTCCACTCGGCCTCGCGGTGCAGCATGCCTTCACGGAAGTCCAACCAACGCTTGTGGCTGAGGAGTTCGCCGTAGCGCAGGTCGAACGGCTCGTCGTCCACCAGCAGCCGGATGATCTTGCCGTTGGTGACGTTGATGACGCTCTGGCTGGACTCGGGGTAGCCGTAGCCGCCCTCGCCGTACGGGAGCGGGCGCAGTTCGAAGACGCCGTTGAGGTAGGTGCCGGGCAGGCCGTGCGGCTCGCCCTCGTCCAGGTTGGCGCGCAGGCCGATGTGGCCGTTGGAGAGCGCGAAGACCGATTCCGCCCGGGCCAGCGCGGCCAGGTCCAGGCCGCGTTCGGTGATCTGCCAGGGGTCGATCGTGAAGTTGTCCGAAGGACTCATGCGCCCACCTCGCTACGCTCGGCAGGGGCATTCGCCCACACGCACCTCTTGATGACTCGCTCGCTTCGCTCGCTCATGCGCCCACCTCGCTACGCCCGGCAGGGGCATTCGCCCACACGCACCTCTTGATGACTCGCTCGCTCCGCTCGCTCATGCGCCCACCTCGCTACGCCCGGCAGGGGCATTCGCCCACACGCACCTCTTGATGACTCGCTCGCTCATGACTGCTCCCCCAGCAGTTCGGAAAGGTCGTCGACGACCACGGTGGCGCCGTCACGGCGCAGTTCGGCGGCCTGCCCGGTGCGGTTGACCCCGACCACCGCGCCGAAGCCGCCGGCCCGACCGGAGGCGACCCCGGCGAGCGCGTCCTCGAAGACGGCGGCGTGCGCGGGCTCGACGCCGAGCTCGCGGGCGGCGTACAGGTAGGTGTCGGGGGCGGGCTTGCCGGGCAGGCCCTGCCGCTTGGCGACCACGCCGTCCACGATCACGTCGAACAGCTCCAGGATGCCCGCCGAGCGCAGCACGTCCCGGCAGTTGGCGCTGGAGGAGACCACCGCGCTGGGCAGCCCGAGCGCGCGCAACCGGTGCACATAGGCGACCGAGCCGTCGTAGGGCTTGACCCCCTGTTCGCGGATCAGCCGCAGCACGGTGTCGTTCTTGGCCCGGCTGATCCCTTGCACGGTACGGGCGTTCGGCGGATCGTCCGCCACGCCCTCGGGCAGATCGATGCCCCGGCTGTGCAGGAAGGCCCGGGTGCCGTCCAGGCGCGGGCGGCCGTCCACGTAGGTGTCGTAGTCGGTGACGGCGTCGAAGGGGACGAACTGCCCGCCGGTGCGGGCGGCTTCGGCGCGCAGGAAGGCGTCGAAGGTGTCCTTCCAGGCCGCGGCGTGGACCGTGGCGGTCTGGGTGAGCACCCCGTCGAGGTCGAAGAGGAAAGCGCGGATGTCGTCCGGTAGCCCCAGCATGGGTGCAGTCTTACCCGGGAACGCGGGGGAAACCGCCCATTCCCGGCGGCGCGTCGCGGGAAGGGCGGCTTCCGGTTGCCGCAGCGGGATCGGGCGGCGGGATCAGGGGGAGTCGGGCATCTGCGCCTCGGGCGACTGGATCACCGCGAAGACCGCGCCCTGCGGGTCCTGGACCACGGCCATCCGGCCGGACTGCATGTCGAACGGCGGCTGGATCACCGCACCGCCGGCCTTCACCAGGGCGTCCACCACCGAGTCGGCGTCGTCCACCGAGAAGTAGGTCATCCAGTGCGAGGGCGTGCCCTGCGCCAGGTACCCGGGGATCTTCTGCATGCCGCCCACCGTGCGGTCACCGACGTTCAGCGAGAAGTAGCCGTCCATGCCCTGGATGGTGGCCGGGCGCAGCCCGAGCGTCGGCTGGTAGAAGCGGCCGGCCGCGTCGGTGTCGGCGGTGTTGAGCTCGTTCCAGACCAGCGCGCCGGGCTCGTTGACCACACCCGCGCCGATGAAGTCCATCGCCTGCCAGACGCCGAACACGGCACCGGTCGGGTCGGCGGCGACCAGCATCCGGCCGATCGTGCCGACGTCCATCGGCTCGTAGAGGATCGTGCCGCCGGCCGCGGCGATGGCCCGGTTGGCCTCGTCGGCGTCGTCCGAGGCGAGGTACGTGGTCCAGGCGACGGGCGGCACCGGCTGCCCCTCGGGCGCGGACTGCGCCATGATCCCGGCGACCGGGCGGCCGTTGAGCGTGCACACGGCGTAGCCGCCGAACTCGGCCGGGCCGATCTCGCCCTGCCAGCCGAACAGGTCGCGGTAGAAGTCGAGCGCGGCCTGCTGGTCGCTCGCCATCAGGTCGACCCAGCACGGGGTGCCGGGCTTGTACGGATCGGTCACTACGGGCATTGCTGGGCCTCCCGGAGGCGGTGGTGGCCGGCTGTGGTCGTCGGGCGGGCGGCGGCCCGGCCCGACCGGTACGGCCGTCCGCGCGGACGGCCACGACGGTGGTACACCGCCCACCTTCGGCCCGCCGCCGCGTTCTCGCCACCGGACGGCGCCCTGGCGGGCGACCCGCCGCGACCCGGCACCGGGCGCTCACTCGGTGTCGTGCCGCCTGGTGGTGACGAAGTACGGCTGCACCTTGCCGCTCTGCGCGTAGTCCTTGAGCCGGACCAGCAGTTCGGCCCAGGTGCCGGCCACCATCGGGACGCCCTCCTCGCTGCCCGGCTGCCAGCCACCGTGCCGGAACAGCAGCCGGGTGCGCTCGGGCGCGTCGGGCTGGTCGGCGAGGTCCCAGCTGATCCAGGTGCCGGCCCAGTGCGGCGGGAAGGCCCCGGCGTTGGCCCACACCACCCGGTCCGGGTCGGCCCGCTCGCGGCGCAGCCGGAAGGGCTCGGGGACGCCGGGGAAGTCGAAGAGCAGCACGTCGCCCTCGCGGTCCACAGCGGTGGTCCACCAGCTGGTCAGCCCGTCGTGGGTGTTGAGCGCGGCGAGGACGACGTCCCGGGGGGCGGCGATGTCGAGCTGCATGGCGATCTCGGGCATGGGGTCCGCCTTTCGGTGACCGGAGGGCCCCCTCCAGGGCGTGCGGACACGCCCTACGGCCACCATGGCACGACCCCCGGGCCCACGCGCCCCGGGGGCGCCGGCCCGGGGGTCGTCCCCGCGCTGTCCGGTGGTGGCGGTCAGCCGCCGCTGCCGTAGGTGGTGTTCGCGCAGATGTCGTCGTCCGCCGAGCGGGCGTCGTTGGTGACGGTGGTGGGCAGCGGCTGCGGGGCCGTCGGGGTCCCCGGGGCGGCGCCCGCAGTGGGTGTACCGCTCCCCATGCCGTTGGCCGCCGCGAAGTCCTGGCCGACGATCACCGAGATGCCGCGCGCGCTGCTGGGCTCCAGGGTGGCGCCCGGGAACAGCGCGGCGACCTTCTCGGCGTTCGCCTTCTGGCTGGAGCCGTACTCGACGGTGGTGGTCTTCTGCTTGGTGCTCGCCGCCTGGCCGGCCGTGGTGGCGGTGAACTTGGCGGCCTTCAGCTGCTCGGTCGCCTTTCCGGCCAGGCCGTTGGCGGTCGTCCCGTTGTAGACCGCCACCTTGATCGAGGAGTTGGTGGCGTCCCCGGCCGGGGCGGGCGGGGTGCTGGGCGCGGCCTGCGACGGCGCGGCGCTCGTGCTGCCGGGGGCGTCCGGCTGCTGGCCGGTGGCGTTCTGGCCGTCGATGGTCTGGTCGGCCTTGAGGGTCTCCCAGAGCTTGTTGGCGTCCGGCTGGACCAGGTCGATGTTGGCGTCCTGGGTCCGGTAGCGCCAGGGCGCGGTGACGAACTTGAGGTCGTGCATGTCGATGTTCTTCAGCGACAGGCCGAAGGAGAGCAGCTTGTCCGCGGAGTCCAGCCCCGGGTCGACGGTCAGCGACTTCGTCGCCGCGTCGGCCAACGGCAGCAGGTTGGTGGGGCTCAGCCCGTCCTTCTTCATCTTGGTGGCGAGCGAGCTCATGAAGGCCTGCTGGCGCTTCATCCGGCCGATGTCGGAGCCGTCGCCGATGCCGTGCCGCAGGCGCACGTAGTCGAGCGCCTGCTGCCCTTCGACGGTCTGCTTGCCCTGCGGCAGGACGAGGTTGCCCTTCTTGTGCAGGTTGGGGTTGATGTCGCCCTCGTAGATCGGCTTCGGCAGGCAGATGTCCACGCCGTTGACGGCCTTGGTCATCGCGGCGAAGCCGTTGAAGTCGACCACCATGGTGTGGTCGACCCGGATGCCGGTGACCTTCTCGATCGTGTTCTGGGTGCAGGCCGGGTTGCCGCTGTCGCTGCCGCCGACCGAGAAGGCGGCGTTGAACAGGTCGTTGCCGCCCTTGGTCCACTTGCCGTTGGGCAGCTTGCAGGACGGTATCGGGACGATCGCGTTGCGTGGGATCGAGATGCCCACGGCGTGCTTGTGGTCGGCGTAGACGTGCAGCAGGATCGTGGTGTCCGAGCGGGCGCCGCCGTCCTCGCCGCCGCCGAGGTCGGAGTTGTTGCCGCCCCGGCTGTCCGAGCCGATCAGCAGCACGTTGACCGGCTTGTTGCCGTCCGCGTCCGCCTTGGCCTCCGGCGGGCGGTCGGTGGCTATCGCGTCCGCGTCGAAGGACTTGATGTTGGCGTTCAGCTTGAAGTAGATCGCGCCGCCGGCGCCCGCGATCAGCACCAGGACGCCCGCCGCCGACCAGGCGACGATCTTCTTCACGTTCTTCTTGGGCTTGGCGTTCTTGCGTGCCGCCGCCCGGCCGCCGGCCGTGGCGTCCGCGCCGCCGCCCTTGCCCTGCGCGGCGCGGCGGGCCTCCGCCCGACCGCTGCTGCGCGGCCCGGGCACGGAGCCCGTCGCGCCTTCCGTCGTGGGCACGTCCTCGCCCCGAGCCGGGCTCTCGCCCCTCCGACCTGACATGCGCGTACCTTTCACCGACGGAAGCGACGCCCCGGACGATCTGGCGCACCGCACACAGAAGAGACGGACGAGGCGCCTCCCAGGTTGCACGTACGAAAGTCGGTTGAGACCGACCATCGTGGCTTCCGATCATATTGAGAACGAAGGCGATCACCGCCCTCAGGTACACCTACAACCCCGGAAACCACAGGGCGACCGCCCGACAGACCACCCGAAAACGCCTGATTCGGACGGCGGCGTCCGCGTAGCCGAACACCCGCTTGACCACCTTCCGGATCTCCGCCGGGGTGACGATGTTCACGGCCCGCGCCGGATCGCCCTTCGGCGACTGACGACAGCGTGGCGAGGTGCGCTCGTGCCCTGGGGGGACCTCCCGGCCGAAGGCCGGGGAGGCGGCGGGCGGTGCGCAGGTCTGGCGCCGCTCGAACTCCGGCTAGGCGCGCTGCTGGACCGATTCGTAGTACCGCAACAGGGCCGGCAGGCCGACCCTCGGGTCGACCGGCCGCAGGCCGCCGGGCGGTCGAGGGCCTGTCCGCCCGCGGCCGGGAGCGCGGCACCGCGGCCGGCGCCGCCGTCCGGGCCCTGCCCGAGGGCGAACAGCAGCTCGCCGCCGACCAGTTCCTGGCCGGACTGGGCCGCGACCTCACCGCACTGGCCGACGCGATGCGCGACACCCTGCGGCCGCGCGAGTTCACCCCGCTCGACCCGGCGGAGCCGACCGTCCTCACGAGGCCGGGGTCACCGTACGGTACGGCGGCGGCCTGCGGCACAGCTGCAGCGCCCGGCTGGTGGCGCGGGGCCGGAGACTCCCGTTTCGGACGGCCCGCACCGGGCGGGACACGAGCATCTGGGCGGGCTCTGGGTGATCGACGTGGCGGACGAGGCGGAGGCGGTCGCCTGGGCCCGCCGAATGCCCTCGGCGCCGGGCGACCTGGTCGAGGTCCGGCCGGTGCGGGTGACCTGAGTTCACTTCACTGCGCCCCGTCGAGCGCCTCGGCGCTCGACGGGGCGCAGTGCGTCACGGGTCGCATCCCGGACGCCTTCCGGCGCATCGTCAAGCCGCGCACCTGACACGGCAATACCTTCGCCAACCTTTCCCCCACACCTCTTGCCCCGCTCATGACAGTCGGCCATTCTGAACCGCCACCCGTCAACGGCCGCCCCCACGGCTCGGGTTGGCGTGTGAGCCTCCTGTTCGTCCCCTCACGAAGGAGCCAGCATGCGCAGATTCCTGATACGCGTCGCCACGCTCGCGGCAGCGGCCGCCACTCTCGCCGTCCCCGCCGCGCCGACCACTGCGGCGGCGGCACAGGGACTGTCGTTCCGCCCCCTGCAGTACAACACCAACGGCTACAACTGGGGCGGCTACGCCGCCACGGGCAGCGGCTTCAGCTCGGTCTCGGCGTCCTGGACCGAGCCGAGCGCGACCTGCAACTCCACCAACGACCTCTACGCCCCCTGGGTCGGCATCGACGGGTACGGCTCCTCCACCGTGGAGCAGACCGGGGTGGCGACCGACTGCTCCAGCGGCAGCCCCGTGAACCAGGCCTGGTACGAGATGTATCCGGCGAACCCGGTCTACCTGAGCCTCAGTTCGTACCCCGTGTCGGCCGGCGACCACATCACCGCCTCGGTGACCTACGCCGGAAGCAGCAGGTACACCCTCAAGCTGACGGACTCCTCGCGAGGCTGGACCTACAGCACGACCAAGTCCCTCTCCGCGCGCCGGACCAGCGCCGAGGTCATCATCGAGTCGCCGACCGGGTCCTACCCCGACTTCGGCACCCTGAGCTTCACCTCGGCCACCGTCAACGGCAAGTCCCTCGGCTCCTCCAGTCCGGTCGCCCTCGACCCCAGCTCGAACGGCACCTACGAGGCCCGCACCGGCGCGCTCGGCTCCAGCGGCACCAGCTTCACCGAAACGTTCCTGCACCAGTAACCACCCCGGCGCCGGGGCGGGCACACACCCGCCCCAGCACCCAGCAAGCGCCCTGCCGAAGCGGGGCCGACGAGCCGAGCGCGGATGACCTGTATGCGCGCGCACGGCGGGAGGAGCGGGAAGTCGGTGAGGCCGACTTCCCGCTCCTCGGCGTTTTATGGGATGGCAGTGGGGCTTGAAGTGGGGCGCGGGGGTTGATCGTTGTTGTGGTCGTGCCGGGCGGTGAGGGGGTAGGCCCAGGCGAGCAGGGCAATGAGCCCCGTTTACGCACGTCCCGGCCGCCCGCATACGCATACGCAGCGGGGCCGGGGGCGGGGCCAAGGCCGGGGCGGAGGTGGGGGCGGGTCCCGGGATCTGACGGTGTTTTTGACAAGGCTGACAATAACTGACACGATCCTCACCATGGCACGCCCGAGGAAGTTCGACACCGAGGCCGCGATCGACGCGGCCATGAACACCTTCTGGACCAAGGGGTACACCGCGACCTCGACCGACGACCTGGCCGAGAGCACCGGCATGCTGCGCGGCAGCCTCTACAACGCCTTCGGCGGCAAGCGGCAGCTGTTCGAGCTGGCGCTGCGCCGCTACCGGGAGGGCGGCGCGGCCGGCGACCGCTCCATGCCGGACGACCGGCCGCCACTGGAACGCATCCGGCAACTGCTGCGCACCGGGGTGGACCAGGCCGCGACCGACCACCGCGGCTGCCTCGCGGTCAACACCGTCACCGAACTCGCCGTCCGCGAGCCGGAGTTGGCCGACCTCGCCCGTCAGGCCTTCGTTCCCCTGGAGGCCCGGCTGACCGAGGCGATCGAGGCCGGCCGACTCCGCGGCGAGATCCGCCCGGACCGCGCCCCAAGCCTGCTCGCCCGCCAGGTGATGGCCACCTTCCACGGCCTGCTGCTGCAGGCCAAGGCCGGCTTCGAGCCCGAGTCGCTGCACGCGACCATCGACGCCGTCGTCGACGACCTGCGCCCCTGAACCCGCGCCCCTGAACCCGCGCCCCTGAACTTCCCGCTCGGCAGCACCCTCGGCGCCCTTTCGCGCCCAAATTTTTGGCACTTTCACCAATAACTGCCCTCACCGGAGGCCGCACCCGATGTCCGTCCTGCCCCGCCCGTCCCGCCCGCTCCGCGTACCCCTCCTGCCCGTCATCCTGGCGGCCTTCTTCATGTACGGCTTCGACGGCAACGTCGTGAACGTCGCCCTGCCCGCCATCCGCACCGACCTCGGCGCCGGCCAGGCCGCACTGGAACTGGTCGTCGCCGGCTACGTGTTCAGCTACGCCACCGGGCTCGTCCTCGGCGGGCGGCTCGGCGACATCCTCGGCCACCGGCGGATGTTCCTGTCCGGGATGGCCGCCTTCACCCTGGCCTCCGTGCTCTGCGGGCTGGCCCAGTCCCCCGCCCAGCTGGTGCTCGCCCGGATGTTCCAGGGCCTCACCGCCGCCGCCATGGTGCCCCAGGTGCTCGCCCTGATCACCACCGCCGTCCCCGCCGAGGGCCGACCGCGCGCCCTGGCCTGGTTCGGCGTCACCGGCGGACTCAGCGGCGTCTGCGGCCAGCTGCTCGGCGGGGTCCTGCTCGACGGCGACCTCCTCGGCCTCGGCTGGCGCGCCGTCTTCCTGGTCAACCTGCCGGTCGGCCTGATCGTCCTCGCCGTCGCCGCCGCCGTCCTGCCGCGCACCACCACCGGCCGCCGCCCCGCCCTGGACGGCATCGGCGTGCTCGCCGTCTCCGGCTCGCTGGCCCTGGCGCTCGTCCCGCTCGTCCTCGGCCGGGAGGCCGGCTGGCCGTTCTGGGCCTGGGCGATGCTCGCCGCCGCCGTCCCCGCCTTCCTGGCCGCCCTGCGCTGGGAGAGCCGCCTCGCCGCCCGCGGCGGGCAGCCGCTGCTCGACCCGGAGCTGTTCCGCGGCCGGGTCTTCCGGACCGGACTGGCCGTCAACGCCGCCTTCATGGCCTTCTTCACCGGCTTCGTCTTCGTCATCAGCCTCACCGTGCAGACCGGCTTCGGCTACAGCCCGCTGCGCTCCGGCCTGGTCTTCACCCCCATGGCCGTCCTGGCCATGGCCTCCTCGCTGACCGGCAAGCGCCTGCTCCCCCGGTACGGGCTGCGCGTCCCGGTCGCCGGCGGGGTGATCACCGCCCTGAGCCTCCTGCTGACCGCACTCGCCCTGCAGACCGGCGGCGAACGGCACGCCCTCCCCGTCCTGCTGGCCACCATGGGCCTGATGGGCATCGGCAACGGCCTCGTGCTGCCCTCCCTGATCGGCGCCCCGATGGCCGGCATCACCCCCGAGCGCGCCGGCACCGCCTCCGGCACCCTCTCCACCACCCAGCAGTTCGCCGCCGTCACCGGCGTCGCCACCATCGGCGGCACCTACTTCGCCGTCCTCGACCACCACACCCACGCCACCGCTGCGGCCGCCGCCACCTGGCTCGCCCTCGCCGCCGTCCTCGCCATGATCGCCCTCACCGTCCGCCTCTCCCGCGCCACCAAGGCCCCGGCCCCCACCCCGGCCCCGGCTGCGGCCCGGCGCACCCCCGCCCTCGCCACCGAGAGCTGACCGCGAACGGATCGGGCCCTGGCCGGTGGCACAGCCACCGACCAGGGCCCGATCCGTTGACGGGGACGCGCGACAGGTGCGGGACCTCAGGCCCGCGCCCCCGACTTCGCGTCGTGCTCGGCGAAGAACTCGTCGGCGATCGCCCGCGTGCGCGGCAGCCCGGCGACCGGCTCGCCGACGACCCGGCCCGCGAGCTCGCCGGCCAGCCGGGCCACGTCCTCCCGCAGCTCGGCCTCGGCCAGCACCCGGTCGGCCTCCAGCTGGACCTTGGCCTCCGCCAGCATCCGGTCCCGCAGCTCCTGCCCCTCGACCCGCAGCTGCGCGATCAGCGCCGCCCCGTCCTCGGTGGCGGTCTGCCGGATCAGCGCCGCCTCGTGCCGGGCCGCGGTGAGTTCCGCCTGGAACTCCTCGTACACGCGCTGGGCCTCCGCCCGCGCCGCCTCAGCCCGCTCGACACCGCCCTCGGTGGCGTCCCGGCGCTCGGCCAGGGTCTTCTCGATGCGCGGCAGCAGCAGCGCCCCGAGAACCCCGAATATCAGAAAGAAACAGACGAGTCCGACGACAAGCTGAGCCGTGTCCGGCTTCAAAGGTCCCATGTGCTCAAGATAGTTGAGTCACCGTCGCCCAACTCTGCCGGGTACCCGCTGTCCCGGAAACGACGAAAGGGCGCCCTCCCCGAAGGGAGAACGCCCAGGTCGGACACGGCTCCATCGTGTGGGCCGCCAGGGGCTCGAACCCTGAACCTACGGATTGAAAGATCCACTGCTGCGGCTGAGTGACAAGGGTGCGGCTCCCCGAGGATGTTCACGATGTGATGAGCCGACTCCTCTTAACTTCTTCTGACACCCGGCTGTGTCGCCCGGCAGGCGGTTTGCCTGCGTCCGCCACCCATGGAGGTCATTGGATGAATCTTCGACCCTGGGTTGCGGCCTCGCTCGCAGGTGCGGCTATCGCCCTTGCGTCTCCGCCTGCAGGCGTCGCCGCCCAGGCGTCCACACGGCCCGCGTCCGGCTCCCCGTGGCTCCAGGACAGGGACGGGGACGAGGAATGGGACGGGGAATGGGACTGGGACGGGGACCGGGACTGGGACCGGGACCGGAACGGGCGCGGCCATCCCCGTAGTCCCTGGCGCCACTGCTTCAGCCCCCGCCGTGTCGTGATCCTCGACGGAAACCTCAGGGTGATTCTGACCAACAGCCGGCGCGGGCCGGAGGCTCTCGTTCTCGCGAGGGACCCGTCATCCTCGACCGCGCAGCCGGAGGCGCCATGGCCCGGCTTCACTGTTTCAACGTATCTGAACGTGAATTATCCCACCCAGACCACCAACCAGTACGAGTGGCAGATCCGAGGCTTCTTCAGGGAGCACCCGGTCTTCGTGGCGAAGGCCTTCGACCGCCACGAGCGAGCCTTCCCCTTCCCGGCCTCCCACTGCATCGACGACTTCGACCACCACGGCGACGGTGACCACGGTGGCCGTGATCACCCGCACGACGGTGAAGCCGCCGAGGGGGGCGGCCCGTCCGGCGCCCCGTCGCCCCAGGGGTCCGGGTCCCCGTCGCCCCAGGAAGGGGGCCACCTTCACAACGGCCAGCCTGCGCCGGACCCGCTCGCTTCCGGGGGCGCCAACCTCCCTCCTTCGCCTGATGGTGCGGCTGTCGGCAGGAGCGTCGGCCGCCTGAGCGCGAAGCGCATCGGGATCGCGACCGGCGGCTCGCTGATGGTGCTGGGAGTGCTGGCCACGGCCTGGCTCCACCGACGTCGTCGGCAGCGTGCTACTCGGCCGGAACAGGAACCGGCGGCACCTCCGGCCCCTGACCTCACATCGCATCAGGAGCCCGATCTGCCGCCGACCGAGCCGCACCAATAGCGGACGGCCGCCTTCCGGGGGGCGGCCGGGTCGGCCACGCCGGGACGGTTCCGCATCCGTGCAGCTCCGTCCGGCGGCCAGCCGGCCGCCGGTCAGGCGAGGACGCAGGCCTCCCGGCGGAACCGGTCAGGAGGAACTGCTGCTTTCGGTGGGGTCCGGCGTGGCCGAGGAACTCGGGCGGGGGTCGTGGGGGCAGATCCAGGCAGGATTCTTGACCCCGTAGCTCAGGCCCCACTCCCGGTCGCAACCGCCCCAGTACGCTCCCACCCAGCCGCAGTAGGGGCCGCCGTAGCTGAAACAGGGGCGCACTGATTCCCGCAGACCCGGATTCGTGGAGAGCGGCCAGGACGGTTCGGCCTCGTTCCACGAGGTGCCGGGGGCGCTGACCATGCGGACCCGCGTGGCATCGGAACCGTGGGACATCCGGTCCATGAAGAAGAGGGGCAGGCCAAAGGCTGAGGCGGAAGCCGCCACCGTTGCGGCGACGAGAGCGCAGCGGGTCAGGCGCATGACTGTTCCTCCTGGCTTTGTGGTCCGTGGCAGGTGCGGACGAACTCCGTGCACGAGCGCCGCCCCTGTGAGCGCCGGAGTTGAACGTATGGTCCGGAAAACTCCCCGGCGGCCAGCGAACCGCCAATCAGGCGGCCTTGCCCCGGTTCTTCACTCGAAGGGTCTCGTCCCTTGAGACGCTGCGGCACTCCACGATCACGCGCACGTCCGACACGTACACCAGCCTCCTCCCGGAGGTCGACCGGGAGGTGTCCGAGGCCGCGCACGGCTGGTTCCCCGGGCCCGAAAGGCGGCAGTCGGCGAAACCGTCGGGCTCGCTTCGGGCTCACCCGCCCCCGGGAAAGCGAGAACGCCCCGACCGGCGAAACCGAGTCAGGGCGCTACGTCACAGGTCAGCGGGGCAAGACCGCCTCCGGAAAGAGTGGGCCACCAGGGGCTCGAACCCTGAACCTACGGATTAAAAGTCCGCAGCTCTGCCAATTGAGCTAGTGGCCCGCGGCCCTTGGTCCCGGCTGGATCCCGGGGTGGTCCCGGGTGGGGAGGGCCACGGTGATCCTACCCGGTGGGGCCCGGGGCTCCGCCAGTGGATTGGGTGGGCGCGCCGGGTTCGTGGGGCGGGGCTTGAGGCGGGGTGTAGTGGGCGGCGCGGACCCGGCGCAGCCACGCTTCGGCGGGGCGCGGGTCGGGGGCGTCGGGTAGGACGCCCGGGCGGGCGAGGCGTTCGGCGGCGTCGGCGAGCAGGGGTTCGGCGGTCTCGGGGCGGTCGGCGATGCGTTCGCCGAGGTCACGGACGCGCTCGGGGTCGGGCAGCCGGATCAGGTGGTGGCCGGTCTCGTGCAGCCGGACGGCCTGTTCGACCAGCCGGACCAGGTGCCGGGCGTGCTTGGCGGCCCGGCGGCGGGTGACCGGGTCGCTGGTGTCGCGGGTCAGCAGCTTGCGGAACTGCTGGTCGGCGTAACCGAGATAGGCCTTGCGGACGGCCGGCCCGCTGAGGAAGGTCGAGCGGATTCCGACCAGTTCGCGACCGAGCGGGGTGGCGGTCTCGTACAGGTCCTCCGGCAGCCAGACGAGTTCGGAGGCGGTCGGGTTGCAGGACAGCGCCAGCCGGCACCACTTGGCGGCCTCGTGCAGGGTGACGTCCGGCGCGGTGGTGACGTGCGACTCGGCCGGGCGGTGCAGGCCGTGCAACTCCTCGGTGGGGGTGGCGAACAGGCCCAGCCGGTCGAGGTCGGAGCCGGCGTGGGCGAAGCCGTACGCGGTGGAGCCGACGATGCCGGACAGCAGGACGGTGCCGGGGGCGGAGAGCATGCGAAGGCTCCTCTCGAACGGACGGGCGGTACCGCCCGAGGTGTGCGAGCGGGTACCGCATCCTCTCCGGAGCGGGCCGCGCCGGGCGAGCGAATTCCGGTCCGGGGTCCGCCCGGCCGCCGATACTGGCCCCATGGAGCACGATCCGGAGCGCGGTCCCCGCGCGGAGAACCAGCCGGTGGGCCTCGGGAAGTTGCGGGCCTGGTGGTCGCACCGGCAGTGGCTGGACCGCCCGCGCACCGGGGCGTCCGCCGCCGAGGTGCTGGCCGCCACCGGCTGGGCCCGCTCGGTGGGCGGCGCCGCCCCGTACCTGGGCCTGTTCGCCCGGGCCGGGCTCGGGCGGGCGGCGGTGGACGCGGCGGTGGCCGCCCTGGAGGTGCACGAGCTGCCGTCCGCGCGCGGCTGTACGTACGTGCTGCCGGCCGCCGACTTCGCGCTCGGCCTGGCGGTCGGCGCGGCCGCCCCGGCGGGTGAACTGGCCGCCGCGGAGAAGCACCTGGGGGTCGGCCGGGACGAGGTCGAGCAGCTCTGCCTGGCCGTCGAGCGGGTGCTGACCGAGGCCGGGCCACTGGACCCGGCCACGATCCGGGAGGCGGTCGGTGACGCCGTGCGGCCGCTCGGCGAGGCGGGCCGCAAGCGCGGTGTGGCGACCACCCTGCCGCTCGCTCTCGGGCTGATGCAGTCGCGCGGCCGGATCCGCCGGGTGCCGGTCAACGGCCGCCTGGACCAGCAGCGTTACGGCTACGTCAGCTGGGACCAGCCGGTCCGCGGGGACGCCGTCGACCTCGCCCGCCGCTACTTCTCCTGGGCCGGCCCGGCCACCCTCAAGCACTTCCGCTGGTTCTCCGGCTTCTCCGCCGCCACCGCCAGACGGGCCGTCGCCGAGGCCGGGCTGGTCCCGCTCGCGCCCGGCTCGGAACTCCTGCTGCCACCCGAACTCGCCGAGGAGTTCGCCGAGTTCGAGGTGCCGACCGAACCGCACTACACCCTGCTGGCCGGCATCGACGGCATCCATCTGCTGCACCGCGACCTGCCCCGACTGCTCGACCCGGCCGACGCCGCCCGCCGGCTGCCGGCCGGCAAGGCCGGACGCACCTTCGGCGGTGAGGCCGACCCGCAGACCCACCTGGTGCTCGACCGCGGCCGGATCGTCGGCCTGTGGGAGTACGACACCGAGCGGGCCGAGATCGTCCACCAGCTGTTCGTCCCGCCCGACGACGCGCTGCGCGGGGCGCTGGCCCTCACCGAGGCCTTCGTCCGGGACGAACTCGGCGACGCCCGCGGCTTCGGCCTGGACTCGCCGAGGAGCCGCGCACCGAAGATCGCGGCGCTGCGGGCGACGTCGCCGGGTGTCCGCGGCTGACTCCCCGGGTAGCGTACGGACCATGTCGACCACCAGCACCGACGAAGTCCTGATCGTCACCGGCGCCGGCCGCGGCATCGGCGCCGCCACCGCCCTGCTGGCCGCCCGCCGCGGCTACCGGGTCTGCGTCAACTACCGTGCGGACGGGGCCTCGGCCACCGCCGTGGTGGACGCGATCCGGGCCGAGGGCGGCACCGCTCTCGCCGTCCGGGCCGACGTCAGCCGCACCGCCGAGGTGGAGCGGCTGTTCGCCACCGTGGACACCGAACTCGGCGAGCTCACCGGGCTGGTGAACAACGCGGGCACGCTGGAGAAGCAGTGCCGGCTGGAGGAGATCGACGAGGACCGGCTGAACCGGATCTGGGCCGCCAACATCACCGGCCCGTTCCTGTGCGCCGCCCAGGCCGTCCGCCGGATGTCCACCCGCTACGGCGGGCGCGGCGGCGCGATCGTCAACGTCGGCTCGGCCGCCTCCCGGATCGGCTCGCCGAACGAGTACGTCGACTACGCGGCCGCCAAGGGCGCGGTGGACTCGATGACCCGCGGACTCGCGCTGGAGGTCGCGGCCGAGGGCATCCGGGTCAACACCGTCCGCCCGGGCCTGATCCACACCGACATCCACGCGCTCGGCGGCGAGCCGGGCCGGGTCGACCGGGTCGCGCCGGGCCTGCCGATGCAGCGCGGCGGACGGCCGGAGGAGGTCGCCGAGGCGATCCTCTTCCTGCTCTCCCCGGCCGCCTCGTACACCACGGGCGCGTTCCTGGAGGTCTCCGGCGGGCGCTGAGGACCCCGCCGGGGGCGCTGCGGTCCCCTGGGGCCGCGTCCGGGGGCTGCGGTCCCTGGGGCGGGGCTTCAGCGGACCGTCCCCTCCGGTTTCCTTCCGCCGATCCGTCCGCGCCCGTACGGTGGGGGCCATGACCGACGCCTTCATCGACATCGCCGGTGTGCGCAACTTCCGTGACGCGGGCGGGATCGGCGCCCTCCGTCGGGGTGTGCTGTACCGCTCCGGGTCCTTCCACACACTCACCGAGGAGGGCGCCCGGCAGCTCAAGGACCTCGGCCTGCGGACGGTGATCGACCTGCGCAGCCCGTTCGAGCTGGAAGTCTGGCCGGACCAGCGGCACGGCCTCGACCACGAGTCCCTCAACCTGCCGACCCTGCCCGCCAACCGCGAGGACGTCGACCGGCCCTGGCCCGAGGACCAGGCCGCCCTCTACACCTTCATGCCGGAGACCGCCGGGCCCTCGCTCACCGCGGTCATCCGCCGCCTGGCCGCCCCGGAGGCGCTGCCGGTGGTCGTGCACTGCGCGGTCGGCAAGGACCGCACCGGCCTCACCGTCGCCGTCCTGCAGTCCCTGCTGGGCGCCTCCGACGCCGACATCACCTCCGACTTCCTGCGCTCCAACGTCGGCCTCGGCCTGGACAGGGGCCCCGTCCCGTACATCGACGAGACCGGCACCGAGCGGGTCTCCCGCCCGATCAGCGCCGAACTCATCGCCGCCTCCCTCGGCTGGATCCGCACCCACCACGGCACCGTCCCGGCCTACCTCCGGGCCCACGGCGTCACCGAGGCCGAACTGGACTCCCTGCACGCCAACCTCTCGGCCTGACCGCGGCGAGGACTCCGCTACTGGCGCTCGAAGCGCCACCACTGGGTCGGCGCGTCGACGTCCTCCCACTGCTGGACGCCCGCGTCCGGCTCCGCCGAGACGGTCAGCGGCTTGCCGCTGATGAAGCTGGTGACGGTGTACGTCCCCGGCGCGTCGACGTGGGCCTCCAGCAGCCACTCCTGGGCGCCGAAGGCGTTGGCGGACCACTGCTGGATCGGGACGCCGTCGTCCGGGGAGGCGCCGGTGACGTCCACGCGCTTGCCGCTGGCGGCGTTCTCGATGTGGAACAGCGCGCCGCCCGGGTGGACGGCGGTGAGCTGCCAGAGCTGGGCGTCGGAGCCGTCGTCCGCGCCCACCCGGATGCGGGCGCCGCTGCGTCGGGAGGCCCCGGCGACCTCCAGCAGCAGGCCGCCGCCGACGTTGCGGATCCGGTAGCGGCCGTCGGTGATCGCGGGGTCGGCCGCGCTGTCGGCCGCGCTGTCGGCCGCGCTGTCGGTCGCGCTGTCGGTCGCGCTGCCGGTCACTCGGTCAGCCGCTCGGTCAGTCGCTCGGTCAGTCATGTCCGAAGTCTCCCACCGGGCGCCGACAGGCGGCCTCGTGTCCGAATACAGCCGCCAGCACCGCCACCACGGCGCCCACCTGGGCCGGCGCCGAGACCTCGGTGCCCAGCGGGACGGTCGCCGCGACCGCGACCGCGCCGAGCAGCCGGGGCAGGTTGGGGCCCAGGTCGAAGAAGCGGCGCACGGCCGTGTTCACCACCAGGTACACCGCGATGCCCCCGGCCAGCGCGCAGGCCTGCGGGCCGGTCATCGCGGCGCCGGGGTGGGCGGCCGCCGATTTCACCCCGGCGGCGAACAGCACCACCCCGAGCAGCAGCCCGAAGTGGCCGAGGTAGTAGACGGTGACGGCGGCCCGGTTGCGGTCGGCGGAGGGCAGCGCGGCCATGTGGTGCTCGGCGCGCACATCGTCGTCGTGCCCGAAGTACGCCCACCAGAGCCCGACGCAGGCGGTCAGGCTGAGCAGCGCGACCGCGATCAGCGCGGGCCCGAGCGCGGTCGTCCCGGCGCCGGCCCCGATGGCGATCACCGACTCGCCGAAGGCGATGATCACGATCAGTCCGTGGCGCTCCACGAAGTGGTCCGCGCGCAGCCGGAACTCGGGCAGCCGGTCCACCTTCGGGGTGACGAACTGCATCGCGAAGGCCGCTACCCAGAGGCCGAGTTGGACCCTCCCGGTGAGGTAGCCGCCGACCACCACCAGCGCGGTGACGACCAGGTTGGACGCGCCCATCCGCAGCACCGCGGCGGGCGCCACCCCGGCGGCGATGAACATCCCGGTGTGCAGGGCGACCACCAGCAGGTACGCCCAGCCGAAGGCGGCACCGCCGCCCTCGAAGGCGTGCGGCACGGACATGGCGATCACCAGGAAGGCGCCCATCGCGAGCATCAGCAGCCCGCGCCGCCCGTGGGTGCGCGGCGGCATCGCGTTGGTCAGCCATATGAAGGCGTCGTACATCCACCAGATCACCCCGAGCATCACCAGCACCTGGGCGAAGCCGTCGAGGGTGAGGTGGTGGACCAGGCTGCCGGTGAGCTGGGTGATGGTGAAGACGAAGACGAGGTCCAGGAAGAGTTCCAGAGGCGCCACCTTCAGAGCCGGCTCGGCGGCTTCACGGGGTTCACGGGCCTCGGGTGCCCCATGGACACCGCGAGCATCAGGGGAAACGGGAGACGCGGTCACCGCGCGAGTATCCGTCACCGGGGCTGCGCGCTGGGGCGTTTCCGGTGGACCGGCTCCGCCGCCTATGCTGCGGCGAATGTCCACCGAGCAGAGCCCAGAGCCGAACCCCGCGCAGAACCCGGAGCATACCGGCGGTCAGATCCCGTCGCAGCGTCAGCAACCCACCCTCCTCGACGCGGTGGCCGAGCTGGAGGCGGCGGTCGACGCCGGGGACGACGAGAACTTCGGCCCGGCCCTGGGCCTGGTCGGCGGGCTGTTCGGCCCGGCCGAACCGGCCGAGCGGCGGGCCGCCGGGCCCCGACTGGCCGCGCTTCTGCCGGACGCCCCGCCGTTCCCCCGGGCGCACCTGGCGATGGTGGTGGGCGCCTGCGTGGAATACGGCGCCGACCCGGTGGCCTGCGCCGGCCCGGTGCTGGCCGGCCTGCGCGGGGCGCTGACCGGCGCGCAGCGGCTGGTCGAGCGCTGGGCGCAGACCGGCGGCGGCCCGCTCCCGGACCGGGAGGAGGACGATCCGGCGCAGGCGCACGCCCGGATCGAGGACCCGGCGCACCTCGACGAGTGGCACGCGCACCTGGCCGTGGTCGCCTGGTGGACGCTGCACCTGTGGCAGCGGGCCGCCTGGGCGGTCTACTCCCACGCTCCGGTCCGGGCCGAGGCCCGCGCCTCCGGCGTCACCGAGGTGCTGCTGGAGCTGGCCGGCCGGTACCAGGGCGAGCAGCACGACCTCAAGGGCCTCACCTGTCTGGCGCAGATGCTCGACGACGAGCCGCTGCTGGTGCTCGACCGCCCCACCGGCACCGGCTACCTGCTGCGGATGAGCGGCCTGAGCGACACCTTCCAGCTGCACACCCTGCTCGCCGACGTGCTGATCGGCGGCGGCCACCTGCCCGGCGCCCCGCAGGACCCGGAGGTGGTGGCGCTGGCCCGGACCGAGTTCCTGGGCGGCCGCCGGCCGATCGCGACCGGCGCCTTCAACCTGGTCGCGCCGGACGGCTCCTGGCTCTGGAACGAGGGGACGCCCGCCGACATCCCGGTGCTGGACGGCGTGCGCACCCTGGTGCTGGAGCCGCAGCCGTACGAGCGCAGCTGGTCGGCCGGGCGGTTCATCCAGGAAGTCCCGGGCGACCTGCGGTTGGAGCGGGTGCTCGACCCGGCGGAGGCGGCGCGACTGCTGGCCCGGACGGTGCCGGGGATGTCCGTGGTGGGGGCGTTCGGGTAGGAGGCTCCGGACGGCCGCGCTGTTCGCCGGGTTATGGTCGGAATCCGATGCACGCCCCGAGGAGTGGAGTCGACGATGGCGAAGGTCCCGAACGCGCTCACGGCCGCCGCGCCCGCCGCGCTGACCGCGGCGAGCGGTCTGGTCGGCGGTTACGGCGTCGCCCGCTGGAGCGGCCGGCGTGAGCTGGGTGGCGCGGTGCTGGCGGTGGCCGGTGCCGGCGCGGCCGCGCAGTGGCGCCGGAGCGCGGGCACGGCCACCGCGGCGGCGCTGACCGGCCTGTACGTGGCGGCCTTCGGTGGCTCGCACCCGCTGGCGAAGCGGATCGGCGCCTGGCCGTCCGTCTTCGCCGTCACCGGTGTGGTCGCGGCCGCCTCCACGGCCGCGACGGTGCTGGCCGCCCGCAAGCGGTAGCTCAGGAGGGCACGGAGGGCACCACCGCCGTGCCGAACCGGGCCTCGAAGGCGGCCCGGTTCACCGAGACCGGTGAGCGGTCCCAGACCGCGAACACCACCCGGTCGAAGGCGGCCCCGTACCGCTTCAGCGCGCCCTCGAAGGCCTCGGCGACCTCCGCCGGGTCGTTGCGGAACACCCCGCAGCCCCAGGCGCCGAGCACCAGGGCGCGGACCTCGTGCCGGGCCGCCGCCGCGAGCACCCGGACGGCCCGCTCGGCGAGCACGCCGCGGACGTCCGTCCCGGGCGAACGCCGTTCCAGCTGACCGGCGTTGGGCGCGGGCGAGGTCAGGAAGGTGACCGGGTACGGCCGGGCCAGCAGGGCGCCGCGCCCGTCCCGGATCACCGGGACCCCGGGCGAGACGATCACCCGGTGGCTGTACCGCAGGTCGGTCGAGGCCCGGTGCGCCTCGTAGTAGTCGGGCGCCTCCAGCAGGCAGGAGTACAGCAGCGCGCTGCGGCACAGGTCCTCCTCCTGGGCGCGGGCGCCGCGCAGGTAGCCACCGCCGGGATTGCGCGCGGAGGCGAAGTTCAGCACCCCGACCGGCCCGGCCCCGGCCGCGACCAGCCGCCGAGCGGCCTGGACGCTCCCCTCGGCCGTCACCTCGATCCGCCCGGCCGCCGGCCCCGGCCCCGGTTCGGCGGAGACCAGCAGCCTGTCCAGCGCCTGCGGCGCGTACGACACCGTGCCGGCCTTCGCCGCCGTCAACTGCTCCCCCACCTGCACGAGTTCGCCCCCGGGCGTCCGGAAGCTCCCCCGCTCGGCGATCTCCTCGTTCACCCGTGCCACGTCATGCAGTCTGCTGCTCATGGTCGTGACGCTACGGGACTACCGCCGTGCCGCGCCACAGGTTATTCTCACTCCCAGAACAACACCTCGGGGGGCGCACACGCAGAGGTGTTGGGGGGGTATCGGGGGAACGCGAAGGGCCCGCTCCGGGGGACGGAGCGGGCCCTTCGTGCGTTCGGGTCAGTCAGCCCGACCGGCAGTCAACCACCGGCCGTACGACGTCAGTTCTTCCAGCGCGGCTTGCGGTCGTCGCGGTTGAAGCCACCGCGGTCACGGTCACCGAAGCCACCGCGGTCACGGTTGAAGCCACCGCGGTCGGCCTGCGGACGGCCGCCGGAGCGGTGGTCGTCACGGCGCGAGAACGGACGGCTGCTGCCGCCGCGCTCGTCACGGTCCCGGCCGAAGGACGGGCGGTCGCCGAAGGAGCGGGCCGGACGGTCGCCGAAGGAGCGGCCGCCGCGGTCGTCGCGGTCCCGGTTGAAGCCGCCGGAACGGCGCTCGTCACGGTCGCCGAAGCCGCCCGAGCGACGGTCGTCACGGTCGCGGCCGGCGAAGCCGCCGGAACGACGGTCGTCACGGTCCCGGTTGAAGCCGCCGCGGTCGCGGTCGAAGCCACCGGAGCGGCGGTCGTCACGGCCGCCGAAGCCGCCCGAACGACGGTCGTCGCGGTCCCGGTTGAAGCCGCCGGAACGGCGCTCGTCACGGTCGCCGAAGCCGCCCGAGCGACGGTCGTCACGGTCGCGGCCGGCGAAGC
>NZ_JBEXKB010000034.1:69375-99710 GCF_040609455.1 Kitasatospora sp. NPDC004669
TGCCGCCGGAACGACGGTCGTCACGGTCCCGGTTGAAGCCGCCCGAGCGACGGTCGTCACGGTCCCGGTCCCGGTCGCGGTCCCGGTCACGCGCGAAGGCCGGACGCTCGGTGCGCGCCTCGCGGTACGACGGGGTGCGCTCCTCCGTCTGCGGCGCGGCGGGGGCGGCCTCGGCGGCGGCCGGGGTCTCGGCGGCGGCCTGCTCGCCCGCCTCGTCGGCGGCCGGGGCCTCGTCCTCGATGCCCAGCTCGGCCCGCTCGCGCGCCGCACGGGCGGCCAGGCGGTCGGCCTCCTCGCGCAGCTCGGTGGCGCGGCGCTGCGCGCGCTCCAGCTGGCGGGTCATGTCGGCGAGCTCGCGCTCGGCGGCACCGGCGATGTTGGCGGCGCTCTCGGCCTGCACCTCGGTGAGCGAGCGGGCGCCGGTGATCTTGGCGACCTCGGCGTCGAAGGCGTGGTCGAGGATGTGACGCGAGGCGTCGACGCCCGCGTCCTCCATCAGGCGGAAGACGCCGCGGCGCTGGTGCGGCAGCACCAGGGTGACGACGGCGCCGGAGCGCCCGGCGCGCGCGGTGCGACCGGAGCGGTGCAGGTAGTCCTTGTGGTCGCCGGCCGGGTCCACGTTGAGGACCAGGTCGATGCCGTCGACGTGGATGCCGCGGGCGGCGACGTCGGTGGCGACGACGACGTTGACGTAGCCGTCCTTGAAGTCGCCGAGGACGCGGGTGCGGGCGCCCTGGGTCATGCCGCCGTGCAGCGCGTCGGCCTTCACACCGGCCTCGATGAGCTGCTCGGCGACGCGGTCGGCGCCCATCTGGGTACGGACGAAGATGATCGTGCGGCCCTTGCGGGCGGCGATCGCGTTGGTGATCGGCGCCTTGTCCTTGGGCTTCACCACGAGGATGTGGTGGGTCATGGTGGTGACCGCGCCGGCCGACGGGTCGACCTCGTGGGTGACCGGGCTCTTCAGGTAGCGCTTGACCAGGGTGTCGATCTCGTTCTCCAGGGTGGCGGAGAACAGCAGGCGCTGGCCGCCGGCCGGCACCTGGTCGAGGATCTCGGTGACCTCGGGCAGGAAGCCCATGTCGGCCATCTGGTCGGCCTCGTCGAGGACGACGGTCTGGACGTCGGCCAGCTTGGCCGAGCCGCGGTTGATCAGGTCGCGCAGGCGGCCCGGGGTGGCGACCAGGATGTCGACGCCGCGCTCCAGCGCGTAGATCTGGTTCGACATCGAGGTGCCGCCGCAGACGACCTTGAGCTTGAGCCCGAGCACCGAACCGAACGGCTCCAGGGCGTCGGCCACCTGCATGGCCAGCTCGCGGGTCGGGACGAGGATCAGGCCGCGCGGGTGCTTGGGCTTGGTGCGCTCGCCGTCGGCGAGGCGGGTCAGCAGCGGCAGGCCGAAGCTGAGGGTCTTGCCGGAGCCGGTACGGCCACGGCCCAGCACGTCCTTGCCGGCCAGGGCGTCCGGGATGGTCGCGGCCTGGATCGGGAACGGGGTGGTGACGCCGCGCTTGGCGAGGGCGCGCACGACGTCGTCGTGCAGGCCCAGGTCGCCGAAGGTCACGGTGGGCTCGACGGGCTCGACGATCTCCTCGGCCTCGACGGCGTCGGTGGTCAGCTCGACGTCGGCGGCGTCGGTGGCGGGAGCGGTGGTGTCGGTGACATCGGCGGCGGACTCGCTCGCGGGCATGGCGAAGCGGGCGTCGTCAACGAGAGACATGCAAAACCTTCCGGAAGTGGCACGCGCCAAAGTCCGGGGTTCTGTTTCACAACCGCCTCTATGCGGTCAGCCACGGATCGCCGGAACGCGCCAAGGGCGCCGATGGGAATGGGGCGCCAGTCAAATGAATCAAACGAACGATCTACCACCATAGAGGACCCCCGGGATCGGAGGCAAATGCCCTGGTCAGCCCGCTACTGTCCACCCGCGCGGGGGCTCGGGGCCGAGGAACCGGAGCTTCCCGAGGAGGGCTGGGGGGCCGGCGGGACGGTCGCGGCGGGCGTGGTGTGCTCCGGCTCGGGGGAGCCGGACGGGCGGCTGCTCGGGGTGGCCGACGGGGTCCCGGCCGGGCCGCCGGAGCGGCCCTCGGCGGTGCCGCCCGTACCGCCGGGGCCCGCGGTGCCGCCGGTACCGGTCGAGGTGCCGCCGCCCGGGTGCGGCGCGGGGCTCTGATTCCCGCCCCCCGTAGAGCTGTTGGCGCCCGGCGCGCTCTCGGGAGCGCCCGCCCCCGGCACCGGGACCACGCCGGCGACCGCGCCGTTCGCACCGGGCGCGACCTCGCCCGCCACGGCGGTCGTGGCCCCCACGGGCGCGTTCTCCGCCTGCAGGCCCCCCTGGCGCTCCGGGCGCCCCGAGACACCCCCCGGGTGGCCGGCGGTCGGCAAGGCCGAGGGCCCGCCCGTCACGCCCGGCCTGCCCGCCGGACCGGCCTGCCCGACCGGTGCCGCCCCGCCGTGCTTCTCCTCCGCCACCGGACCGACCGACATGCAGCCGGTCAGCCCCAGCCCGGCCACCGCCAGCACCGCCGCCGCCCGTACCGCGCGCGACCGCCGGACCGCCGGCTCCCGCGTCTCCCGCACCGGCGCGGCCACCCGCACCCGAACCGCACGCACCGCCCGCACCGAAGCCACCGAGCTCCCTCTCTGCCACCCCACCCGGGCCGCCCACTGGCGCGCGGCCGCTTTCGGTGCCCAACGCGCGCCGGGTACGGCGGGACACGGGCTGCAGGGCAGTTCCCGGCGCCTCCCGATCACCCCCGGGCCGGGGTCCGGGCCGGGGTCCGGGCCGGGGTCCGGGCCGGGGTCCGGACCGGGGTCCGGACCGGGGTCCGGGCCGGGGTCCGGGCCGGGGTCCGGACCGGGGTCCGGACCGGGCCCGCTCAGCCCCAGAGCGCCGAGGCCAGCTCCGCGCCCGCGTACACCGCGGTCAGACCGGCCGCCAGGCTGCCGGCCACGTTCGCCACCGCGTACCGCACGGCGCCGGACTCGGCCAGCCGCAGGGTCTCGTACGAGAAGGTCGAGTAGGTGGTCAGCGCCCCGCAGAAGCCCGTCCCGACCAGCAGCTGGACGTGCGAGGAGGCCGCCCCGGCCGCCACCGCGCCGGTCAGCAGGCCGAGTGCCAGGCAGCCGAACACGTTCACCGTGAAGGTGCCCCACGGGAACACCGAGTCGTGCCGGGACTGCACCGCCCGGTCGGTCAGGTACCGCAGCGGCGCGCCGACCACCGCGCCCACCACCACCAGCAGCCAGTTCACTCCGCTCCCCCGCCCCGGTCGGCCCTACGGCCCGTGTACCGGACGACCTCGCAGTGGTCCAGCACCACCAGACCCTCGGCCACCAGCTCCTCCAGCTGCGGCAGGAACGCCCGCACCCGCTCCTCCTGGTCCACGATCACCACCGCCACCGGCAGGTCCTCGCTCAGCGACAGCAGCCGCGCCGTGTGCACCAGCGACGAGGCGCCGAACCCCTCGATCCCCCGGAACACGCTCGCCCCGGCCAGCCCGGCCGCCCGCGCCCGGTGCACGACCTCGCTGTACAGCGGGCGGTGGTGCCACATGTCGCTCTCGCCCACCAGCACGGTCAGCCGCAGCGCCGGCCCGCCCAGCCGGCTCACCGGGCACCCCCGTCACGGACCGGACGGCGGATCAGACGCCGGGTCAGCACCGCCGCCGCCCACACCGCGCCGAGCGCGCCCAGCAGGGTCAGCCCCAGGTACGCCAGCCCGGGCCCGAGCCGCCCCGCCTCCAACAGCCGGCGGATGTCCACCGAGTAGGTCGAGAAGGTGGTGAACCCGCCCAGCACCCCGGTGCCGAAGAACGGCCGCAGCAGCGGATGCGCCGGCCGCCCCTCGGTGATCGCCACCAGGAACACCCCGATCACCGCGCAGCCGACCACGTTGATCAGCAGCGTCGTCCACGGGAACGCCGTCGGCCCGGTCTCCCGGCCGAGCCCGGCCGCGTACCGGGCCACCGCCCCGATCGCGCCGCCCACCGCGACCACCGCCACCGCCGGCCCCTGCCCGCGCAGCACCGGCGGACGACCGCGCACCGCCGCCGCGGCGGCCGGCGGACCGGTCCGCGCCGGCCCCTCCGCGGTGTCGTCCAACGCATCCTCCGAGGTCGCCATAGCCCCATCAAACACCGGCGTCCGCTGCCTGGCACACCGTCACCCCAGACCCGACAATGATCCGGTGGAGATGACCCGGGAAGAGTTCGAGACGCTGGTCGGCGACGCCCTGGACCAGATTCCCCCGCACCTCGCCGCCATGATGGACAACGTCGCGGTCTTCGTCGAGGACGAACCCGACCCCGGCGACCCCGAACTCCTCGGTCTCTACGAGGGCACCCCGCTCACCGAGCGCGGCGAGTGGTACGCCGGCGTGCTGCCCGACCGCATCCTGATCTACCGCGGCCCCACCCTGCGCCACTGCGAGACCCGCGAGCAGGTGGTCGAGGAGGTCCGCACCACCGTCATCCACGAGGTCGCCCACCACTTCGGCTTCGACGACCACGAGCTCGGCGAACTCGGCTGGTCCTGACCCCCCGCCGGGGCCCCGCCCCCCACCCGGCCCAAACCCGTTTTGGCGATCCGCCCGGCATCCCATATGCTTCTCGACGTCCCCGAACGCTGGAGACAGCGGGACAGGCCGCAAGCCCTCATCGTCTAGTGGCCCAGGACGCCGCCCTTTCAAGGCGGTAGCACGGGTTCGAATCCCGTTGGGGGCACGCAGTACCGTAGTAAAGTGCAGTGCCGCAAGACCTTAGTGGTTCGCCACTACAAGGTCCCGTGGAGCAGTTGGTTAGCTCGCCACCCTGTCAAGGTGGAGGTCGCGGGTTCAAGTCCCGTCGGGATCGCTCGTCTCGCAAGAGACGGTGCAGTACGGCCAGGTAGCTCAGTTGGTACGAGCGTCCGCCTGAAAAGCGGAAGGTCGCCGGTTCGACCCCGGCCCTGGCCACAACCGGGAAGCCCCCGTAGCGAATTCGCTACGGGGGCTTTCGTCGTTCCGGGCGGCCGGGTCCCGACGCCGGGTGTCCGGCACCGGCGGATCCGGGTCCGCTCAGGCGAGCCGGGTGGTGAGCCAGTCGGCGGTGGCGGGGAGCCAGTCGGGGAGGGCGGTGCCCAGGAGGTGGTTCCCGTGGGGGACGAGGAGGAGCTCGGCGTTCGGGGCGTGTGAGGCGAGGGCGGTGGCATCGGTGACGCCCGGAATGCGGTCCTCGCCGCCCTCGACCACCAGCAGCGGGAGCGTGATCGCCGGGGCGAGGACGGTCAGGTCGACCCGGGCCGCGAACGCGCGGGCCGCCTCGGGGCCGCCGCAGCGCTGGGCGAGGGTCTCGGTGACGAACGGGACCAGGTGCTCCCAGTCCAGCCGGTACGGGCCGCTGACCGTCACCGCGGCGCGCAGCCGCGGCTCACGGGCGGCGGCCGTCGCGGCGTAGTAGCCGCCCAGGCTGAGGCCGATCACGGCGGTGCGGGCGGGGTCCAGGCCGTCGCGGTGGGCGAGCGTGTCCAGGGCGCGGCCGACCACCCGGTGGTAGTCCGGCTCCGGCACGCTCGTGGCGGCCAGGACGCCCTGCCCGGGCCCGTCGATCGCGAGCACCGCGACACCCCGGACCAGCAGGGCCTCGGCGACCGCGTGGAACTCCTCCTTGCCGGAGTCCATGCCCGGTACGACCACCACCACCGGGGCCGGCTCCCCCGCCGGGGCCGGGCGGCGCAGCCAGCCCGCGAAGCCCTCGCCCTCCACCCGCTCCGCGGTCGGCTCCAGCAGCGCCAGCGCCCGCCGCATCGCCTCGTCGGCCTCGGCGGCGAGCCGGGCGGCGGCTGCCCGGTCGGGGTGCGGGAGCAGCCCGGCGACGTGGAACCAGCGGGCGGCGTCGCGGTAGGCGGTTCCGGCGGTGACCGTACGGCCCTCGGCGGCGGCGTGCTCGGCCGCCACGGCGTACCGGCGCCCGGCGGCGCCGAAGACGGCCGGCCAGTCGCGCAGCGTGGTCAGCGGGGCGGTCACCCGGGCGTACTCGTACGGGTCGAGGCCTGCGCCGTGGGCGCGGGGGCGGTTCGCCTCCACGAAGGCGGGCAGCTGCTCGGGGGCGTCGACGAAGGACATCTGTGGGGTTCCTCTCCGGGAGGGGGGTCAGGCGACGGTCAGGACGGCCTTGCCGCGGATCCGGCGCTCGCGCAGGTCGGTGAGCACGGCTGCGGTCTCCGACCAGGGCGCGACCCGGCCCAGCTCCGGGGTCAGCCGGCCCTCCCCCGCGAGGCGCACCAGGGTGGCCAGGTCGGCGCCGTCGGGCACGTCGGAGTCGGCGTAGTGGAAGTGCCGCAGGGTGGCCGACTCCGGGCCCTTGAAGAAGTCGAAGAAGTCGAGGGTGGCGGGCGTCCGGGAGGCCTGGCCGAACCAGATCAGGGTGCCGCGCCCGGCCAGCCGGGCCAGTGCGAGCGGCAGGGCGGTGCCACCGGTGGACTCCAGCACCAGGTCGTACGGGCCGCGCGCCTCGCCGAGGTCGTGCAGCACCTCGGCGGCCCCCAGTTCGGCCAGCCGGTGGCCGCGCTGCGGGGAGGCGGTGACGACGGTCAGCTCGGCCCCGGCCGCGGCGGCCAGCTCGGTGAAGTAGTGCCCCACCCCGCCGGAGGCCCCGGTCATCAGCACCCGCCGCCCGGCCAGCGCCCCGGCGGTCCGCAGCAGTCGCAGCGCGGTGAGGCCCGCGAGCGGCAGCGCGGCGGCCCGTACGGCGTCCAGGCTGTCGGGCAGCTCGGCGAGCGAGGAGGTCGGCACGCACACGTACTCGGCCCACCCCCCTGCCGACGGGTGGCCGACCACCCGCCGGCACACCCCTGGCCCCGACCCGTCGGCGGCGGCCTGCACGACCAGCCCGGCGACGTCCTTCCCCGGCCGCCACCCGGGCCTGGGCGTCTCCAGCTGGAACGTCTCGCCACGGTTCACCGAGAAGGCCTCCACCTTCACCAGCGCCTCCCCGGCCCCCGGCCGCGGCTGCTCCACCTCCGCGAACCGCACCGCACCGCCCTCCGCCACCAGCGCCTTCATCCCCGCACTCCCTCCGCTTGATCGGACCCCCAGCTCACCGCGCCCGCCACCGGCCGCTCCAACAACCGGCGGCGGGCGACGACAACCGACGGTTGTCGGGCGGGGAGGAAGGGGGTGCGCCACGGGTCGGAAAGCACCGCCCCCCCGGGCAACGCCGCGGAGGCCCACACCGTGAACGCCCCACCCACGGCGCCTCCCACGCCGCCCCCGCGCCCGGCCCACCGCCTAAGGTGCCCGGGTGGATCTGGATCTGGTGCAGGTGCGGGCGTTCGTGGTCACGGCCGAGGAGTTGCACTTCGGGCGGGCGGCCGGGCGGTTGGGGATCAGTCAGCAGGGGCTGTCGAAGCGGGTGGCGCGGTTGGAGGCGGCGCTCGGGGAGCGGTTGTTGGAGCGGGATGCCCGCGGGGTGGGGCTGACCGGGGCGGGGCTGCGGTTCCTGGAGCCGGCCCGGCGGGTGCTGACGCAGGGGGAGCGCGCGGTGGCGTCCGTGCGGGGGGCCGGGCGTCCGTTGCGGATCGATGTGTGGGGGCACCTGTACGCGCCGATGCGAACGCTGGCGCAGGCGGTGGACGCGGCGCCGGGGCTGGAGGTGGAGCCGGTGCCGGGGCGGGATCTGCCGTCGGTCGCGGCGGCGCTGCTGCGCGGGGAGTCGGACGCGGGGTTCGGCCGGGTGCACGCCCTGCCGGACGGCGCCGACGCCGGGCTGAGGCACCGGCTGGTCCGGTTGGAGCCGGTGGACGCGTTGCTGTCCGCCGATCACCCGCTGGCGGGCCGGGACACCCTGAGCCCGGTGGAGTTGCGCGGCAGTGTGCTGCGCTATCCGGCGGCGGTGGACCGGCTGGACTTCCTGACCCGCTTCGCCGCCCGCTTCGGCATCACCGACCGGGTCGGTTCGACCAATCTGGGCCTGGAGCACTTCGTCGAGCAGGTCCGGGCCGATCCGACCTGTTTCTCGCTCGTCCCCGCGGACGGCCCGCTCCCCCGCCGTCCCGGCGTCCGTACCGTCCCGCTGGCCGGTCCGACCCCGCTCTACGCCTGGTCGCTGCTCTGGCGGGCCGACGCGGGCACCGACCCGCACCACCGGCTGGAGGAGCTGCTGGAGGCGTTCACGACGGAGGCGGCCCGCAGCCGGTGGCTGGAGTACGACCCGGCCCGCGACTGGCTCCCGGACGCCGATGAGGCCGCGCTCACCCCGCAAGGGCCTGGTACGCGAGCACCTCGAAGTCGCGCGCCACGGCCGGTGGAGCGGGGTTCTCGAACATCCGCTGGGTGAGCAGGACGCCGGTCAGCCGTTCGGCCGGGTCGTTGAACCAGACCGTGCCGAGCCCGCCGTCCCAGCCGTAGCGGCCGGGGGCTGCGAGGCCGGTGCGGGTGGTGGCGACGGAGACGCCGAAGCCCCAACCGGTGAGCTCGTCACGCCCCAACAACGGTGCTGAGGCGGTAAGTTGGACGGCGCTGAGGTGGTTGGTGGTCATCAGCTCGACGGCCGGCCGGGAGAGGATCCGGACGCCTCCGGCGCCCTCGCCGCCGGCCAGCAGCATCCGGGCGAAGGCGAGGTAGTCGTCCAGCGTCGAGACCAGGTCGCCGCCGCCGTCGTCGAGGCGCGCCTGCCGGGCCCAGGCGCTGTCGGCCGGGTCGTCGTACGGGACGAGCCGCCCGCTCGCCCGGTCGCGCACGTACTCGACGGGGAGCCGGTGCACCTGGTCGGCAGGGACGGTGAAGCCGGTGTCCCGCATGCCGAGGGGGTCGAGGACCCGTTCACGCAGCACCTCGCCGAGCGGCTTGCCGCAGGCGCGGGCGAGCATGATGCCGAGGACGGTCGAGCCGGTGTGGTAGTGCCAGCCCGCCCCGGGCTGGTGCAGCAGCGGCAACTCGCCGAGGCGGCGCAGGAATTCGTCCGGCTCGGGGTAGTCCGTCCGGGGTGGCCGGACGTCGACGCCGCGCTCGGCCGTCGCCCGGACGATCGGCGCGGACGGCGGGAGCATCGCGAAGCCGTAGCCGAGGCCGAAGGTGAGCAGGTCGCGCAGGGTGATCGGCCGGACGGCGGGCTCGGTGTCGTCGAGCGCGCCGTCCGGCCGGCGCAGCACCCGGCGGTCGGCCAGCTCGGGCAGCAGGTCGTCGACCGGGTCGTCCAGCCGCAGCAGGCATTCCTCGACCAGGGTGAGCGCGGCCACCGCGGTGACCGGTTTGGTCATCGAGGCGATCCGGAAGAGGGTGTCCCGCCGCATCGGGGCGGTGCCGGCCGTGTCCCGGCTGCCGAGCACCTCGACGTGGAGGTCGCCGTCCCGCACGACGGCGGCCACCAGGCCGGGCACCCCGCCCCGCTCGACGTGCCCGGACAGCACGTCGCGCATCCGCCCCCACCGGTCCTCGGACAGACCCTTCGCGCCGCTCATCGGCCACCGCCTTCCCGATCGTCGACGCTTCGTCACGCCACCGGTCCACTGTGACGTGCGGCACTGACAATCGGGCGCAGCGGCGGCTCAGCCCGCGACCCGGCGCCGGATCACCAGCAGCGCCGGATCACCACCAGGTGGCCTGGGTCCGCAGCACAGACCCGTCCGCGGCGTAGGAGGTGGCGGTGTTGTCGGTGGAGCCCGGCTTGCGGACGACGGCGTACCAGTGGACCGGGGAGTCCCCGACCGCGACCGGCACCGCCTCGACGGAGCCGCCGGTCTTCCAGGTGACCACGACCTTCGCGACCTCGGGTCCGACCGGGACGACCACCATGTCCGGGCGGCCCGCCTCCCCGACCACGCGGTTGAGCATCACGCCCTTGATGACGCCCGCCGCGTCGTCCTTCGCCGTCCCGCCCGGGGCGGTGGTCGTCTCCACGAAGTCTCCGGGCTGCCGCTTGCCGTCCGCGATCAGATAGACGTCGACCCGGTCCGTGTGCGGCTCCCAGACCGGGTTGCCGCTCTGCTCGGGGTTCGACGACAGGTTCGCGTCTGCGGCGCGCCGCTCCCCCCAGATCAGCCGGCCCTGCTTGAGGCCGTCCCCCGCGGTAGGGGCCGCCGGCCACAGGGCGACCCAGGCCTCCAGGGCGTGGCCGTTGACGGTGCCCTCGCTGACCTTGACCCGGATCGGTGTGAACGGGTCCCGCGCGGTCCCGGACGGAGCGGCCGAAGCCATCGGGGTGGGGGTGGCCGTCGGGGTACCCGAGGCCGACGGGTTGCCCGAGGCCGACGGCCTGCCCGAAGCGGTCGCAGCCGCAGCGGAGACGGCAGCCACCGAGGCACCGCCGGCTCCCCGCCCGTACCCGCCGATCGCCGTCCCCGCCCCGGCCACGACCACGACCAGCGCCGCGGCCGCCCCTGCGGTGACCAGCCGCCGGCGCCGCAGCCGACGCCGGCCCCCGGCCATCAGCCGGTCGTACGGAACGACCCCGATCTCGATGCTCTCGGCCACGTCGCTCAGCCCGTACGACGCCGCGGCCTCGGCCCCGGCCATGTCCTCGTCGCTCATCTTCCGCCTCCGATGGTCGTCAGCCCGTTGAGTGAGGAGGCCTCCCGGAGCTTGGCCAGTCCCCTGGCCGCCTGGCTCTTCACCGTCCCGACCGAGCAGCCCATCGCCGCCGCGGTCTGGGACTCGCTGAGGTCCTCCCAGTACCGCAGCACCACGGCCTCGCGCTGGCGCGGGGGCAGGGTGGCGAGCGCGGCGAGCAGCACGGCCCGGTCGTCCGGGTCGGGTCCGCTCGGGGCGGGCCGGTCGGGGACGGCGTTGACCAGGTACTCGGCCGGTCTGCGCCGGAACCGCCGGGCGTGCTCGTTGATCAGGATCCGGCGCACGTAGGCGTTCGGGTCGTCCGCCGCCCGGACCCTGCTCCAGGCGGCGTAGGCCCGCTCCAGCGCCTGCTGCACCAGGTCCTCGGCGCCGTGCCGGTCCCCCGCAAGCAGGTACGCCGTACGCAGCAGCCGTGACCACGCACTGCCGGTGAACGCCCGGAACTCCTCGTCCCGTGCGGTCTTCTGGGCTCCCATGAGCACCTCCTCGACCCCCCAGAGCCCGGAACCGTCGCCGACCGTTGCCCGTCGTTCGCGATTCCCCACCGGCGGCTGTGACACTGGAGGGGCTCGAAAACCGAGGTGCGCTCCGCCGCACCTCCTTGCGAACCTAGAGGGATGCCCGCAGTGAGTTCTCCCGCAGTCCAGTCCGCCCCCGCACCCGCCGAGGGTCCCGGAATCGGTGAGCTGGCCGCCCGCCTGCCCGAGCTGACCCTGCGCGACCAGGTCCGGATCGGGCGCCGGTTGGAGGGGGCCCGCCGGGTCCGCAAGGCCGAGGCCCGCCAGAAGGTCGCCGCCGAGATCGCCGCCGACATCGACCGCGCCGAGCTGCTGGTCGAGCAGCGCCGGAACGCCGTCCCGAGGATCGCCTATCCCGCCGAGCTGCCGGTCAGCCAGAAGAAGGACGACATCCTGGAGGCGATCCGGGACCACCAGGTGGTGATCGTCGCGGGTGAGACCGGTTCCGGCAAGACCACCCAGATCCCGAAGATCTGTCTGGAGCTGGGCCGCGGCGTGCGCGGCCTGGTCGGCCACACCCAGCCGCGCCGGATCGCCGCCCGTACGGTGGCCGAGCGCGTCGCGGAGGAGCTGAACAGCCCGCTCGGCGAGGCGGTCGGCTGGAAGGTCCGGTTCACCGACCAGGTCGGCCAGGACACCCTGGTCAAGCTGATGACGGACGGCATCCTGCTGGCGGAGATCCAGACCGACCGCGATCTGCGCCAGTACGACACCCTGATCATCGACGAGGCGCACGAGCGCAGCCTCAACATCGACTTCCTGCTCGGCTACCTCAAGC
Organism: Kitasatospora sp. NPDC004669; assembly: GCF_040609455.1. Lineage (NCBI taxonomy): Bacteria > Bacillati > Actinomycetota > Actinomycetes > Kitasatosporales > Streptomycetaceae > Kitasatospora > Kitasatospora sp. NPDC004669. Next base: position 81,218 of record NZ_JBEXKB010000034.1, read on the forward strand.
AGCTGCTCCCCCGCCGTCCCGACCTCAAGGTCGTGATCACCTCCGCGACCATCGACCCGGAGCGCTTCGCCCGGCACTTCGGCGACGCCCCGATCGTCGAGGTCTCCGGCCGCACCTACCCCGTCGAGGTCCGGTACCGGCCCGTCCTGGAGGAGGACGAGGACGACGACGCCGCCGACCGCGACCGGGACCAGGTCCAGGCGATCTGCGACGCCGCCCAGGAGCTGCAGGACGAGGGCCCGGGCGACATCCTGGTCTTCCTCTCCGGCGAGCGCGAGATCCGCGACACCGCCGACGCGCTCACCAAGCTGAAGCTGCGCAACACCGAGATCCTGCCGCTGTACGCCCGGCTCAGCTCGGCCGAGCAGCACCGGGTGTTCCAGCGCTCCAACCTGCGCCGGATCGTGCTGGCCACCAACGTGGCCGAGACCTCGCTGACCGTCCCCGGCATCAAGTACGTGATCGACCCGGGCACCGCCCGGATCTCCCGCTACAGCCACCGCACCAAGGTGCAGCGGCTGCCGATCGAGGCGATCAGCCAGGCCAGCGCCAACCAGCGCAAGGGCCGCTGCGGCCGCACCTCGGACGGCATCTGCATCCGGCTGTACTCGGAGGAGGACTTCCTCTCCCGCCCCGAGTTCACCGACGCCGAGATCCTGCGCACCAACCTGGCCTCGGTGATCCTGCAGATGACCGCGGCCGGCCTCGGCGACATCGCCGCCTTCCCGTTCCTGGACCCGCCGGACTCCCGCAACATCAAGGACGGCGTGCACCTGCTGCACGAGCTGGGCGCGCTGGACCCGGACGAGAAGGACCCGCGCAAGCGACTGACCCCGCTCGGCCGCAAGCTCGCCCAGCTCCCGGTGGACCCGCGGATGGCCCGCATGGTGCTGGAGGCGGACCGCAACGGCTGCGTGCGCGACGTCATGGTGATCGCCGCCGCGCTCTCCATCCAGGACCCGCGCGAGCGCCCCGCCGAGAAGCGCCAGGCCGCCGACGACCGGCACCGCCGGTTCAACTCGGAGACCTCCGACTTCCTCGCCTACCTGTCGATGTGGCGCTACATCCGGGAGCAGCAGAAGGAGCTCTCCTCCTCGGCCTTCCGCCGGATGTGCAAGGCCGAGTTCCTCAACTACCTGCGGATACGGGAGTGGCAGGACATCTACACCCAACTGCGCACCGTCGCGAAGCAGTTGGGCGTGACGATCGAGGAACCGCATCCCGACGCCGAGCCGGACGCGGACCGGATCCACCAGTCGCTGCTGGCCGGCCTGCTCTCCCACATCGGTCTGTTCGACGTGGAGAAGCGCGAGTACGGCGGTGCGCGCGGCGCCCGCTTCGCGGTCTTCCCGGGCTCCGGCCTGTTCAAGAAGCCGCCGCGCTGGGTGATGTCGGCGGAGTTGGTGGAGACCTCCCGGCTGTGGGCGCGGATCAACGCCAAGATCGAGCCGGAGTGGGTCGAGCCGCTGGCCGGCCACCTGATCAAGCGCAGCTACAGCGAGCCGCACTGGGAGAAGAAGGCCGGCGCCGTCCTGGCGTACGAGAAGGTGACCCTCTACGGGGTGCCGGTGGTCGCCCAGCGCAAGGTCAACTACGGGCGGATCGACCCGGAGCTCTGTCGCGAGCTGTTCATCCGCAACGCCCTGGTCGAGGGCGACTGGGAGACCCACCACCGGTTCTTCGCCGAGAACCGCAAGCTGCTCGGCGAGGTCGAGGAGCTGGAGAACCGGGCCCGTCGCCGGGACATCATGGTGGACGACCAGACCCTGTTCGACTTCTACGACGCCCGGCTGCCCGACGACATCGTCTCCACCCGGCACTTCGACTCCTGGTGGAAGAAGGCCCGGCACGAGCAGCCGGACCTGCTGAACTTCGAGAAGTCGATGCTGATCAACGACGCCGCGGGCGGCGTCACCGAGGCCGACTACCCGGACTACTGGCAGCAGGGCAAGCTGCGCTTCAAGCTGACCTACCAGTTCGAACCGGGCAGCGACGCGGACGGCGTGACCGTCCACATCCCGCTGCCGGTGCTCAACCAGGTCACCGCGGAGGGCTTCGACTGGCAGATCCCCGGTCTGCGGGAGGAGCTGGTCACCGCGTACATCAAGTCGCTGCCGAAGGCGATCCGGCGCAACTTCGTCCCCGCGCCGGACTTCGCCAAGGCGGCGCTGCGCGGGGTGAAGGACCGCCAGGAGCCGTTGCTGCCGTCGCTGGAGCACGCCCTGAAGCGGCTGACGGCGGTCACCGTGCCGCCGGAGGCCTGGGACGACGAGCGGGTGCCGGACCACCTCAAGGTGACCTTCCGGGTGGTGGACGGCCGCCGCAAGCTCGCCGAGTCCAAGGACCTGGAGGAGCTGCGGCTGAGGCTCAAGCCGGAGCTGAAGGAGACGCTCTCCTCGGCGGCCTCCGGCCAGGGCATCGAGCAGGGCGGGCTGACCGCCTGGCCGGCCGGGCTGCCGGTGCTCCAGCGCACCTTCGAGCAGCGCTCCCGCGGCCACTCGCTGCGCGCCTACCCGGCGCTGGTGGACGAGGGGGCTTCGGTCGGCGTCAAGCTGTTCGACACCCCGGAGGCGCAGGCCGGGGCGATGTGGGAGGGCACCCGCCGGCTGCTGATGCTGGCCGTCAATTCCCCGGCCAAGTCGATCCAGGGGCGGCTGGGCAACCAGGCGAAGCTGGCGCTCTCGCACAGCCCGCACGGTTCGATCACCGCCCTGTTCGAGGACATCGTGTCGGCCGCGACCGACCGGCTGATGGCCCTGAACGGCGGCCCGGCCTGGGACGAGGCGGCCTTCGGCAAGCTGCACGACAAGGTGCGCGCGGACCTGTACGACCTGTCCGCGGACACCACGCTGAAGACGGCCACCGCGCTCATCGCCTTCCACAAGGCCTCGACCCGGCTGAAGACGGTGAGCAGCCCGGTGCTGCTGAACGCGGTGAACGACATCCGGCTGCACCTGGCCTCGCTGGTGCACCCGGACTTCGTGACGGCCACCGGCTGGCAGCGGCTGCCCGACCTCAAGCGCTACCTGCTGGCGGTGGACCGCCGGCTGGAGGCGCTGCCCAACCACCCCCAGCGGGACGCCCAGCAGCTGCTGAAGGTCCAGCAGGTGCAACAGGCCTACGGGGAGCTGCTGGCGGCGGTGCCGGCCGGACGCCGACCCTCGGAGGAGGTGCGGGCGATCCGCTGGATGATCGAGGAGCTGCGGGTCAGCTTCTTCGCCCAGTCGTTGGGCACGCCGAGCCCGGTCTCGGAGAAGCGGATCGTGAAGGCGATGGAGGCCGCCCGGGCGACGCTCTGACCCTGGCGGCGGGGCGACGCCCTGAGCTGCGGGTGGGCCCTCAGGAGTCAGTTCGACCTGGGGGCCCACCATGGGCTACGATCTGTCTTGTTCGCAGCGCGGCAAGCGAGTGAACGAGATCAGAACACTCTGGTCCCGTGGAGCAGTTGGTTAGCTCGCCACCCTGTCAAGGTGGAGGTCGCGGGTTCAAGTCCCGTCGGGATCGCCGTAGCGCGAGAGGCCCGGAACCGTCAGGTTCCGGGCCTCTCGCTTTTTGTCGTCCGGCTTGTACCCCGGGCCAGGTCCAGACCACAAGTGACAGACCGTGTGACAGTCGCCACTCACCCCCTCCGCGAATCGGCCCCGGAACGGCCTCTCGGAGACCCCGCTAATTTAATATGTAAAATTGCACTGTTATTCACTGTAAATCCCCCCCGCCCCATTCGCATCAAATCGTTATCCGGAGCTCGCCATTCCGACCGGCCGGAAGACGTCCGGGAGCCGGGCGCCGGACACGACAAAGGGGCCGCTAACCGGACCCGGCGGAGTCCGGTTAGCGGCCCCTTTAAAGAGCCTTTGGCCTATCAGGCCTCAGTGCGCTGAGCGGGAATCCCGGCCAGCAGAGCGCGCACCTCCGCCTCGCGGTAACGGCGGTGACCGCCGAGCGTGCGAATCGACGTCAGCTTGCCGGCCTTGGCCCAGCGGGTGACCGTCTTCGGGTCCACGCGGAACATGGTGGCAACCTCTGCCGGCGTCAGCAGCGGCTCAGCATCAGGGGTACGAGCGGTCATGAGCGGCCTCCTCGGGAGAACCGAACCAGGGCGGTTCTATCCTTCAAATTCTGCACCTTGGCCCGCGATGCCCGAAATGGCATAGACGGGCCGAGTCGGTTATAGGACGAACGGCTTGTCCTGGTGTCTACAACTACACCATCCGTCCAGCCCTATCGACCAAACCGCCAAAATTGACCCCTCACGGGTTCAAGGCCGACGGATGGCGATGGACCACCCCATAACGGACAGTCACACGACAGTGACGTCCGGTTACGAGGGGACCAGACCCTCCGATTCCCCGCAAAGTGCGCATCGATTCCAGAACCACCCAAAAGTGGGCACGCTCACGTGAAGTTGGGCTGGTTGTCCCATTTTTGCACATAGGGGTAAGTTCGCGTCAACGGTGAGTAGTGTCACGTTCGGCAGCTATTGACCCGAACCGGGACCTTGGTCATCGGAGTTGCGACGAAGGACTCTTACAGTCATACACGGGCGGTCGGACGTCAGTTCGCATGCCGCAGCACCAGCACCCGGCGCCACCGCGCCGTCAGCTCCCCGTACACGCGCAGCGCCTCCGCGGTGTCCCCCGCCCGCAGCGCGCGCAGCCCCTCCTCCAGCTCCCCCGCCGAACGGTCCGCCAACAGCCGCTCCGGCCCCAGCAGATGCACCAGCCCCCCGTAGTCCAGCTCCACCAGCGAGCGCGGGTGGAACTCCTCCAGCCACCGCCCGACCCGCTCCGCCCCCCGCACCAACCCCCCGTCCGGCACCGCCTCGCGCAGCGCCCGGAAGGCCCGCGCCACCCGCCGCCGCGCCTGGGCCATCGGCACCAGGTAGAACAGCGCCGCCGGCCGCCCCCGCTCCCCCTTCACCCCTTCCACTCCCCCTCCCCCCGGCACGAAGCACCGGTCCTCGTCCCCGAACGGCAGGAACCAGCGCACCGGCACCTCCCACCGGCTGGTCAGGATCCACGGCCGGGCGTCCGGGTGCTCGGCCCGCCAACGCTCCCGATCCGCCTCGGCGGCCGCCCGGGCCACCGGCGGCACCGCGGCGTCCAGCAGGGCCACCGGAGCCCCCTCCCGCAGCTCCTCCAGCGCCTGCCAGCTCCGCAGCCTGGTCGCCCACGGGCAGACGTACAGTACGCCGTCCACCACCCGCAGGTACGCCCGCCCGCTCTCCCGCTCCGGCAGCGCCCGGGGCGTGCGGGCGGCCAGCTCCCCGAGCGCCTCCCGCTGCTCCTCCAGCACCGCCGCCGCCACCGGCTGCGCCGCCTGAGCGGCGTCCGGCCCGTGCTCCGCCGCGTACGCCTGCCAACGCGCCCGCTCGGGCTCCGGGTACGCGGCCAGCGGCTCGTAGACCCGCAGGTGGGCGGCGTAGGGCGGCTGTACGGAAGTGCGTACGACGGTCACGTTCTGCATGGTCGCACGGGCCGCCCGGCCCCGGGAGGGCGCGCCCCCGAACCGTTCGCGCCCGCACCGCGCACCTCTCCCGTCTCACCCCTCGGACAACCGGCACAAGCTCGGACAAGAGGGCCGATCGGCGGCCGGCGCGCGACTACTCTTCGCTTTAGGCGCCCGCACCACAGCAGCGGGCCTTCCCTACTGGAGTCACCACAGTGACCGACGTACAGACCCCCGCCACGCACCCCGCACCCGGCGTGCTCAGCAGGATCTTCCGCACCGAGCAGGACGGCGCCCCCGGCGACGGCCACGAGCAGGTCGTCCTCTGCCACGACCGCAGCTCCGGTCTCAAGGCGATCATCGCCATCCACTCCACCGCGCTGGGCCCCGCCCTCGGCGGCACCCGCTTCTTCCCGTACGCCTCCGAGGAGGCGGCCCTGGAGGACGCGCTGAACCTGTCCCGCGGGATGTCCTACAAGAACGCGTTGGCCGGGCTGGACCTCGGCGGCGGCAAGGCCGTCATCATCGGCGACCCGAACAAGGACAAGAACGAGGCGATGCTCCGGGCCTACGGCCGCTTCGTGGAGTCCCTGCGCGGCCGTTACATCACCGCCTGCGACGTGGGCACCTACGTGCAGGACATGGACGTCATCGCGCGCGAGACCGAGTTCGTGACCGGCCGCTCGCCCGAGCACGGCGGCGCCGGCGACTCGTCCATCCTGACCGCCTTCGGCGTCTTCCAGGGCATGCGCGCCTCCGCCCAGGCCCGCTGGGGCCAGCCGACCCTGCGCGGCAAGCGGGTCGGCGTCGCGGGCGTCGGCAAGGTCGGCCACTACCTGGTCGGCCACCTGGTCGCGGACGGCGCCACCGTCGTCGTCACCGACCCCTTCGAGGCCGCCGTCAACCGCGTGCGCGCCGCCCACCCCGAGGTGGAGGTGGTCGCCGACACCGCCGCCCTGCTCCAGGCCAAGCTGGACGTCTACGCCCCCTGCGCCCTCGGCGGCGCGCTGACCGACGCCGTCGTCGCCGCCCTGGGCGAGTTCGGCACCTCCATCGTCTGCGGTGCGGCCAACAACCAGCTGGCCCACCCGGGCGTCGAGAAGGACCTGGCCGACCGCGGCATCCTGTACGCCCCCGACTACCTGGTGAACTCCGGCGGCGTGATCCAGGTCGCCGACGAGATCGACGGCTTCAACTTCGAACGGGCCAAGAACAAGGCCACCAAGATCTTCGACACCACCCTGGAGATCTTCACCCGGGCCGCCTCCGACGGCATCCCGCCGGCGGTCGCCGCCGACCGCCTGGCCGAGAAGCGGATGCGCGAGATCAGCGCGCTGCGCACGGTCCTGCTGCCGGGCGCCCGCCGCGGCTGATCGGCCCCGCTCCGGTGATCGGATGCGCGGGGGGCTCCACCCGGCCGCCCCCCGCGCATCACGATGTGGAACCGGATTCTCACTTCTCCGCCCGAACGGGTGATCCGAGGTCCCCCTAGGGGGGATAATCAGTCCTGGAACGACGGACCTCAGACACCTCCGGACAGCGCGCAAATCGCCGCAAAACCTCCCCTGACCTGGGAAGACTTGGTCTCGGGTGCGGCCGGTGCGCGCCACGTCACACCGACGACGTACCGTCCAGCGGCGGAAACAGGTACCGTTAATGCTCCAAGGGACGGTCCTCCCATTCGGGCAGGCCGGTCCTGATCATGAACACGTGTCAGACTCGGGGCCGTGAGCCCCATCGTTGAGGGGGTCGACCCATGGGGCGCGGCCGGGCCAAGGCCAAGCAGACGAAGGTCGCCCGCGAGCTGAAGTACAACAGCGGCGGGTTCGACGCTAACCGTCTGTCCAACGAGCTGGGCGTATCGCCGTCCACGCCTTCGATCGACCCGGAGCCGATCGAGGAAGAAGAGGACGACGACCCGTACGCGGAGTACGCCGCCCGCTACGCCGTCGACGACGAGGACGACAACGAGCCGGGTGCCGGGCCGTCGCAGGCCTCCCGCCGCTCGTAACCCACAGCTTCACCGGACCGGTCCGGCGCCCACGGCGCCGGACCGGTTTTCGGCGTTCCCGCGCACCGTCCCCCTCCGACGGGGGAGCGCTCCGCCTGACGCCTCCCCTCCGGGGGACGTGAGAGGGCCCCTCCGGCGCACCGGAGGGGCCCTCTCACACTCTTCGACGGGCTCAGCCCGCCTTCCCCGGCGGCTCAGCCCGCAGTGAAGCCCTCGTAGGCGTTGTAGAGGGCCGCGCCGCCCTCGTGCCCGTCGGTGCGCTCGACGATGTCACCGAGCAGCCAGGCCTCGACGCCGCGGTCCTCCAGGATCGACAGCACCACGTCCACCGAGTGCGGCGGGACGACGGCGACCATGCCGACGCCCATGTTGAGCGTCTTCTCGATCTCCAGGGTGGCCACCTTGCCGACCTCGGCGACGGTCCGGAAGACCGGCAGCGGGGTCCAGGTGCCGCGGTCCAGGCGGGCGTGCAGGCCGTCCGGGATGACCCGGGCCAGGTTCGCCGCCAGGCCGCCGCCGGTGACGTGCGAGAAGGCGTGCACCTCGGTGGCGCGGATCAGCGCCAGGCAGTCCAGCGAGTAGATCCGGGTCGGCTCCAGCAGCTCCTCGCCGAGGGTGCGGCCGAACTCCTCGACCTTGCGGTCCAGCTTCCAGCCGGCCTCGTTCAGCAACACGTGGCGGACCAGTGAGTAGCCGTTGGAGTGCAGGCCGGAGGCGGCCATCGCGATCACCACGTCGCCGGCCCGGACGCGCTCGGCGCCCAGCAGCGCGTCGGCCTCGACCACGCCGGTGCCGGCGCCCGCGACGTCGTACTCGTCCGGGCCGAGCAGGCCCGGGTGCTCGGCGGTCTCGCCGCCCACCAGGGCGCAGCCGGCCAGCGCGCAGCCCTCGGCGATGCCCTTGACGATCGAGGCGACCCGCTCCGGGACGACCTTGCCGACGCAGATGTAGTCGGTCATGAACAGCGGCTCGGCGCCGCACACCACGATGTCGTCGACGACCATGCCGACCAGGTCGTGGCCAATGGTGTCGTGCTTGTCCATGGCGGCCGCGATGGCCACCTTGGTCCCCACGCCGTCGGTGGCCGAGGCCAGCAGCGGGCGCTCGTAGTCCTTGAAGGCGGACACGTCGAAGAGGCCGGCGAAGCCGCCGAGACCGCCGACCACCTCGGGGCGGTTGGCCTTCTTCACCCACTGCTTCATGAGCTCGACGGCGCGGTCGCCCGCCTCGATGTCGACACCGGCGGCGGCGTAGGTGGCGCCGTTCTGGTTGGAGGTCACTGCGTGCGGCCCTTTCGGGTCTGGTGGGGGCGGTTCGTTACAGCGGGAGGGGGGTGGAACAGCGGTGGGGTCCCGGTTCGCGGGACCCCACCGTGGACTCGTTACGGGCGGCGCAGCGCGTCGGCCGCGCCCGCCCCGCCGAGCAGTGACTGGACGCCGTCCAGGTCGCTGCCGCTGGTCGGCTTGCCGCGGACGGCGGGCTGCTGCTGGCCGCCCTTGATCTCGGCCTCCAGCAGGAGCTTGCCGAGCAGCGCCGGGTCCGGCAGCTCCATCGGGTACTCGCCGTCGAAGCAGGCCCGGCAGAGCTTGTCCTTGGGCTGCTTGGTGGCCTCGATCATGCCGTCGATCGAGATGTAGGCGAGCGAGTCGGCGCCGAGCGTGCGGCCGATCTCCTCCACCGTCATCCCGTTGGCGATCAGCTCCGCGCGGGTGGCGAAGTCGATGCCGAAGAAGCAGGGCCACTTCACCGGCGGCGAGGAGATCCGGATGTGCACCTCGGCGGCGCCCGCCTCGCGCAGCATCCGCACCAGCGCGCGCTGGGTGTTGCCGCGGACGATCGAGTCGTCCACGACCACCAGGCGCTTGCCGGCGATGACCTCGCGCAGCGGGTTCAGCTTGAGCCGGATGCCGAGCTGACGGATGGTCTGGCTGGGCTGGATGAAGGTGCGGCCCACGTAGGCGTTCTTCACCAGGCCGGAGCCGTACGGGATGCCGCTGGCCTCGGCGTAGCCGATCGCGGCGGGGGTGCCGGACTCGGGCGTCGCTATCACCAGGTCGGCCTCGACGGGGGCCTCCTTCGCCAGGCGGCGGCCCATCTCCACGCGGGAGAGGTGCACGTTGCGGCCGGCGATGGAGGTGTCGGGGCGGGCCAGGTAGACGTACTCGAAGACGCAGCCCTTGGGCTTGGCCTCGGCGAACCGGGAGCTGCGCATGCCGTTCTCGTCGATGGCGATGAGCTCGCCGGGCTCGACCTCGCGGATGAAGGAGGCGCCGCAGATGTCCAGCGCCGCCGTCTCGGAGGCGACCACCCAGCCGCGCTCCAGCCGGCCGAGCACCAGCGGGCGGATGCCCTGCGGGTCGCGGGCGGCGTAGAGCGTGTTCTCGTCCATGAAGACGAGCGAGAAGGCGCCCTTGACCTTGGGCAGCACGACCTTGGCCGTCTCCTCGATGGAGAGGTCCGGGTGGCCGGCCAGCAGGGCGGTCACCAGGTCGGTGTCGTTGGTCGCGGCGGTCCGGCCGGAGCGGGAGACGTGCTCCTCGCCGGGCAGTTCGGCGACCATGGCCGCCAGTTCGGCGGTGTTCACCAGGTTTCCGTTGTGCCCGAGGGCCAGCGAACCGTGCACGGTCGCCCGGAAGGTCGGCTGGGCGTTCTCCCAGACCGAGGAACCGGTGGTCGAGTAGCGGGCGTGTCCGACGGCGATATGCCCGTGCAACGACCCCAGCGAGGCCTCGTCGAAGACCTGGGAGACGAGTCCCATGTCCTTGAAGACGAGAATCTGGGAGCCGTTGCTCACTGCGATGCCCGCGGATTCCTGACCGCGGTGCTGCAGGGCGTAAAGGCCGAAGAACGTGAGCTTGGCGACCTCCTCGCCGGGAGCCCAGACACCGAAGACGCCACACGCGTCCTGGGGGCCTTTCTCGCCGGGAAGAAGATCGTGGTTGAGTCTTCCGTCACCACGTGGCACGCCTTCGAGTCTAGGGCAGTTGGCACAGGCTTCCGGAACGCGGGACTGCGGGTTTGTCCGGTCCTCTCGGAGTAACGCGCGTAGACAAAACCCCTTACGGGCTGGGGATTTCGGGTGGGGGGAATTCCGGCGGGTGGCGGTTGGCCTTGCGGTTCGCGCCTGTTGGGGAGTTCGGTGCGCAGTTCCGTGTGCGGAACGGTGGTTGTCGGGGTGGGCGCGAACGTGAGCCTGCTCACCCGGGGTTCAGCCGGGGTTCACGTGGCGGGCCCCCTCCTCGGCGGCCTTCGCGCGGGTCTTCGCACAGGCCTTCGCGCGCGTCATTCGCGCGCGTCATTCGCGCGCGTCCTTACGCGGCCGGCAGCAGCAGCCCCCAGGCGCCCGGGTGCACCGTCCAGGTCCGGGCGCGGACCGGGCCGACCGGGTGGCCGTCCGCCTCGTAGCCGAAGCCGCGGCCGACCACCGAGACGCTCGCGGCCCGGGCGCGCACGAGCGCCCCCGGCGCGCGGACCACCACCTCCAGCACGCCCTCGGCGTCCGCCCCGGCGCCCTCGGCGTCCCCACCACCACCCGGCAGGGTCAGCTGCACCAGCCGGACCGGCCGGTGCACGTCCGCGAGCAGCCGGCCGTCCGCCTCGACCCGGACCCGGGGGCTGTGGTCGACGGCCTCCGAGGCGAGTGCGTTCGCCTGCTCGGCCGCAGCCAGTTTCGCCCATAGCGAACGCCAGCCACCCGGGCGGCCCACCAACCGGCGGGTGCCGCCACCGGTGATCCGCACCCCGCCCAGCGCCACCCCGCCACCGTCGTCCACCAGCAGGTCGAAGGTGCGCGGGGCGCCCGAGAGCACCGCGCGCGCGGCCCGCACCGGCTCCCCCGGCACGCCGAGCGCGCGGGCCGTCGCCAGCTCCTCCGTGCGCCCTACCGGAACCATGCCCACCGGATCCGCGCCCAGCTCACGGTGGCGATGCAGCGCCTGCAGCACCCGCTGCAGGGCGAGATCGGAACCGATCACCACCGGTCGCCGCCGACCCCGGTGCGAAAGCACCCGGTCGAGTTCGGACGGGCTCTCCGGATAGGCCACCTTGACGTCCGTACCCCCGCAGAGCACGTCCTTCGCGATCCGCACCGACTCGCCGTCGGTCCGCCGGGCCACCGGGTCGAGGAGCAGCAGAATCGGCTCGGGGCCGCTGGTTGCAGGCGTGGACAGGGACGACACGACCGGTCCTTCCTCAGGTAATCTCTCGGTGCAAGAGCCCCTTGCGCCGTTGCGCCAGGGGCTTCGTCTATCTCGGGGCAGACAGCGGCCTACGCAGGATGCCCCAACCGGAAGGGGTGTACGCCTGTGCCGGCACTCGTGCTCGTTGGCGCTCAGTGGGGAGACGAGGGCAAGGGGAAGGCCACCGACCTCCTCGGCGGCTCCGTCGACTACGTCGTCCGCTACCAGGGCGGCAACAACGCCGGTCACACGGTGGTCATCGGCGACCAGAAGTACGCCCTGCACCTGCTCCCCTCCGGCATCCTCAGCCCGAACGTCACACCGGTCATCGGCAACGGCGTCGTGATCGACCCGGCCGTGCTGCTCTCCGAGCTGGCCGGACTGAACGAGCGCGGCATCGACACCTCCAAGCTGCTGATCTCGGGCAACGCCCACCTGATCACGCCGTACCACCGCACCCTGGACAAGGTCACCGAGCGCTTCCTCGGCAAGCGCCGGATCGGCACCACCGGCCGCGGCATCGGCCCGACCTACGCGGACAAGATCAACCGCGTCGGCATCCGGGTCCAGGACCTGTTCGACGAGTCGATCCTGCGCCAGAAGATCGAGGCGGCGCTGCACGACAAGAACCAGATCCTGGTCAAGCTGTACAACCGCCGCACCATCCCGGCCGACCTGGTGGTCGAGGAGTACCTGGGCTACGCGGAGAAGATCAAGCCCTTCCTCGCCGACACCACCCTCGTCCTGGACGAGGCGCTCAAGGCGAACAAGGTCGTCCTGCTGGAGGGCGGCCAGGGCACCCTGCTCGACGTCGACCACGGCACGTACCCCTTCGTGACCTCGTCGAACCCGACCGCGGGCGGCGCCTGCACCGGCGCCGGCATCGGCCCCACCAAGATCGACCGGGTCATCGGCATCCTCAAGGCCTACACCACCCGCGTCGGCTCCGGCCCGTTCCCGACCGAGCTGTTCGACGAGGACGGCGAGGCGCTGCGCCGCATCGGCGGCGAGCGCGGTGTCACCACCGGCCGCGACCGCCGCTGCGGCTGGTTCGACGCCGTCATCGCGCGCTACGCGACCCGGGTCAACGGCCTCACCGACTTCTTCCTCACCAAGCTCGACGTGCTGACCGGCTGGGAGCAGATCCCGGTCTGCGTCGCGTACGAGATCGACGGCAAGCGCGTCGAGGAGCTCCCCTACAACCAGTCGGACTTCCACCACGCCAAGCCGGTCTACGAGACGCTGCCGGGCTGGAACGAGGACATCAGCAAGGCGAAGACCTTCGCCGAGCTGCCGAAGAACGCCCAGGCGTACGTGAAGGCGCTGGAGGAGATGTCCGGCGCGCCGATCTCCGCCATCGGTGTCGGCCCGGGCCGGGACGAGACGATCCAGATCAACTCGTTCATCTGAGCCTGAGTGCTTTCGAGGGCCCTGCGGGACGTTCGCGTCCCGCAGGGCCCTTCACTTTGCCTGCCTTCGATTTTGCACTAGTGCAGCAATCGATTGCCTCTAGTTCAAAGTGGCGCTACCGTCTGGATCATGACCGCGAAGCTGCCCGCGCCCGTCACCCTCACCGGCCGCCACGTCCGCCTGGAGCCACTGGAGCGCCGCCACCTCCCCGACCTCTGGGCCACCGTCGGCTCCGAGCCCGAGGTCTGGCGCTGGACCATGAACCTCCCGCCCGCCTCGGAGGAGGAACTCGGCAGGATCCTCGACGCCCGCATCGCCGAGGCCGCCGAGGGGGAGTGCGTCCACTTCGCCGCCGTCGACCTCGCGAGCGGCACCGCCGTCGGCATCACCGGCTACCACGACTTCAGCACGAAGGACGAGTCCGTGGAGATCGGCGGCACCCTGTACGCCCGCTCGGTCTGGCGCACCGCGGTCAACACCGAGGCCAAGCTGCTGCTGCTCACCCACGCCTTCGAGGACCTCGGCATGGGCCGGGTGTTCTGGAAGACAGACGCCCTCAACGAGCGCTCCCGCAACGCGATCCTGCGCCTCGGCGCCCAGTTCGAGGGCGTCTTCCGCCGCCACCGCCTCCGGCCCACCGGCACCTGGCGTGACACCGCCTACTTCTCGATGCTCGCGGACGAGTGGCCGGCGGCCAAGTCCCGTCTGATGGAGCGGCTTTCGCGGGGATGAGCGTTCACGCGCCAGGCCAACCACGCCACGAACACCGAGGCGCCGAACAGCGCGGCCAATCCGATCACCTGTGCGCCATCTTGGTCACGGCCCACACCGCTTTGCCGTAGCTGCCGATCAGTTCGACGCCCCACTCCTCCGAGAGGGCTTCGACGATGTCCAGGCCCCGGCCACTCGCCCGCGAGTCGTCCGTGGCTTGCCGTTGGAGCGGATTCCCCGAGGCGTCGCAAACGGTGATGTGCAGCTTGCCGCAACGGAGTTCGAGCACGACGCTCGGCCGCCCCTCCCCGTGGACCAGCGCATTGGTCACCAGCTCGGAGAGGATGAGGCACGCCGAGTCCGGGTCCAGCCCCATGGCATGGAGGACGTCCCGGAGGAGCCGACGGATCGGCCCGACCATCCCGGGAAGGGCTGGCGGAGAGAGGTCGAGCCGGAACTCGGAGACGAGTGGGTCCCGGGAGGGACGGAACGGTGGAGGGCACATGACTGTCTCCAGCCCTGAGTTGAGTGGAATGCACCTGGAAGAGAAGAGGTACCCCGTGGCCTGCCCCCGCCGACGGTGGAGAAGCGCAGGCGTCGGCGGCCTGCACCCCCACACCCGGGGTGCACTTCGGGATCTGATCGACATTCAGTAGTCGACCCGATACCGAAGGTAGGCCAACCCCCTCACTAATGCAACCACTCGTAAGGGTGACGCTACGGTGGGTCCCCTTGGAGTGGCGCTGCGCGACCCTCACGCGCGACACTGCCGATGCCACGGGAAGGGACGGACTTTGGCTCTGCGAGCGCACATCAGCGAGCGTCAGCGGCGATACGGCGCCGAGGTGCGCCGCCTCCGGTTGGACGCCGACGTAGCAGTGCAGACGGCCGCCGCACACGTCGGCATGCGCGGCCCACAGCTGAACCACATCGAAGCCGCACGCACCGGCCTGGATGAGATCCGGATGCGCGAACTCGCCGCTTTCTATGGCTGCACGAATGAAGAGTATCTGGCCACCCTGGCCGCCCTCGGAGCCAGCGACGGCAGGGGCTGGTGGAGCTCACACAGACGGCGTGTTCCCGCGTTCGCTCTGGACCTTGCCGAACTGGAGCACTGGTCGAGGGCGTACCTCAACTACGAGACCTTCTTCATCCCCGGCCTTCTCCAGACTGAGGGCTACATCCGCAGGACCTTCCTGAACAGCAAGACGCCCCTCTCACCCGCCCAGATCGAAGACGCCATCTCCTTCCGCCTTGCCCGGCAGCAGATCCTCGATGGGCCGGCCGAGTTCCGGTTCGTCATCCACGAAGCCGCACTGCTGATGAGTTTTGCCGACCGGACGGCCATGCAGGATCAGCTGGCCCACCTGCTTGACGTGGGGGAGAAGCCCAACGTGACGATTCAGATCTTCCCCTTCAGCGTCAAAGCCACCCTTCCGTATCCGGGCCCCTTCCTGATCACCGAGCCGCCCTCCCGTGCGCTGTCCACGCTGGTCATCGACCATCCGGGCGTCTCCCAGTTCACCGACTCGCCCGATGCACTGCTGGAGTACCGGAGCAGGTTCGAAGACCTCAGCCGCCTGGCTCTTCCGCCCAGCAACTCAACGACCTCCGCGCGTCCCCACTCCCGGCGGGACTCGTGGGGAGTGATCCAACACATCAAGCACGGACTGGAATTGGAGAGTTAAGTCATGTCCCAGCAGTGGCAGAAGTCGACCAGCAGCACTCAGGACGGCGGGAACTCGGTGGAGGTGTCCGTCAATGGCGAGGGCCTGATCGAGGTCCGCGAGTCCGCCGCCCCCGACTCGGTCATCGTCACCACGCCCACGAAGTTCGCGCTCTGGATCGAAGGTGTCAAGCGCGGCGAGTTCGACCACTTCGCCGCTGGCGTGTGACCGCCTCTTCCGGCGGCCTCTTGCGCCTCGCAAGAGGCCGCCGGAAGAAGCCGCATGACCCAGGAAGACAGAATCCGGCATACAAAGCCCTGGTTGTCGATCGCTCGTTCGGCTGCGGCTGAAGGGCTTGCGCGGCCAAACCATGATCCTTAGTCCAACACGGGAATATCGCTGTCCTGTCATAGACAGGCAGTGATCGAATCTTTAGCGTCGTGTCCGGGCGGTCCGACTGGGCCGCACGCCAAGGGAGTTGAGATGGACAAGAGGTCGGGTCTCACGCGGCTGACCAACACGGGCAACGGCAGTGGCTCGGGGGAGTGCAATCAGAACGACTGCCCCAACGTCTACCGCTCCGAGCGCGGGACGTTCGTGTTCCAGGGGAACCTCACCGACGACTTCACGCCGCCCTGCGGCGAGGGGCTCGTGGAGATCCCTGAGAGCGTACTTCGGGAGGCTTTCGTTGCGCTTGGATGGTGACGCCTGGCAGGCCAAGTTCCGAGAATTCAAGATGGAAGCGTGGAGGCTGGAGACTCTTCCAGCCTACAATGTCCCACAGGAGGCAGACGAGCTGCGAGCCTTCCGGTCGGGTGAGCGGATCGACCCGCACACGCACTCCAACGAATACACGGACGACCTCAAGCGAGTGCGGCGAGAAGGAAAAGTCAAGGGACGAGTGCACATCGCCACTCGACCGCTCTCCGAGTATCTCCGTTACGAGTTCATGTATTACCTTCCACACGTCTGGGCCGGCGAAGACGTGCGGATCATGGACGTCACAGATCGCACCAATCCACTGGCCGGTGTCACCGACTATTGGATGTTCGACAAAAAGGAGGTAGTGCTCATGAACTACCTCCCCGATGGAACGCAGATCGACCGCACCGTGTTCGAGGGTGACATCAGCCCGTTCATCGAGTATCAGCGGATCGCAATCGCTGAATCGGTGCCTTTCGAGGAGTACGTGAAGGGCATTGGCGCTTGATCCGCAAGAGCTAGGTCAGTCGAACTCAGATCTAGCGGCACTTCTTCAAGAGCTGCGCAAGCGAGCTGGACTCTCCGGGGTCCAGCTCGCTCGGCGTGTCAGCATGTCACAGTCCAAGATTTCCAAGATCGAGACAGGCAGGGTCACGCCGTCACTCGTTGACGTCGAACTGATCGTTCGGGCACTCGACGCGCCGCCGGAGCTGATAGCGCAGGTGACGGCGCTTGCTCGTATCGCCAACACCGAGTGGCAGGACGCCCGGGCCCTGCGCCGAAAGGGCCTGGACAAGAAGCAAGTTGAACTGGCAGCACTGGAGCGAAACTCTCATGAGTTTCGCTACTTCTTGCCGACCATGATTACCGGGCTACTTGCCACGCCGGAGTACATCAGAGCCAGCCTGGCCACATTTCCGGGCGATCATTCGAAGGCAATTGCCAAGAAGCTGGAGCGGCAGGCCGTCCTCTACGAGCCAGCTAAGCGATTCAACTTCATCCTGACCGAGCAGGCCTGCCGCTGGCCACTAGTGTCGGCGCAGGCCATGGCGATGCAGATCGACAGACTGGCCTCCGTGTCTCGCCTGCCGAATGTACGACTCGGCATTATTCCCATGGCTGGCCACATGCCATGGGCGCCCTTGAATGTCTTCACGATCTATGACGCGTCGCTAGCCACCGTGGAAGTGTCCACGGGAGCGCTGGTGTTCCGCGACCCCAGGGATATTCAGGAATACCTAGACGAGTTTCAAATCTTCGATGGATATTCGCTCTGGGGCGAGGACGCTCGGGTCAAGCTAGGCGAGTGGGCCGACCACTATCGAGGGATATCCCAAGATCTTTAGTCGACATCAGGAATATCATTGAGCAACTCCCCGCGATTTCCCTAATCTGGCTTCTCGCCCACGAATCCGAGAGCCACGGGAGCCATTCATGTCCGCTGCGGGCTTCGCCCAATCGACCAACAAGAGCCAGCCGTCGAAACGTCGCCGTTCCCACGCGGAGCTCATGGAGCGGATCGAGAACAACCCGGTCCGCAAAGACCTGACGACCGGGTGCCTTGTGGAGCTGGTGGGAACCGAGGACGGCAGGGCCCTGGTCCGGCCGCTGTTCGAGCCGGATGCCCCGCCCCGCCAGGTGCCTGCCGACCAGCTGACCACCCGCATCAGCCTGTGGAGGTGACCGTGGCCGAGCAGTGGATGCCGGAGCCCGGCCAGCGCGTCTACGAGCGCCGTACCGGCGCCGCCGTGGAGATCATGGAGATCGGCAAGACCGGCATCTACGTCCGCCCGTTGCGCGGCGGACTGGAGCGCGTGGTCCGGCGCGCCGACCTGATCCCGCCGGACGATGCCCCGGGCGGCTTCTTCGACTGGCAGGCCTCACGCGGGTGACGGCCGTGACCGTCTCGCACTCCCCCGACCTCCACACGGGACTGCGGGTGGCCGGGGGTGTCGGAGGTACGCGGCACATGGGAAGCGGCGGCCGACGCGGTCGAATGGCTTGCGAAGCGGTACGAGGAGCACACGCCCGGAGGTGATGCCTGGATGCCGATCGAGGCCCGGCGCCAGGGCACGATCGAGCAACTGGCCGAGCCTACGGACGTGGTGTGGTCCCGGTGGGTGACCGACAGCCGGCGGTGGGGCCACTACGTGATCACATGTCCCACCAAGGCCTGGCCACAGTTCGCTTGTCCGATGAGATGAAGGCTGCGTCCCAGCTCTTCTGGGGCGCAGCCTTCATTTTGTGCCTTCGTGCGTGGGAAGTCGGCCGCGCCCCCATAACCCCCCCCAAAGAGAAAGAACACCGACCGGCGACCCGGCGGGCGGAAGGGGACCGGGGGCGGGGACGCCCCACCGGGGCGCCAG
>NZ_JBEXKB010000035.1:0-98770 GCF_040609455.1 Kitasatospora sp. NPDC004669
GCGGGGGGGGGGGGGGGGGGGCGGGGGGGGGGGGGGGCCCCCCGCCCCGCCCCCCCGCCCCCCCCCGACCGTCGCAGCCGCGGGGGCGGCGCCGTGCCGGGCCAGCAGCGCGCACAGGCCGCGCAGTGCCAACGGGTCCGGAGGCCGGACCTCGAAGGCGAGGTGCGATTCGTGCCGGTGTTCGCGCTCGTGCGCGGCGAGGCCGGCCTCGCCGCGTCCGTGCCGTTCGGCGAGGCGGCGGCGGACCACGACGCCGGGCAGCAGGAGCGGGAGCAGGGTCGCGGTGTCGTGTTGCCGGACGAATGCGGCGGTCGCGCGCAGGTGGGTCGCGTCGTCCGGAGGTGTCGCCGTCACGGTGGGGGCGTCCTTCGAGGCTGGGGGTGAGGCGCGGGGCCGGGACGGTCAGATGCCGACGTAGTTCTCGGCGAACCAGTCCTGGTGGATGCGCGAGGTGCGCAGCGATTCGATGCGCGAGCGCCGCAGGGATTCGTGGAAGAACGATTCCTCGTCCGATCCGAGCGGGGCGTGCAGCAGTTGGATCATCCAGTGCGAGAACTCCTGGGCACGCCAGATGTGGGCGAGACAGCGCCGGGAGTACTGGTCGAGCGCCGTGGGGTCGCCGTGGGCGAGGTCGTCGATCAGGGACTCGGCGAGGAGTTCCGCTTCCAGGACGGCGAGGTTGGCGCCCTTCGCGGCGGCCGGGGCGGGCAGGCTGGCGGCGTCGCCGGCGAGCAGGAGCGAACCGTGGCGCAGCGGTTCCATGACGTCGGACTGCAGGTCGATGACGGAGCGTTGGAGGATCCGGCCCTGGTGCAGCGGACCGTGGTCGGCGGTGCGCATGCGCAGTCCGAGTTCGTCCCAGATCCGTTCCTGGGACCAGGCGTCGGCGGCGGTGCCGCGCTCCCACTGCAGGTAGTAGCGGGTGACCTCCGGGGTGCGGGCCATGTGTCCGGCGAAGCCGCGCCGGTGCAGGGCGTAGCCGACGGCGTCCAGGCTCGGTGGTGCCTCGGCGAGCAGGCCGAGCCAGCTGACGCCGTGGTCGCGGTGGTGGCGGCGGGCGGTGGCGGGCAGGGAGTGCCGGGCCGCGCCGTGGCGGCCGTCGCAGCCGGCCACGTACCGGGACTGCCAGCGGCCGGGGCGGCCGTCGGCGTCGCGGACGGTCACCGCAGGGCGGGTGCCGTCGGCGTCGTCCACGCGCTGGGCCTCGGTCTCGAAGTGGATCCGTCCGCCTTCCGCGAGGTAGTGCGTCAGCAGGTCGGTGACCAGGTCCTGTTGGGGGTAGACGGTGTGCTGCTCGCCGCGGCCGAGGGTGCTGTAGTCGAGGCGGAAGCTGCCGACCTCGGTGCGGAACTCGCAGGTTCCGTGGGGGAGACCGCGTCGGTGCAGACCGTCGGCCAGGCCGTGGCGGTCGAGGACACGGACGGTGTTGGCGGCGAGGAAGCCGGCCCGGGCCCGGGTCCGGACGCGGTCGCGGTCGGCGCGTTCGAGGACGACGCAGTCGATCCCGGCGGCGAGGAGGAGGTTTCCGAGGGTCAGTCCGGCCGGCCCGGCGCCGAGGATGACGACGTCGGCGGAGCCGTGGGCTGTGGTGCGTATCTGACGGTCGGTCACAAGAAGTGGATCTTAGCCGGGGGTGGATACATCGGTGGGGGAAAATAGCTCGTCGTGGTGAATAAACCTGGGTGGCGGCGCCCCGCCCCGCCCGGCGGACCGGGCGGGGCGTCGCGTCCTGAACGCGGGTGGTGTCTCAGTCGTTGCTCAGGGTGCGGCCGAGGAGGGGCAGAAGACGCTCCCAGTGCAGCCGCAGTGCGGAGGGGTTGAAGGCGTCGGTGTCGGACATGGTGAAGCCGTGGACGGTGCCGGGGTAGATCTCGGAGGTGTAGTCGACACCCGCGGCGTCCAGCTCCCGGTTCAGCTCGCCGAGGGTCTCGGGCGTCATGTCGGTTTCGGCGTGACCGAGGTGGACTTGGGCGGTGAGCCTGGAGAGGAGGCGGCGCCTGTCGGGCCCGTCGGCGCCCACGGGGCCGTGGAATCCGGCGACGGCGGCGACCTGGCCGGGGTGGGCCGCAGCGGTGCGCACCGCCAGGAGGCCGCCTATGCAGTAGCCGATCACGGCGACCGGTCCGGCGCTGACCTCGGGCTGGGTGGTGAGGAACCTGAGGTAGGCGTCGGCATCGCTCAGGACGCGTTCGGTGGTGTGCGCCTTGATCAAGGGCATCAGCCGGGCGACGAGCTCGGGCCGGGCCTCTTCTCCGATGTGCTCGGGGAGCTCGACCACCGGTGCCGGGCCGTGCCGGTGGAAGAAGTTGGGGACGAGTACGTAGTACCCGTGCCCGGCCAGTTCGCGGGCCAGTTCCCGCAGCACGGGCCGGATGCCGAAGGCGTCCGGGTACAGCAGCACCCCCGGGTGCCGCCCGCGGTGGTCGGGGAAGGCGGCGAAGGCGTCGGCCTGGCCGTCCGTGGTGGGAATCAGCGCAGTCTTGCTGGGCAAACGAGTTCTCCTGTCGTGGTTGACGCGTAGAGCCTGTGGTCAACACGACGGAGGCGGAGCCCGCGCGGCAGCGCCGGACCCTCGATCGAACTGCGGGCCCGCACCGGCCCGTACGGCGCTCAGCGGAGCACCGGGTCACCAATCCGTGTGTGGCGCAATGCCGTCCCGGTAGTCATCGCCGCCCAACATAGCCCACCGGCCGAGGTCGATTCCAGCGGCTGATGTCGCTCAGGGGGTGTGACGGCGGCGAAGGTCTCGGCAGTGGGCAGCGCAATGCGCGATCGTGCTCGTCTGCGCGAAGACGCCGAACCCCAATCGTCTGTACGCATGAAACGCATGAACTTCCCACCGCCGAGCGGGCCTTCGGATGGTTCAGGTCGCGAGGAAGCGCTCCCGGTGGACCTGCTCGGGCGGCACCCCGCCCAGTAGGGCGGCCCGGAGGACGGAGTCGACCAGGGGCGGCGGCCCGCAGACGTACACATCCGGTGCGGCGCCCGCGAGTTCGGGAAGGGCGGCGGCGAAGTGGTCCGTCGGCAGGCCGGTCGGTCCGGACCAGCCCGGATCCGGCCTCCACACGCAGACGTCGTACCGGAAGCCCGGCAACTCCGCTGCCACCGCGTTGAGTTCCGGCACCGCGAAGACGTCCTGCGGGTCGTTGACGCCGAGGAGCAGCCGGGCCGGCTGCGGCTCCTGCCACTCGGCCATCCGCCGGACCATCGCCAGCAGCGGGGCCAGGCCGGTGCCGCCGGCCACGAACCACCGCGGGCGCAGGCCGGTTTCGTGCAGCCCGAAGGCGCCCTGCGGGCCGTGCACGGTCAGCCGGTCGCCCGGGCGGGCCCGGTCGGAGAGGTACGACGAGAACTGTCCGGCCTTCCGCAGCCGGATCAGGAACTCCAGGCGGCCGTCCCAATTGCCGGTGTTGGCCGGGGAGTAGGCGCGTTTCACCTCGGTGCCGGGCAGCTGGAGCTCCACGAACTGGCCGGGGTCGAACTGGCAGTCCAGGTCGTCCAGGCGCAGCTCCAGCCGTACGGTGTCCCGGGCGACCGGCTCCAGCGCGGCGACGGTGGCCTCGCGGACCGGGATGCCGCCGTACAGGATCCGGGACTGCTCGTACGGCAGGGTGGCCGACAGCGGCCCGCAGGGGTAGGTGCGGCAGAGCAGGACGCCACCGTGCTCGCGCTCGTCCGGCGGGAGGGCCTGGTCGCTGTGCGGCCCGAGGTCGTACGGGCCGTCGGTGACCGAGGCGTGGCACGAGCCGCAGGTGCCCTGGCGGCAGGAGGCCGGCAGGGTGGCGCCGGCCGCCGCCGCGGCCTCCAGCACGCTCTGCCCCGGGGCGCAGGCGAACTCCAGGCGGCCGCCGTCGGTGGTGGTCAGGACGACGGGGTTCACGCGGCCGTCCGTCCGAGGGCGGCGGCCAGGTCGGCGGCGGGGGCGCCGATCACCCGCAGGCCGAAGCGCTTGACCAGCTCGTCGACCAGCGCGGGGGTCAGGAAGCCGGGCAGCGAGGGGCCGAGGTGGATGTTCTTGATGCCCAGCGCGAGCAGGGTGAGCAGCACCGCGACCGCCTTCTGTTCGGTCCAGGACAGCGCCAGGGTGAGCGGCAGGTCGTCGACCTCGCACTCGAAGGCGTCGGCCAGTGCGGTGGCGATCCTGATGGCGGAGTAGGTGTCGTTGCACTGCCCGAGGTCCAGCAGCCGCGGCAGGCTGGCGATCTCGCCGAAGTCATGCCGGTTGAAGCGGTACTTGGCGCAGCCGAGGGTGAGCACCACGCTGTCCCGGGGCGCGCCGAGCGCGAAGTCGGTGTAGTAGTCCCGCCCGGGGGTGGGGCCGTCGCAGCCGCCGACCAGGAAGAAGTGCCGGATGGCGCCCTGGCGGACGGCGGCGACCACCTGGTCGGCGACCGCGAGGACGGCGTCGCGGCCGAAGCCGACGGTGATGAACTCCTCCTCGGCCGGGGTCTCCGGGAAGCCGGGCAGGGCCTTGGCGGCCTGGATCAGCGGGCCGAACTCGTGGTCGGTGAGGTGCCGGACGCCGGGCCAGCCGACCGGTCCGGCGGTGAAGATCCGGCGGCGGTAGCTGAGGTGGGGCTCGATGATGCAGTTGGAGGTCATCAGGATGGGGCCCGGGAAGGCGGCGAACTCCTGCTGCTGGTCCTGCCAGGCGCCGCCGTAGTTGCCGGCCAGGTGCGGGTGGGCCTTGAGCAGCGGGTAGGCGTGGGCGGGGAGCATCTCACCGTGGGTGTAGACGTTGACGCCCTGGTCCTTGGTCTGCTCCAGCAGGGCTTCCAGGTCGCGCAGGTCGTGGCCGCTGACCAGGATCGCCTTGCCCGCGACCGGGGTGGTGCGGACGGCGGTGGGCTGCTGGGCGCCGTAGTTGCCGGTGTTGGCGGCGTCCAGCAGCTCGATCGCCGCGAGGTTCAACCGGCCGAGCCCGACGGCGCGTTCCAGCAGCTCGGCGGGGTCGGTCGGCTCGCCGGCCAGGTAGGCCAAGGCGTCCTCCACGCCGCCGTACACCTCGGCGCTGTGCCGGCCGAGCACCTCGGCGTGGTGGGCGTAGGCGCAGATGCCCTTGAGGGCGTAGAGGTGGAGCGAGCGCAGCCCGACGACGTCCGGCCCCACGAGGGCGAGTCCGGCGTCCACCCGGACGTCCGGCGCCTGGCGGGCGAGGTCGGCGGCGTCCGCGCCGGGGGTCCAGGCGGCAGGGCCGGTGAGCGTCTCCGGCTCCCGCCCGGCGGCGCGGGCGGCCCGCTCGTACCGCTCCCTGGCGCGGTCGCGGACGGTGGCGGCCTCCTGGATGAGGGCGACGAAGCGGGTGGGGTTGAAGTTGACGTTGGTGAGGGTGGTGAAGACCGCGTACAGGACGAAGGAGGCCGCGTCGTCGTCCGGGTCGCCGAGGGCCCGCGCCTTCGCGGCGTACTGGGCGACGCCCTTGACGGCGTGGATCAGGAGGTCCTGGAGGTCCGAAGTGGCGGAATCCTTACCGCAGTTGCCGATCACGGCGGCGCAGCCGGGGGTGGCGCCGGTGCGGTCGGTCTGTTCGCACTGGAAGCAGAACATGCGGGTCCTCCGGGGACTCGTGGGGGGCGTTCGGTCTGGGGGCCGGGAAGGGCAGACCGTCGCTTCCCCGGGCCCGGACCGGGTGCCGGGAGGAGACGCGGGCCGACCGGGACGGCCGCGGACCGCTCAGGGGTGAGCGGGGCCGCGGCAGGACGTCCGACGGCGTCGGTTGGACGGTTGCTTCCACCCGTCCAGGATCGGAGTGACCGGTGTGGGCGCAGCAGGGGCGGAGGACCCCGATCGCGGGCCGGGCGACCCCATGGCCCGGGTGGGAGTACCCGCACTCGGCCGCCCGGCACGCACGGCCGGCCCGCCGCCGGGGCGGACCGGCCGTGCGCGACTCAATGGGCCTTCGGTCCCTGGCCGCTGTCGGACGGGTTCCTGTCCTCGGAGGGGTTCCTGCCGTCGAACGGGTTCCCTCCGGTGGTCGGGCTCTCGTCCTCGCTCGGGCTCTTGTCGAGCGACGGCGCCGGGCCCGCCTTCGCCACCTCCGCCGGATCCTGGCCGCTCTGCTCGATCCGGCTGAGCAGCCGGGCGACGGAGTCGGTGCGCTCGCGCAGCACCGCGACGTGGGCGGCCCGGTCGGGCTCGACGGGCTGGTCGGCGGGCAGCACCGGGATGCCGCGCTGCCGGGCGGTCGCGATCAGGCTCTCGCCGACCTGGCCGACCACGACCAGGGTGGCGGCGGCGAAGGAGCCCGCGTCCGCGGTGCGCCGACGGCCCAGCAGCCCGCGGTGGACGATCCGGGTCGGGACGGTCAGCTCGTCCAGGCGCTGGTCGACCGAGCCGCGTTCCAGCGCCGCGAGGACGACGGTGGCCAGTGCCTCGCCGGCCTTGGTGACGGCCCACTTGCGGCCGGGCACGGGCGGCAGGAACTCGCGGATCCGGTCGACGTCCTGTTCCAGGGCGGTGGTGGTCAGCACCTCGAAGGCGTTGCGGGTGCGGATCTCGACGACCTTGTCCCACTCGATCTCCTCGCCGTCGAAGCCGACCTCGGTCGACCCCAGGTGCACGGCGCCGAAGCCGTCGAGCAGCCCGAGCAGCTTGTGCGCCACGGCGGGGGTACGGGGGTGACGGCCGATCAGCGTGCCCACCGAGAGCTTCCACGGTTCGGTGGCGGGTACCGGCGGCGGAGCGACGGAGCCGAGGGCGGTCAGCGCCCAGCGCCCGCCCGCCGCCGACCGGCCGCCCCGCAGCACCGCCTGCCGCCCGGCCTCGCCCAACTCGGCCGCCGCCCCCACCAGACGCCCCAGACCGCCCGCCCACTCGCCCGTACGCAACCGCCCGCCCCTCTCTCACAACCGCATCTCAAAACCGCAGGTCCAAGCCACATCCGCGAGCCGCGTTCGGCGACTCGCAGACGCGCCATCGTACGGCCGTTCCACTCGGCTCAGCCGTGGTCGGTGGCCGGGCGGGCGCCGACGGGGCCGGGCGGGGCCGTCTGGAGGGCGACGGCGATGCCGGCGAACTCCTCGATCAGCCGGCTGCGGCGGTTGCGGTCCCAGGCCAGCGCGACCTGGCTGGGCGGCAGTTCGCGGACGGGGAGGTGGGTGACGTCGGGGCGGGTGTAGAAGGTGGCGACCGAGAGCGGCAGGACGACGATGCCGTGGCCCGCCGCGACGTACTCCAGTTTCTCCTCGACGGTGCGGATGGCCTGGACGGAGGGCCGCGCCCGGCCGTCCCGCAGCGCGGCCGCGTCCTGTGGCGGCAGGACGGCCTCGGGGTTCTGCAGCAGCGGCTCGCCGGCCAGGTCGGTGAGGGTGACCTCGCTCAGGCCGGCCAGCCGGTGGTCCACCGGGAGCACCACCACGCGCGGTTCGGTGAGCAGGGGGAGGACGGTCAGCCCGCGCTGGTCGACCGGCAGTCGGAGGTAGCCGACGTCCACCCGGCCGTCGTTGATCACCTGGACCTGGTCGTCCCAGCTGGTGCGGAGCACCTCGACGGTCAGTTCCGGATGCTGCTCCGACATCACCCGGACCGCCGGGGTGACGATCAGGCCGGGCATGAAGCCGACGGTGAAGCCGAGTGGCCCCGACCCGCCGGCCCGGGCGACCCGGCGGCGCACCGCCTCGGCGTTCGCCAGCAGTGGCCCGGCGTCGGCCAGCAGTTGCTCGCCCGCCGGGGTCAGCCTGGTGGTGCGCCTGGTCCGGACGAACAGCTCGACCCGTAACTCACGTTCCAGCGCCATGATCTGACGGGACAGCACCGACTGGGCGATGTGCAGCTCCTCGGCCGCCCGACCGAAGTGCTGCCGCTGCGCGACGGCGGTGAAGTAGCGCAACTTCCTCAGGTCCAGGTCCACCGGGGCCTCCTCCTCAGTTGTGATGCCCGCAGGGTATGACAGCTTCGGGAATGGGTCTTGGACACCGGAAGCCCGACGGCCGCATGGTGGGGTGCAGTCGTTGATCCAACCGGTGGGAGGAAGAGCTGATGATGCGCCTGGAAGATGGGAGAACTGCTGTGACCACTCAGCGGATCCTGGTCCGTGGCGGCTGGATCGTCACGATGGACGCCCGGAACCGCGAATTCCCGACGGGTGACGTGCTCATCGAGGACGGCCGGATCGCGGCCGTCGCCGCCGACCTCTCGCCGGCCGCCGACGCCTCGGTGATCGACGCCTCCGGCACCTTCGTCCTGCCCGGCCTGGTGGACGCCCACCGGCACACCTGGCAGACCGGCCTCCGGCAGTCCGACTCCGAGGCCGCGATCACGGAGTACGTCGGCCGGACCCTGATCGGCCTCGGCGACGAGGTCCGCCCGGAGGACGTCTACGCCGGCACCTTCCTCGGCGCGCTCACCGCGCTCAACGCCGGCATCACCACCGTGCTCGACTGGGCGCACGCGATGAACTCGCCCGAGCACGCCGACGCCGCCGTCCGGGCACTGCGGGACGCGGGCGTGCGCGCGGTGTTCGGCCACGCCTGGCCGATCGGCTCGACGCTCGACTTCGCCGCCACCCACCCGGTCGACATCCGCCGGGTCCGCGAGCAGCTGCTGCCCTCGGACGACGGCCTGGTCACCCTCGCGATGGCCGCCAAAGGCCCGGACTCCTCCGGCATCGACAACGCGGTCAAGGACTTCGGGCTCGCCCGCGAGCTGGGCATCCCGATCACCACCCACCTGTCCACCGGCCGCCCCGGCCCCGACCACCAGGGCATCCAGCAGCTCCACCAGGCCGGCCTGCTCGGCCCGGACCTGAACCTGGTACACGTCAACGGCGCCGAGGCCGACGCGCTCAAGCTGCTCGCGGACTCCGGCACCACCGTGTCGATCTGCCCGCAGATCGAGCTGACCATGCCCGGGTTGGGCGGCAACGTGGCGGTCCGTCGGCTGCGCACCGCGGGCGTCAACCCCGGCCTCGGCGTCGACACCGAGCTGGCGTCCAGCGGCGACCTGTTCACCCAGATGCGCTTCGCGCTGGCGGCCGACCGCGCCGAGACGCCGGACGGCGAGCCCGCGCTGCCGGCCCAGGCCGTGCTGCGGATGGCGACCGTCGAGGGTGCCCGCGCCGTCCACCTCGGCGACCGGACGGGCTCCATCGAGCCCGGCAAGGCCGCCGACCTGGTGCTCGTCCGCACCGACGACATCGACCTGGTGCCGGTCACCACCCCCGCCGAGTCGCTCGTCCTGGCCGCCCACACCGGCAACGTGGACACCGTCCTGGTGGCCGGCCGGGTCGTCAAGCGCGGCGGCCGGCTGGTGGCCGACACCGCCCGCGCCCGCGAACTGGCCCTCGCCTCCGTCGCCCACCTGCGGGGCGTGGGGCGGTGACCGACCGCGTGCCCGCCCTGCCCGGGGCGGGCACGCCGACCGCGGCCCGGCACGTCCTCCGTGGAAGCTCTAACTCGAACACCACTGTTCAAGACGGCGATTCTGCGGTATCCCCTGACCGACATCAACGCCCCGGTCGGCCTGGGCGTCCTCGTCGCGGCCCCCCGGCCGGTCACCGCCTCGCCCGCCCACGAGGGCCGCCGGATCGACCTGCCGGGCGCCGCGGTGCTCCGCAGCGGCGTCACAGCCGGGCATCCGGCCAGGTGGCACCTACAGTCTGACTGACCCACCGTCAGCGACCGCGCGCCCCGGGAGGCATTCCTTTGCCCCAGCTTCCGCTCCAGGAGTCCTCCGCGCCGGCGTCGCCCTCGACCTCCACGCCCGCCGCGTCCCCTCCAGGCGGCGAGGCGCCTCCCGCATCGCTGGGCTGGTCTCTGTCACTCGCTGCCATGTTGATCCTCGCGGGGACGATCGCCGCGATCGGCCTGGTGCTGAGCTCGGCCCGCTCACGACGCTCGGGAAGCCTGGTGCGCAGCTGGATCGCGCTCAGCCTGGTCGCGGGACTGTTGATCTTCTGCGCGCTCGCGTTCGCCCTCAAGGACTCCACCCTGCGCAGCACGTTGATCGGCGCGCTCACCGCGGCCGTGGGTTCGGCGACCGCGTTCTACTTTTCCTCGAAGTCGACCGAACAGGCCAACCGGCTCCTCACCGCTTCCGTAGGCGGTGAGGTCGTTCCCTACCTGAAAGGGAAGACCCAGGCGGACGCGGAGAAGCTGCTGAGCGTGACATCGCTGAAGCTGGTGACGGCGCCCGATTCGCCGCCCCCGAACGGCCGACCGGTGAAGGAACAGGACCCCCCTGCGGGCACCGCGGTGCCCAAGGGAGCCTCGGTCTCGGTGACCTACGAGCCGTCCGAGCCGTCCGAGCCGTCCGAGCCGTCCTCCTAGAATCCGGCCATGGACTCCGAACAGCACGGCGGCGCCGCGAAGGCCCGCGGGGGCGCGTCGGCCCACCCCCGTCGGGCCGACGCCGAGCGCAACATCGCCGCGATCCTCGCCGCAGCCGCCCGCTGCTTCGGCAAGGACCCCAACGCGAGCATGACCGAGATCGCCGCGGCTGCCGGAGTCGGCAGGGTCACCCTGTACGGGCACTTCTCCTCGCGCGAGGAGCTGCTCGGCCGGCTGATGGAGCGTGCCCTGGCCGAGGTCACCATCGCCATGGAGGCCGCCGACCTCGCCCACGGACCGGCCGACGAGGCCCTGCTGGCGTTCGTCCGGTCCTCCTGGCAACTCCTCGACCGTGGCCTGCGCATGCTGCACGCGGCCCGCCGCGCGCTGCCGGCCGAAGCCGTCAAGGACCACCACGAGGGCCCCCTGTCGGCGATGGACCGGCTCATCGCCCGCGGGCGGCAGGACGGCACGATCCGGGACGACCTCCCCACCGGCTGGCTGGTCGACACCGTCTACGCCCTGGTCCTGCTCGCCGGCGACCAGGTCGAGGCCGGCCGTCTCACCTCCCGGCAGGCCCTTGCCGCGCTGGAGACGACCCTGGCCTCCCTGGTGCGCCGCCCGGCTCCGTAGACACCGCAGGGCCTGCCGTCCACGGACGGCAGGCCCTGCGGTGGAGGCCGGTGGCGGGGTCAGTCGATGCCGAACCAGCCCAGGACGGTCTGGACGAGCAGGATCGTCGACATCGCGGCCACCCCGACCACCACGACGGTGGCCGCGATGCGGTAGCGCGGGCTGTTGGCCGCGTCGCCGAGGACGGAGCGGCGGTTGGTCAGGACCAGCAGGTAGACCAGGACGATCGGGCTGATCAGGCCCTGCAGCACCTGGGTGCCGATCAGCAGCTGGATGACGTCCACCGGGGTCAGCGCGACCACGGCGCCCAGGACGATCTGGGCGGTGAACAGCCCGAGGAACAGCGGGGCGTCGCGGAAGCTGCGGGAGACGGACCGCTCGACGCCGGCGGCCTCGCCGATCGCGTAGCTCGCCGAGAGCGGCACCACCGCGCCGGCCAGGGCGGAGGCGCCCAGCAGCCCGAAGGCGAACAGCAGCTCGGCGCCGTGCCCGGCGACCGGCTTGAGGGCCTCGGCGGCCTGCGCGGCGGACTCCAGCGGACCGGTGCCGCCGATCGCGGCGGCGGTGGCGATGATGATGGTCAGGCTGATCACGCAGGCGAACACGGCGCCGAGGACGGCGTCGGCCCGGATCAGCTTGTAGTCGGCGGGCTTGGCACCGCGGTCGACCACGCCGGCGGCGGCGTAGAACTGCATGTAGGGGCTGACCGTGGTGCCGATCAGGGCGACGGCCAGCAGGATGAAGTCCTTGCTGGGCTCCACGTGCGGCACGACCAGGTGCTCGCCGACCTGCCCCCAGTCGGGGTGGCCGAGCACCATGGCGACCGGGTAGGCGAAGAACGCCAGCGACATCACCAGGAAGATGCGTTCGGCCCACTTGTACGAGCCGAACAGCACCAGCGACCAGAGCAGGACGGCGGACGGCGGGATGACCGCCCACTTGGGCACGCCGAGCAGCTCGAACGCGGCGCCGATCCCGGCGAACTCGCTGACCACCAGGCCGGTGTTGGCCAGCAGCAGGCAGAAGACCGCGAGGGCGGTCAGCCGCAGGCTGAACTGCTCGCGGATCAGCGCGCCCAGGCCCTTTCCGGTGTGGGCGCCGAGCCGGACGGCCATCTCCTGCACCATGACCAGGGCGACGGTGACCAGCACCATGAAGAACAGCGTGCCGTAGGTGAACTGGGAGCCGGCGCTGGCGTAGGTGGCGATGCCCGCGGCGTCGTTGCCGGCGTTGGCGGCGACCAGGCCGGGGCCGGCCACCATCGCGAGGGCGGCCAGTCGGCGGAGGCCTCTTCGGCGGCCGGAGCGCCCCGGGTCGGACGGCGCGGACGCCGCGGCGGCGGCGTCCGGTCCGGTGTCGAGGGTGTCGAGGTCGCGGGTCACTTGAGGAGCCTCCGGAAGTGCAGTCGCCCACGCTCGGGCAGGAGCGAGTCGAGGATGTCGTCGGCCAGGACCCGGCCGAGCGGGCGCCCGGAGTCGTCGACCACGAGCAGGGAGGTGGCCCGGGCCGCGACCAGCTGGTCGGCGGCCTCGGCGAGCCGGGTGTCGGGCCGGACGGTCACCGGCGGGCCGAACTGGTCCAGCCAGGAGACGAGATCGCCGATCACCGTGCTGTCCTCGGCCACGGCCAGGTCGAACAGCGGGATGTCGGCGATCAGCCGGCCGTCGTCGTCCAGCACGGTGACCGCGTCGATGTCGGTGCGGTGCTCGGCCTGCGCGGCGAGTTCGGCCCGCACCTGGGCGACGGTGTGCGCGGAGCCGGCGGTGACCAGCAGGGTGGTCATCGCGCCGCCGGCGGTGCCCTCGCGATGGGTGAGCAGGGAGCGCAGCTCGGCGGCCTCGGGCTCGGGCATCCGGGCCAGCAGGGTCTCGCGCTCGCCCGGGGCGAGGTCGCGCAGGGCGTCGGCGGCCTCGTCCGGTTCCATCTCGTCGACGAGCCGGGCGGCGTGCTCCGGGGGTACCTCGCGCAGCAGGTTCTCCAGCTCGGCGGGTTCCATCTCCTCCAGCGCGTCCGCGGCGTGCTCCGGCTCCAGCCAGCCCAGCAGCTGCTGGCGCTCGTGCCGGCCGAGGTCCTCCAGGATGTCGGCGAGGTCGGCCGGGCGCAGCCGGTGCAGCGCGGAGCGGGAGGCGCGCAGCCGCACCTCGGCGGGCCCGTGGGTGGCCTGCTCGCCGAACGGGGCGACGGACTGCCAGTCCAGGACGCGTTCCGGGGTGGGGCGGATCTGCCAGCGGCGCGGGCCGAGCCGGCGCAGCAGGGTGGGCAGCGAGACGTCGACCCCGACCAGGACGGTCCGGGCGGCGAGCGGGGCCAGGTAGAGGTCGGCGGCGCGGGTGACCTGGACGCCGTCGACGTCGACGAGCTGGTGGTCCAGCACGTCGCGGGCCAGCAGCACCTCCCCGGGCCGGCGGTTGAACTCGCGAAGGTCCACGCGGGCGGTGCGCAGCCGGACCTGCCCGGTCTGGATCCGCTCGACGGCGTCGGCGGCGATGAAGGTGCGGCGGCGGCCTATTCGGATGATCAGTCCGGTGACCGGCGGGTACGGCTCCGCCCCGTAGAGGCGCGCGACCACGTCGACGACGCGGCCCACCTCCTCGCCGGCCTGGTTGGTGGCCGGGCCGCCGACCAGCCCGGCGACGGAGACCAGCGACGAACGGACGGTCCGGGAGACGGCGGTACGGCGCTCGGCGGCGACGGTGCGGTCGCGCAGCCGGGCCGTGGCGGACGTGAGCAGGGTGGTGGCAGCCATGGTGGGGACCCCCTCGCCCCGACAGGACGGGGCAGCGGGCCGCCCGGCGGCACGTCACCGCCGACCCGACCGCGGCGCCGGTTCCAGGCATGCGCCGGGGCCTCCCGCGTCAGGACGGACGGGAGGGCGGAGCGGCCGGACCGGATCGGTCAGGGAAGGAGGGAGCGCCTCGGGCGGCGGAAGGACGGCGAGGACGACATCGGGAACGGCTGACTATGGCCAGGACTTCCGTCCATCACGCCTCCTCCCGGTCTCGGCCGCGCATCGTGGTCGCGGCGGCACGGCAGGGGGAGACCGACGTCACCGCCCGTGCACCCCCACTCGTCAGAGCTTTGGCACTCCACGGCGTGTCCCTGGTCGATCCCGACGGGAAGCCACTTGGGGTCACCCCTTGAGCCGGGGAGACCTGTCCTGATCCGGAGCGTCTCTCGACGGGTGGGATCAGTGGCCTGTGTCCGTGAAGACGCCTCACCGAACGAGGTGTCTGTTCAAATCGGCCCCAGGATAGGACCTCGCGGTGCTCGCGGCGTAATCCTTGACCCGAGCTTGACCCCGGCCTGACCTGCGGGGGAGCCGCCGGGGCGCACGGCCGGGCGCGCGCAGCGGTGCTCCGGCCGACGGCCGCGGGGCCGAACTGTCCTGTGGCCGACCCCTGGTGACGCCGCGTCCGTCCGGTGCGGCGTGCGGCCGCACCGGACGACGAACCGGGTGTCGATCCCGGTCGGGAGTCCGTCCCCGAAGGTCAGCGGCGGCCGAACAGCCGGCCGAGCCAGCCGCCGGACGCCCGCTCCTTCGGTGAGCAGGCGCACCGCTGGGACTCGGGCACCCCGGCCAGCACCTGTTCGACGTGCATCCCGCACCCGGCGTAGGTCGATTTTCCGCAGGTGCGGCAGGCGACTCGACGGCACATGGCGTGCTCCCTTCCTTGGCCCCCCGGTGAATGGACTGACATGCCCCAATATACCCCCACCGGTATTTACCCTTCGGGTCTCGCCGGCGCCGACCTTTCGGGGCGTTTTCCCGGCGCGCATGAAAACCGTCCGAGGCCGTTCCGGCCCGGTGGGTGCGGGCGGGCGCCCGGCTCTCCGTCGGAGGCGGGGAACAGCAGCCGCCCGTGCGCTTTCCGTTGACGACACCCCGGCGCGGCATGTGAAATGGCACATGTCACCGATCACATGGGTCGAGGCTCATGGGTCGAGGTTCGAACCCCGGCTTTCGGCCGTGACTTTGAACGTTCAAATCGCCGGGTTCAACCCCACGATCGGCCGACTGCCCCCGAACCACGTGACGCAACGTCATTCCCCCACACCCCCCCACAGGAGCGCACGTGCGCCTACTTCCCCACCGCCTCGCGGCACCCCTGCTCGCGCTGGCACTCGCCACCACGGGCCTCGGAGCCCTCAGCCTCGGCGCGGCCGCCCCGGCCGCCGCCCTGGGCAACGGCAACGCCCTCACCCCGCCCATGGGGTGGAACTCGTGGAACTCCCTCGGCACCGAGGTGACCGAGGACCAGGTCGTCCAGACGATCGACTTCATGGCCGCCAACGGCCTGGTGGCGGCGGGCTACAACACCGTCACGATCGACGACGGCTGGTCGCTCTGGCACCGGGACGGCCAGAGCACCGACTTCGTCCGGACGCCGGACGGCTCGATGCAGCTGTACGATGCCGCCGGGAAGCCGGTCACCGGGACGGACGGCACCGGCAACGACCCCACCTCCGGCCACCTGATCCCGCGCCCCGACCACTTCCCGTCGCAGACCGTCGACGGCCGGACCGTCAACGGCATCCAGTTCCTGGCCCGGTACGCCCACAGCAAGGGCCTGAAGTTCGGCCTCTACGCCACCGACACCTACGAGACCTGCCAGATGCACCCGGGAAGCCTCGGCCACGAGAGTACCGACGCCGGCGACTTCGTCTCCTGGGGCGTCGACTTCGTCAAGTACGACGACTGCCCCTACGGCCCGCAGATCACCGGCCCTGACGGTCACAACTACTACACCCAGGGCGAGGGCAGGGAGCTCACCCGCTCCATCTACGCCCGCGTGCAGACCTTCCAGCGGGCCCTCGACGCCGCCTCCGCCGGCCAGGGCCGCCCGAAGGTCACCCTCAGCGTCTCCGCCCAACCCGCCCACACCGGTGTGCCCTACCTCCTCGACCCGGCCGACCCGGCCCGCACCGACCCGGTCGTCCAGGCCGCCGGGACCGCGCCGTTCACCGCGCCCGGCTACGCCCCGACGGGCGTGTGGTGCGGGCAGGTGGCCAACCTGTGTCGGATCGGCGGGGACCGCGACAGCGAGCTCGACGGCGTGCTGTGGAACGGGCAGCTGCAGACCGCCCTCCAGTATCCCGGCAACGTGCGTCCGGGCAGCTGGAACGACCTCGACATGATGTTCACCGGCTGGAACGACGTGTACGGCCTCTACGGCACCAGCGACACCTGCACCTGCCACAAGCCGTTCACCGACGACGAGTCGCGCACTGAGACCTCCGTCCTGTCCATGCTCGCCGCCCCGTTGATCTCGGGCGCCGACCTCCGTACCGCCGGGCAGTCGCAGCACAGCGCGAACGGCTACACGTGGTCCACGGGCATCGGCGCGTCGAGCCTCGCGATCCTCAAGAACGCCGACGTCATCGCCGTCGACCAGGACACGCTCGCCAAGCCCGCGACCCTGGTCGGGGCCAGGCCGGCAACCGCTACCGCGCCGGTGGTGCTGAAGCGGCAGCTGGCGAACGGGGACACCGCCGTGCTGCTGGTGAACCAGGACCCGAACAACTGGCAGACGGTCGGCAGCGACCTCACCTCGCTGGGGCTGACCGGCGGATTCACGTACAAGGAGCTGTGGACCGGTGCCACCGGCACGGTTGCGGCCGGCGGCGCGGTCGGCGGCACCTGGGTGGCCCCGCACGGTGTCGCGATGTTCCGGCTCACGCCGCAGGCCGCGACCGCACCGGCGGCGGTCGTGGGCGACGGAAAGTACCACGCGCTGAGCGCGGGTGGTACGGGAGGCCTGGTCCTGGAGGTCGCCGGCACGTGCGGATCGCCGCTCACCTCGGCCGCCGACGCCAACACCTGGTCGCCCACGCACACCTCCGAGCAGTGGACGTTCACGAGCAATCCCGACGGCACCGTGCGGATCAGCGACAACTGCGACACGGCCACCCAGGTCCACACCGTCCTGGCGGCGGGCACGTCGGCGGGCAACAGCGCCTACCTGCTGAACTACTCGCCGGGCAACCCGTGGCAGGAGTGGCGGGTCGGCCAGAACGCCGTGACCGGCGCGCTCACCATCACCAACGTCGCCACCGGGCTCGCCCTCAACGCCGGCGGCGGCACGGCGGGTTCGACGGTGACGACCGACGCGGTGAACGGCGCTGCCGCGGGCCAGAGTTGGAGTGTCGTCTCGTAATCCCACCCGGGCGCGTCGTGAGGGCGGCCACCGATGCCATCGGCGGCCGCCCCCACGACGCCGCTACTCGGGTGCCGAGGGCGCGGGCGGCCGGGGCGTGCGCCCCCGCGCGCGAAATCCCGGGGTCGCTCGGTAGTCTGCCGGGATGCCTTCATCGCACGGTAGGACCAGCGCGCCGCCCGACCCGGCGGATGATCGGGCGGTCGTGCTGTCGGGCTTCGGTCCCGTCGGCCGGGCCTACGCCGAGCGGCTGCTGACGAGGGGCGACGAGATCGCGCGCGACCACGGGGTCCGGCCAAGGCTCGCGGCCGTGCGCGTGGGATCCGCGCAGGTCCTGGTGCGCGACGGTGAGCCGGTACCGCCGCGAGCGGTGTGGGACCCGCTGACCGCGTTGGAGCACACCCTCGAACAGACCGGCGCGCACGCGCTGGTCCAGGCGCTCCCCTCGTCGCCGCAGGCGCAGCGGCAGGCCGCCGAGGAGGCCGCTCTGGCGCTGCGCCGCGGGGTCCACGTGGTCACGGCGACCAAGAGCCATCTGCTCAGCCACTGGCGGGAACTCGGCGACGCCGCGCGGGCGGGCGGCAGCCTGATCAGGATCTCCGGCGCCACCGGCGCCGCCCTCCCGACGGCGGACCTGGCGCGAACGGGCGTGCGCGGTCTCGGCTGCCGGTCGATCCGGGCCTGCCCCAACGGGACCGCCACCTTCGTCCTCGACCGCCTGGCGGTGGGCGACTCCCTGGACGAGGCGGTCCTTGAGGCGCAGCGCCGCGGCATCGCCGAAGCCGACCCCTCGGCCGACCTCTCCGGCGGCGACGCGGCGACGAAGGCCCGGCTGCTCGCGGCCCTGCTCTGGGGCTGGGACCCGTCGGCCGTGCGCGTCAGCACGGAGGCGGTGGACGCGCGGGCCGCCCGGGAGGCGGTGGCCGCGGCCGCCCGCGGGCAGCGACTGCGCGCCGTGGCGACCGCGAGTGCGGACCGCCCGCTGGTGGTCGAGGTCCGGCTGGAACGGACCGTCCCCGGCGACCCGTTGTACGCGCTGACCGGTCCGGAGAAGGCGGTCGTCTACGGCTGCTCCGACGCCGGGGACATCACCGTGAGCGGCGGCCGTTCCAGCCCGCTCGGCGCGGCGCTCGCGATGCTGCGGGACACCCTCGACGTGCTGGCGCCCCGCCGGCTCGGCTTCGGCTGAGCGGGGGCGCGGCGCGGGCGGTCTGTGGGCTTCCCCGGCGGGGCCGTACCCGGGACCATGGCGGGTGGGGAACGGGGGAGCGGTGTACCTGAGGGATCCGAAGACCAGGGCGGGGCGGTGGTCGCTGGCGCCGGTCGCGGCGCTGGCGGGTCTCGTGATGATGCTGGCGGGCGCGGCGCTGACCGCGGTCTGCGTGCTCACCATCGCCTACCCGCTGCGACTCGCCGGACAGCCGGGCCTGCTGACGGTCACCGGA
This sequence comes from Kitasatospora sp. NPDC004669, assembly GCF_040609455.1. Taxonomy (NCBI): domain Bacteria; kingdom Bacillati; phylum Actinomycetota; class Actinomycetes; order Kitasatosporales; family Streptomycetaceae; genus Kitasatospora; species Kitasatospora sp. NPDC004669. The sequence continues at coordinate 18,499 of NZ_JBEXKB010000035.1, forward strand.
TGTCTCACCGAGGGCACCGGCAGACAGGCGCACACCACCTGCTACGGCAGGTTCACCGCCGACTCGGGCGCCGTGGTGGACCGCCCGGTCCCGTACGACGGCAGTCTGCGGGTCGGCGCCCGGCTGCCCGTGCAGTACGTTGCGTCCGAGGACGACTGCTACCGGGTCGGCGTCGCCTACACCGGCGTCCGGGTGCTCGGCATCGCGGTCGGGCTGTTCGGCACGGTGGCCGGCCCCGTCGGCATCGCCCAGGCCGTCGAGCTCGCCGCACCCCGACGGGCGGCACGCCGGCGCGAGGGCCGGCTGCTGCGGGGGGTGTGGCGGGTGCTCGTGGTCCTGTTCAAGAGCCTCGCCGCGGTCGCGGTGGTCTCGGGGCTGATCAGCCTGGCGACCTATCTGCTGACGGACTGATCAGGGGCACGGAGCGCGGGCCGCGACCGCGCGTCGGACCGTCAACCCAGCAGCGTGGGCGAGAAGTAGTCGCGCAGCCGGGCGATCTTCCCGTTACGGGTGCGGAAGATCTGGACCAGCGACACCACGACGTCCCCGCCGTCACCGTCACCGTCGAAGACCGTGTCGATCTCCGCGATGAACACCTCGGGGTCGGCGGTGGTGTGCAGCACATAGCCGGACTTCCGCAGGTTCGGCTTGCGGTCGTCCTTCGGCTGCCGCTCGTAGTAGGCGGCCATCGCGGTGCGGATCGCCTCGCGGCCCACGATCCGCCGCGGGAGGGCGGCGCCGTCGGGCATGAGCGGTGCCTCGAAGACACCATCCTCGGTGAAGGTCTCGGCCAGGGCGTCGGCATCGCGGGTCAGCGGTCCGGCGTGGACGTAGCTCTGGAAGATCTCCTGCGGGGTGCGGGACACGGCGGCCTCCCCGGGCTCGGTTGGAAGAAGAGGCCCATCCCATCACACCGTCGGGACTGCACGGCGAGCGCCAACCGGCTCTGGCGCCTGCCATCCTGACAGGGCGTACGCTCCGCCCTTACCATGCACACCTCAGGCCTGTCGTCGGACCGTGCCTTCGGCGGTCCGACGACAGGCCCGCGCATGCGCGCACCCCACCCTCACCACCACGTCCGGGAATGACCATGAGACGACCTGTGATCCGCGCCCTGGCGGCGGGAACAGCCCTGTTCGCGTTCGCCATGACAACCGTCGGGGGTGCCACGACGGCATCGGCCGACACCACGGCCATCGGCGCCACACCCACCGTCCTGACCGGCGCGCAGCTGGCGGCGTCCTGGGACGGCCCGCTCAGCACCCGGGGCCGGTACATCGTCGACGCCTCCGGCAACCGCTTCAAGCTGAAGGCGGGCAACTGGGCTGGCGCGCAGGGAACGTGGGAAGGCAGCGGCTCGACCACCGACCCGGCGAACAACCAGGCCGGCCAAGTCTCGTACAACCTCCCGCTCGGGCTGGACCGCGCGCCGATGGGTGAAATCCTCAACGGATTCCACCGGTTGGGCATCAACAGCATCCGGCTGCCGTTCGCGAACGCGCTGATCCACGACACCTCGACGGTGCCGGACGTGGCGGTGGCGGCCAACCCGCAGCTCAAGGGCAAGACCCCGCTGCAGGTCTACGACGCCGTGGTGACGGCGCTCACCGCCGACGGCTTCGCGGTCATCCTCAACAACCACACCACCAGCTACCGCTTCTGCTGCGGCCTGGACGGCAACGAACGCTGGAACAGCGGACAGAGCACCCAGCAGTGGGAGGACGACTGGGTGTTCATGGCCGACCGCTACAAGGCGAACAAGCGCGTCGTGGGCGCCGACCTGCGCAACGAGGTCCGCCGCGACACCTGGGACGACCCCAACTGGGGCATGGGCGACAGCCATGACGAGAACGCCGCCTTCGAGGAGGCCGGCAACAGGATCCTCCAGGCCGACCCCGACATGCTGATCATCATGGAGGGCATCAACTGGTACGGCATCCCGTCCGCCCTCTTCTCCCACGGCCGCCCGATGCTCACCCCGGTCGCCACGCTCTCCAACACCCTGATCAACTCCGGCAAGTTGGTCTACGCCGCCCACTTCTACGCCTACACCGGCCCGGCCAACACCGGCGCCGGCAGCGGCCCGGGCTCGACCAGCGACCCGCGTTACGAGGACTTCACGCCGGACCAACTGGCCTCGGTGGTCAACCAGGAGGCGCTGTTCGTCACCCAGGCCGGCCAGCACTTCACGGCGCCGGTGTGGGTGAGCGAGTTCGGCGCGGGCGGGCGCGGCTCGACCGACGCCAAGGAGCAGACCTGGTTCCGCAACTTCACCGACATCCTGGTCGCCAACGACACCGACTTCGCCGTCTGGCCGCTGGTCGGCTGGCAGAAAGACGGTGTGCCGCAGGACAGTTGGGCGCTGCTCTCGTACGACGCCAAGGGCGGGCAGCTGTCGTTGGAGGACCAGGGCGACTGGCGGGCCGGGGACTGGAACAAGCTGGTGAACGCGCCCTCGTACACCGGCCAGGTGGCGCGCTCCGCGCACTGGAACCAGCTCGACCTGGACCACGGCGACGACAACGTGTCGGCCCGCATGACGGCGCTGCCCGACTGGAGCGGCGGCAACCGCAAGGGCAACTGCCCCGACGGTGAGCGCCTGATAGGCCTCGGCCGCAGCGACAGCCGGGGCCTGTGCACCGACGCCGGCGAACCGGCTACGGGCGCCGGGGACTGGGTGACCGTCACCGACGAGCGGTACGTCACCGCGGGCGACTGGGCGTCCGGCTACAACAAGCTGCAGTGCCCGGACAACACCTTCGTCGTCGGATACTCGGTGCACAGCAACGCCATGTCCGCCCTGCTGTGCGCCCCGTCCGCCGCGAAGCTGCCGCTGAACGGCCGCGACGTCTGGTTCGACCACGCCGACAACCGCCCCTCGGCCTCCACCGGCTCCGACTCCGCGGCGAGCGACTGGGCGCCGGGCTACTACAAGGGCCAGTGCGCCTCCAACGAGTACGTGGCGGGCGTCGGTTACACCTGGCGCTGGCTCCACTACGGCGTCCCGGACGTCCTGCTCTGCCGCCCGCTCGGCTGAGTACATGACCGAATGGTGGCCGGCCTGCATCTCGCCGACCGCCACCCGGACGGTGGCCCGCACCCCCGTCGCCGAGGCCGCCGCCCGACCGCCGACGCGGAGGAGCCCGCCGCCCCGCCTGGCCGGCGGTGGGGCGGCGGGCACCTCGGTAGCCCCGGTTCACTCCGCCGCGGGCGGCCACGGGCTGTGCGCCGCGACCTGGGCGCGCAGCCCGCGCAGCGCCCGGGCGGAGGCGATGCCGACCGCGCCGCCGACCAGGCCGTCCCGTACACAGACGGCGGCGAAGCGGTGTTCGGCGAGGCTGCCGTCGACCACCTCGAAGCGCTCGGCGCCGCCGGGCCGGCCGAACACCTGGATCCGCAGCCCGTACTGGTCGGTCCACAGGTAGGGGACCGGCTCGTAGGCCTGCCGGGCGCCGTCCGGGCCGGCCAGCAGGTTCCGGGCGGCGTGCATCGCCTGCTCGGTGGCGTTGGTGCGCTGTTCGAGGCGTCGGCGGCGGCCGGTGCGCGGGTCGGGCCAGGAGGCGGCGTCGCCGGCCGCCCAGACGCCGGGGCCGGCGGCGCAGTAGGCGTCGCAGACCACGCCGTCGTCCAGCGGGACGCCGCTGTCGGCGAGCCACTCGGTGGCCGGCTCGGATCCGATGGCCATCAGCACGGCGTCGGCGGCCAGGTCGGAGCCGTCGGTCAGCCGCACGCCGACCGCCCGGCCGCGCCGTTCGAGCAGTGCCGTGGCCACGCCCCGGTGGATCCGCACCCCGTGCTCGCGGTGCAGGTCCGCCAGCAGCGCGGCCGTCTCGGTGCCCAGGACGGCGGCCAGAGGTGCGGTGGTGGAGGTCAGCCAGGTCACCTCGGCGCCGAGCCCGACGGCGGTGGCCGCCGCCTCGGCCCCGAGCAGCCCGCCGCCGACCACCAACAGCCGTACGCCCGACCGTAGTTCCTCGCGCAGGGCGAGGGCGTCGGCGAGGGTGCGCAGCACGTGGGCCCCGGGCAGCGGCGCGTCGGGGCCGGGGAGCCGGCGCGGGCGGACCCCGGTGGCCACGATGACGGCCTCGCAGCGCACCCGCCGGTCGTCGGACAGCTGCACGGTGCGCTCCCGACGGTCCAGGCCTTCGGCCCGTACCCCCAGGCGCAGGTCGAGCCGGAGCTCCTCCAGCGCCCGGGGGCCACGCAGGGTCAGGCGGTCGGGCTGCCACTCGCCGCCGAGCAGGTGCTTGGACAGCGGCGGGCGGTCGTACGGGAGTTCGTCCTCGGCCCCGATCAGGGTGAGCCGGCCGTCGTAGCCGGACCGGCGCAGCGCTTCGGCGGCGTGCAGACCGGCCGCGCCGGCGCCGACGACGGCCACCTCCCGAAGAGCGGTCACACCTGTTCCAGGCGGATCGCCGCGGCCGGGCAGACCGCGGCGGCGTCCTGGACGGCCTGGTGGAGTTCGGCGGGCGGTTCGGCGTCGAGCACGACGACGATGCCGTCCTCGTCGCGCTGGTCGAAGACCTCGGGGGCGGCGAGTACGCAGTGCCCGGCGCCGCAGCACTTCTCCTGGTCGATCTGGATGAGCATGGTCTTCCCTTCGGGACGTGGCCGGTCGGGGCCCTGGTGGGGGCTGACTCCGGTGGATGTTAGGCGCGTCGGGGTGCTTGCCACTCGGCGCTCGGTCGGGGCCCGGTAGGGTCGGGTCACCAGGCGATCGGCAGCTCGTGGACGCCGTAGACGAGCATCTCGCCGCGGAAGCGGATCTCCTCGAACGGTACGGCCAGGCGCAGTTCGGGCAGTCGCCGCAGGATGGTGTCGAGGGCGATCTGCAGTTCCAGTCGGGCGAGGGGCTGGCCCAGGCACTGGTGGACGCCGAAGCCGAAGGCCAGGTGGAGGCGCGCGTCGCGGGACAGGTCGAGCTGGTCGCCGTCCGGGAACTGCCGCTCGTCCCGGTTGGCGGTGTTGATCACGCAGACGACGCCCTCGCCCGCCCGGATCCGCACACCGGCCAGGTCGACGTCCTCGACGGCGACCCGGGTCAGGCCGGAGTGCACGATGGTCAGGTAGCGCAGCAGCTCCTCGACCGCCGCGGGGGTGGTCTCGGGGTGCCGGCGCAGGTGGGCGAGCTGGTCGGGGTTGCGCAGCAGGGCGAGGACGGAGAGCGCGGTCATGTTCGCCGTGGTCTCGTGGCCGGCGACCAGGAGCAGCCGGCCCATCGCGCCGATCTCCTCGGTGCTCAGTTCGCCGCGGGCCACCAGGCGGCTGAGGATGCCGTCGTCGGGCCGGCTGCGCTTGGCGTCGGTGAGCTCGACCAGGTAGTCGGCCAGTCGGGCCTGGGCGGTGGTGACGTCCTCGGCCGAGGAGTCGCGGCGCAGCAGGACGCGGCTGCACTCCTGGAAGAAGTCGTGGTCCTGGTAGGGGACGCCGAGCAGCAGGCAGATGACCAGGGACGGCAGTGGCAGGGCGAACTCGCGGACCAGGTCGGCGCTGGAGCGTCCTTCGGTCATGCGGTCCAGCAGGTCGTCGGCGATGCGCTGGACCTCGGGGCGCAGTGCCCCGACCTTCTTGATCATGAATTCGCCGGTGAGCATCCGGCGCAGGCGGGAGTGCTCGGGGTCGTCCATCCGGATGAAGGTGGGCTGACCGGAGTTCAGCTGCCGGGCGCCCGCGCTGATGAACGGGAAGCCGGGCCGGGTGGAGTCGGAGCTGAAGCGGGCGTCGGAGAGGACCGCCTTGATGTCCTCGTGGCGGGTGACCAGCCAGCTGGTCGAGCCGTCCCAGAGGGAGACGCGGCTGACCGGTTCCTCCTGCCGGGCCTGCCGGTAGGCGGGCGGCGGGGCGAACGGGCAGGCGCCGCGGGCGGCGGGGTGGGTGAAGCGTGGGGTCTTCGCGCCAGTGGCCATCAGGGGACTCCCCTTCTCGGAGCTGGGTGGGGGCCGGCGGTGCCGGTCGGGTGGGCCCGCGGGTGTGGTGGGGCAGGGCCCGGGCCATTTACGTGCCAAAAGCAACTAACTGAACGTCACGCTAACTCGCGTTCCGTGGCGATGAAAGGGCGCATCGGGGGACGGTCCAATCTGTCCGAAATCCGGTCACCGCTGCCCGCCACCGCCGCGGGCCGCACCGGATCGCTACAGTTCCCCCATGCCGGACGCCGAAGACGATCGGACCACCGCCTCCGACCTGGAGGCCGTACTGGCCTCGCTGGCCTACCTGCTGACGCGTTCGCAGGAGCACGAACGCCGTACCGCCCGGGCGGGCATCACGGCCGCCCGCTCGGACGTCTACCTGCTGCGCGCGCTCGCCGAGGCCGAGGGGGCCAGCCGGGTGAGCGACCTGGCCGACCGGCTGATGGTCAAGCCCTCCCACGTCACCCGGCAGATCGACCGCCTGCAGGGCCAGCGACTGGTGGAACGCACCCAGGACACGCTGGACCGCCGGGCCCGCCAGGTGGCGATCACGGACGACGGGCGGCAGACGCTCGACCGCCTGAAACAGGCCAACATCGCCGGACTCGCCAGTGCCCTGGACGGCGTCCCGGAGCCCGACGTCGCCGCCACGGTCAGCGTGCTGCGCCACCTGGTGGACCGCTACGTGCACCGGGTGCGCACCACCCTGCTGTCCGAGGACGACCCGCTCCCGGAGCGATCCGCGCCCGCCGCCGGTTGAGCGACGAGACCATCCGGGTACGTCCTTCGTCATGTCGGACGAGAAGAACCGCGCCGTGGCCGAGGCGATCCTTCCGCTGGTCGGCGGCGCCGCCAACATCCGCTCGGTCGCCCACTGCATGACCCGGCTGCGGCTGGGCCTGGCCGACCGCTCCCTGATCGACCACCAGGCGCTCAGCGCGCTGCCGGCCGTCCTGGGCACGGTCGAGGACGACACCTTCCAGATCGTCCTCGGCCCGGGCGCCGTCGCCGGAGTCACCGCGCAGCTGCGTCGGCTCCTGGACTCCGACGGCGGGACCGAAACGGGGAGCGCCCCCACCGCCGAGGCCCTCGCCGGGCGCGGCGAGCGGATCCGGGCGGAGGCCCGCGTGCGCAACGCGACCCCGGCGAAACGGGCGCTGCGCCGGATCGCGAACATCTTCGTCCCGCTGATCCCCGCCCTGATCGGGTGCGGGATCGTCGCCGCCCTCGCCGGGGCGCTCGCGAACCTCGGCTGGGCACCGTCACTGGTCACCGCCCTGGGGCCGGTCTCCGCGGGCTTCATGTCCCTGCTCGCCGTCTTCGTCGGCTACAACACCGCGAAGGAGTTCGGCGGTACGCCCGTGCTCGGCGGGGCCGTGGCCAGTGTGATCGTCTACGCGGGCGTCGCCAAGGTCGAGGCGTTCGGCCACCACCTCACCCCCGGGCAGGGCGGAGTGGTCGGGGCGCTCGGCGCCGCGCTGCTGGCCGTCCAGCTGGAACGGTGGACCCGGCGGATCCTGCCCGGCGCCCTGGACGTCCTGGTCACCCCCACGATCACCGTCCTGTTCGGCGGCCTGGCCGCCCTGTTCGGCCTGATGTTCGTCGCCGGGGAGATCTCCACCGCCATCGGCCACGCCGCCACCTGGCTGCTCGCCCACGGCGGCCTGCTCGCCGGGCTCGTGCTCGGTGGCCTCTTCCTGCCGCTGGTCATGCTCGGCCTGCACCAGGCCCTGATCCCGATCCACACCACCCTGATCCAGCAGCAGGGCTCCACCGTCCTGCTGCCGATCCTCGCCATGGCCGGCGCCGGTCAGGTCGGCTGCGCCGCGGCCGTCTACCTGAGGCTGCGCCACAACGCCTCCATCCGGGCCGTCATCAGGTCCGCGCTCCCGGCCGGCCTGCTCGGCGTCGGCGAGCCCCTGGTCTACGGGGTCACCCTGCCGCTGGGGCGCCCGTTCATCACCGCCTGCGTGGGCGGGGCCGCCGGAGGCGCCTTCGTCGGTGCCGCCGGCCAACTCGGCGGCGCGGTCGGCTCGACCGCCATCGGCCCCTCCGGCTGGGCCCTGTTCCCCCTGCTGGCCGGCCCGCACGGGATGGCCGCAAGCGCCGCCGTCTACGGCGGGGGACTGGTGACCGGCTATGTCGTGGGCTTCCTGGCCACGTACTTCTTCGGCTTCACCCGGGAAACGCTCGCCGAGTACAACGCCCGCGCCGCGGACCCCGCTGCCGCATCACGACGCTCGGCCCCTCCCGGGCGAACATCAGCAGCGCCTTCCGGCCGAGGTCGATGAGTGCCGCCCCCTGGCACAGCACGTCGTCCAGCCACCAGTCGTCCACCCGCAGGCCCCGGACCATCGAGAGCACCGCCGCCGGCCCTGCCAGCAGGTCCAGGTCGATCCCCACGGCACCGAACCGGGACAGGTACAGCTCGTACTCGCCGCTCTCGCGGACCACGACGAAGTTCGCACGATCAGCCACACGCCCACAATGGCCAACACCGGAATCGGGCCGCCACCGAATTGCTACCGGTCGGGCGCGGCGGTCTCGATGGCGGCGAGCAGGTGGGCGTGGACGGCGCCGGCGGCGTCGCGGGTGGCCGGGTCGGGGTCGTCCAGTTGGCCGGCGATCAGCTCGGCGGCCGCGGCCAGCACCGGGACCGGCACCGTGGCGGTGCGCAGGTGGAGCAGCTGGGAGGCGGCGCGCTCGCCGGCGGTGGTGGCGCGCGAGGTGGGGATGAGGTGCTGGAGGCCGCGGGGGAGCTGACTGGTCATCGGTCCATTGTCCCGGCTCCGGCGCGTTCTCCGATCCCTCACGCATTCCGTTCAGGGAGGAAGCTGGCTCGCTGGGCGCGTCCCGCCTTACGGTGGCGCCATGAGCGATCACCCGGAAGCGCCTGTCACGCCCGTCGAAGCCTATGAACCCCCCTACTACATGGCTGTCTTCACGGCGGTGCGAACCCAGGACCAGAGTGGGTACAGCGAGACCAACGCACGCATGGAAGACCTGGTGAAGGACATCCCCGGGTACCTGGGGATGGACTACGCGCAGACTCCCGGAGGGCTGGCCATCACCGTCGGGTACTTCCGCGACGCCGAGGCCCTCACGGAGTGGCGGTGCAACGCCGAGCACCGCGCGGCCCAGAAGCGCGGGCAAGCCGAGTGGTACCAGAGTTACACGCTGCACGTGGCGAAAGTGGAGCGGAGCCACGGGTTCATGCGAGCGTAGGTCCCGCAGCGCCCGAGGGCAGCGGTCGGGGAGCGGCGCGAGGGGGTCGCCGGTGCCCGACAGCGGTGCCGCGTGACGTGGCCACCCCTAGCCGTCCGTCCGCTTGATCCACTCGCTGCCGCCCAGCGGGTAGTCGTAGCCGGGGCGGTTGACATCGGCGCTGGTGCGGAAGGGGGTGCCCGCGTTGTCGATGCGGATGGTGCCGCGGCGGTTGCCGCTGGACCAGTCCAGCGTGAGGTCCCATCGGACGTCGTGCGCCTTGGTGTGCGCGGTGACGTAGAAGACCTCGGGATCGGACTTGCTGACCTTGTACGGGAAGTCGCGCTGGCCGCCCTGGACGGTGATCACGGGACTGCCCCTGTCGAGATCGATGTCGAAGGACTTGGTGCCGACCCCGCCGCCGCAGCCGACGCCCATCGAGTAGTCGTTCCAGGCGAGCGGCGCGCCCTTGGCCGTGATCCGTACGTGCAGCGCCTCCAGGACGACCGTGTCCGCTCCGGTGCCCTGGACGGTGAGGGCGACCTCCTGCTCACCGGAGGAGACCGCGCCGTAGGCGGCGGCCCAGCGTGGGGCGTCGCGCTCGGTGGCGGGCGGCCCGACCTGGGCGGGCGCGCTGTTGACGAGGAAGTGCTGGCTGCACGGGTCGGCGTAGACGTACGGGCGGGTGCCGACGGTGAGCGGCGCGGGCGCGTCGCCGGGCGGGGTGGAGGTGGGGGTGGGGGTGGCGGTCGGGCTCGAGGTCGCCGTCGCGTCGGTGCTTGCCGCGTCGGTGCTTGCCGCAGCGGTGCCGGTCGGGGGCGCAGTGTGGGCGGTGGGGGCAGTGGGGGCAGTGGGGCCGGGGACGGACGGCTCCGGTACGGCCCTCGGGTCCGTCGTCGTGGAACCGGCGACCGGCTGGCCGCCCGAATCGTTTCCGCCGCCCGAGACGGCGGGACGCATGACCACCACTAAGGCGGTCAGCAGGGCGACGGCCGCGGCGGAGGCGATCAGCGCGCTACGGCGGCGCCGTGGCGGAGCGGGCTCCGCCACCACCCCGACGACCGGCTCCCCGCCCGTCCTCCCCGTGGGGGGTTCCATCGCCGGGGCCGTCGATTCGGTCCGCGGCTGAGCGACTGGAGCCGGAGCCGGAGCCGGAGCCGGAGCCGGGGCCTGGGCCAGCGCCGTCTCCGGGGTCCGGTCTGGCCGGCGTCCCCGGGCCGCGTCCGCCAGGATCCAGCTCCGGTGCAGTTCCACGAGCTCTTCCGGGGTCGCCCGGCACACCCGTGCGAAGCGCTCCGCCGACATGTACTCATGCGGCAGCGCCGTGCCGTTGCAGTAGCGGTGCAGCGTCGACGTGCTCGTGTGCAGTCGCTTGGCCAGCGTTCCGTAGCTCAGCCCCGAGCGGGCCTTGAGCTCGCGCAGCAGCCGCGCGAACTCCTTCGCCTCCGCGGCCCCCGTGCCCTCCGACACCCGTCCCCTCCGTTCCCCCGGCGTCCCGTTCCAGCGTTCCAGGCCCGTTCCACTCCCGCTGGTCAGAGCCTCATTCGCCGTTCCACCCTACCCGTCGTGCCGCCAGGCCTGGCGGCTGGGACGGATCGCTCCGCAAGCTTCGGTCATCCGATCGACCCACCGTCCGAGCGAATGCCGAAAGGGGCACGACCACATGTTCGTCCGCACCTCCCGCACCCGTCTGATCACCGCTGCCGCGAGCGTCGCGCTCGCCGCCTTCTCGATCACCGCGTGCAGCGACAGCGGGGACATCAAGACGGCGACCGGCCCGTCGCTCAGGGCCACCGTGCCCACCGCGCCGGCCCCGACGTCCGCCAACACCACCGCCACCACCGGCGGCAGTGCCACCGCCTCCACCGGCAAGGCCCCTGCCACCGCGCCCCAGTCCACCGGCCCCAAGTCCGTCACCGGCACGCCCGCGCCGAAGGCCCCAGCAGCTCCCTCGGCCGCCAAGCCGACCACCTGCGAGGGCTCCAACACCAAGACCACCGCCGCCCCGCTGAACCGCCCCGTGAACCACATGCTGCTCACGGTCACCAACACCGGTTCGGGCACCTGCTACCTCTACGGCTATCCGGCCGTCCGGTTCGGCGAGGCCCAGTCCGTGCCCCCCGTCATCACGGATTCGAAGCCGCGGGCCGTCGTCACGCTCCAGCCCGGCGAGTCCGGTTACGCCTCCGTCAACCTGTCCTCCACCGACGGCAGCAACGGCTCGCACGGCTACACCGCGATGTCCCTGGCCGTCTACTTCCACGGCCCCTCCGGCAACGAGAGCGTCGGCGCCGCCGCCAACCCGCCGCTGCCCGCCAAGGGCGCCTACGTGGACGACTCCCTCAAGGTCACCTACTGGCAGCAGTCGATGGACGACGCCGTCTCCTGGTGACACCCGCACCGACCCGAGCTGAAGAGCCACCGCCAGCGCCCCGGCCCGGACGACAGAAAGGCACCCCACGATGCGCACCACACCCCGCAGGATCGCCCGGCTCCTGGCCGTCTACGCCGGCACGGCCTTCCGGATCCTCGTCCTGGGCCGTCCCGACGACCCGGACTTCGCACGGGACGCCGGCCTCACCCGACGCTGACGCCCCACACCCCCGTGCCCGGCCGTCAGCAGCTCCGCCCCGTCCTGGGGGCGTCCCTCGGACCGGGCGACCTTCGGATGGGGGTGATACCCCGGTAGGGGTTCCGGAGTGGATCCGGGCGCGTCCCGCCAGTGCCGACCGGCTGTCAACCGCGCCGTACCCGATCGAATGTCACAGTCCCGTCCCTGTCATGTCCTGGCGATTGTGACGCCGGAGATGCCACCAACTGCCTTCCTTCTGCCGTCCTTTGATCTGTTCGAGCACATCAGTGCGCACCGTCATCCAGGAGTCCATCATGTTCGTCCGCAACCGTCGTCCGCTGTTCGCTTCCGCCGTCCTGGTCGTCGGGGCGGGGCTGGCGTTGACCGCGTGCGGGCCCGACAACGCTGACACGGCCGGTGGCTCTCCGGCTCCCGTCGCCACCTCGGCGGCCGCCAAGCCGTCCACGGCGGCGTCCGGCCCGGCCTCCGGTGCGCCCACGGGGAGCAAGCCCACCGCAGGTGGTGCCTCGCACACCGCCACGCGCCCGGCGAAGACACCGCCCGGTGCGAGCCCGTCGGGCGGCACCCAGCCCGGTGGCAGCGGCGACGGGGGTGCCGGCACGGACGCCCGGCCGTGTGACATCCAGAACCTCACGGTCCAGGCCACGGCACGCTCCGGGGCCGCGAGCCAGTGGGTGATCGAGGTCCGCAACACCGGTACGGGCGTTTGCAGTCTGAGCTCCACCCCGGGCGTCGACCTGGGCAACTCCGAAGCCCGCGACCAGAGCAACAACATCAAGCCGATCCTCGCCGCCGGCACGCTGCGCTTCCCTGTGGCGTCGGGTCACAGTGCCTACGTGGTGATCGACCTCGACCCGAGCGGCGCCACCACCGGTACCACCCCGGGCATCAACGAACTCAACGTCCTGGTCGACGACGAGGGCACCAACATGCCCCTCGCCAACACCCGCAACTTCCCCCTTCCCAACGGCGTGCACGTCCTCGACCCGCAGATGGGCATCTACCGCTCCACCGTCGCCGAGGCCGTCACCTCCATGACCAGCGCGGGCAAGTAGCCCCGACCACACGTCGCACGGGTGGGCTCCGCCGCACCGCGACCGCCCTCAGGGCGAGGTGGACGCCTGCGAGCGTCGGCCGGATACAGCCGGTGTCACCCTTGGTGCCGCGGGTGTGGCCGATGTTGACGTGGATCTCCTCGGCGCCGAGGTCATGCCACCGGACCGAGGTGTACAACACGTCGACAGGCCGTCAACGGGTGCGTTGACGGTCGGCCCCAGGCCGTGCGTGCCGTGCCCGTGCGTGCCGTGCTCGTTCGTCGTCGGGATATCAGTGGTCTGCCGGTGACATGAAGGTGGGCGGGTGCAGGCTGGTGGGCATGACCGAGCTTCGCGCGTTCTCCGACGACGGCCGTCCCGTCACCGCCCTGGACGACGGGTCCGGGCCGGTCCTGCTGGTGGTTCATCCGGGGGGTGGGGACGCGACGTCCTGGGACGGCGTCGTCCGCTGCCTCGTCGACGACTTCCGCGTCGTCAGGGTCCGGCGGCGGATCTACGGCCCCGGCGCGGACATCGCCCTGCCGCACTCGATGGCCGTCGAGGCTGCCGACGTCCTCGCCGTCGCGGACCTCCTGACGCCGCCGGTGCTCCTGGTGGGGCACTCCTCGGGCGCCGTGGCCGCGCTGGAGGCCGCCCTCCTGAGGCCGTCGGCGTTCGCCGGACTCGTCCTCTACGAACCACCCATCCCGACCAGTCGGTTGGTCGCAGGACCGGCGGGAGCGCGGGCCCGCGCAGCGCTCGAGGCCGGCGACCCGGTCGAGGCGACGCGGATCCACATGGGGGAGATCGTGCGTGTGCCCGCGTACCTGGTCGATGCCATGTTCGCCGACGGGCACCTGCGGGAGACACTGTGCACGTACGCGGCGGCGCAGATCGCGGAGGACGAGGCACTCGACGCCCTCGGCACCGGTATCGACCGGTTCGCGGCACTCGGAACCCCGACGACCCTGATCGAGGGCGACCTCAGCCCCGACCACCTGCGCGAACGCCTGGCCGACCTGGCCGGTGTCCTGCCGCAGGCGCGGGTCGTCACCCTTACCGGCCAGGGGCACTCCGCCCACCTCACCGCCCCCGACGCGCTGGCCGCCACCATTCGGGACGCGGCGGCTCGAAGTGGGCCTTCGTCCGACGCCGACTGCTAATCGCCCGTCAATACCCGCACGTTCTTGGAGCGCAGGCGGTCGGCCTTCGTGGAACCCCAGGTCAGGGCCGATTGTCAGTGTCTCCTCGTAGTGTGGAAACAACGCTGGAGGGAACGCCGGAAAGGCGTCGAAAGGGCGTTGGAAAAGGGGTAGAGGTATGTCTGCGAACAGGATCAAGCACAAGGTCAACCACGTTTCGCTCGTGGTCGACAAGTCCGGCTCGATGCGTCAGCACGCGGCGCAACTCGTCCGTGTGGTCGACGAGTTCGTGAAGGGTCTGCAGGAGGAGTCCGACCGGCTCGGCCACGAGACCCGCATCAGCCTGTACGCCTTCGACCACGAGGTGCAGAACCTGGTCTGGGACATGGACGTCAAGCACCTGCCGTCCCTACGGGGCCTCTACAAGGTCGACAACGGTGCGACGGCGCTGATCGAGGCGGCCGTGAAGTCCGTCGACGACCTGAAGAACATCTGGGAAGGGTACGGGGAGCACTCCTTCCTCCAGGTCGTCGTCACCGACGGCGAGGAGAACGCCTCCGGCTGCTCGGAGAGCGGCCAGATGCACACCCGCATGAACGCCGGCAAGGGCACCGCCGTCCTGCGCAGTTGGATCAGCCGCATCCAGGGCGCCATGGACGACCTTCCCGACCACTGGACCTCGGCGATCCTGGTCCCGAACTCCCTGGCCAAGCGCACCGCCCAGGAGTACGGCTTCCCGGCGGGCAACATCGCGATCTGGGACGCGGACTCCAGCCAGGGCGTCGAGGAGGCCATCGGCACCGTCAAGTCGGCCGCCACGAGCTTCCTGCGGGGCCGCGAGCAGGGCGTGCGCGGCACCAAGAACCTCTTCGCCATGGGCCAGGACCTGAACACCGCCGAGGTGAAGGCCAACCTCGACGCCCTGGACACCGGCAAGTACATCCTGATCCCGGTCGACCAGCAGACCTCGATCCGCGAATTCGTCACCAGCGCCGGCCACACCTACAAGACCGGCTGCGCCTTCTACGAGCTGTCCAAGCGCGAGAAGATCCAGGGCAACAAGCAACTCGCCGTGGCGGAGAAGGACCCGGCCACCGGCCGGATGACCGGCAGGGTGTTCTCGGGCCCGGCGGCCCGTCAGCTCCTCGGCCTGCCGAATGCGGAGGCCACGGTGAAGCCGGGCGAGAACCCGTCGTACACCCTGTTCGTCCAGTCGACCTCCGTCAACCGGAAGCTGGTGCCGGGTACCAAGCTGCTCGTCATGCTGTAACCGGGAACCGGGAACCGCAATCCGGTCACGGATTCGGCGGAGGCCGCCGACTCCATGCCCTCACGCCGAAAGCCGTCTCCCGCCTTCCATGGCACCCATCCGGAAGGCCGGGCGCCCGTGACCCGCCGTGGGACCGGCCCGACGGGCTCAGCGCGGCCGCAGCCCGTCGAAGACCACCTCGAAGATCCGCTCCCGCGCCGCCGGTTCGTCCCCGAGCTGCTCCATCGTGGCGCCCGTGCCGACCAGCAGGGCGATCAGCTCGGGCAGGCCCAGGTCCGGGCGGACGGCTCCGGCCCGCTGGGCTTCGGCCAGCAGGTCGGCCAACTGTGCCCGCATCGCCGCGCTCGACTCCTGCAACGAGGCGTGCACGTCCACCCCGGCTGCGGCGAGCGTCCGCGTGAACTCGCCCTTGCCCGCGGACTGCTCGACCACCAGGCGGAAGCACGCGAAGAAGGCCTCGGCGGGCTCGGCCCGGGCGATCAGCTCCGCCGTGCGGGCCGTGATCGTCTCCAGCCTGCGCACCACCACGGCCTCCAGCAGCGCTTCCTTGGTGGGGAAGTGCCGGAACAGCGTGCCGACCCCGACCCCGGCGGCGCGGGCGATCTCCTCGGTCGGCACCCCCGCGCCGCGGGTGGTGAACACCTGTGTGGCGATGTCCAGCAGCCTGGCCCGGTTGCGGGCCGCGTCCGCCCGCAACGGCTTCTCCTGAGCGCCGCTCATTCGGCTCGTCTCCTCTCCCGCTCACGGCGGATCCACCCCTGGACAACCGGAGTGCCCAGTCCGTATCGTTGAATCGGACTCTCCAGTCCGATTCTAGTCGCAAGTCGATAGGGGTTGATCATGGCCGGAACGCCGTCGCCGCGTGACGTCTTCCTCAAGTTGCTGGAGGGCATCACCGCAGGGAGGTTCTCGGAGCTGGCCGAGCTCTACTCCGAGGGTGCCGTGGTGGAGGTCGCCTTCCAGCCGGTCGGGCCGCGCCGCATCGAGGGGCGGGCCGCGCTCGCGAAGCGGTTCGCCGAGGTCGCCGCGCATTCGCCCCTGGAGCTCGCCGCGACGAACGTGGTGATCCGCGCGACCGACGATCCGGAGGTCGTCGTCTCCGAGTTCGACTACCGGGTGCGCCACCGGACCACTGGACGGACCTTCGAGGCCGCCAACATCCAGGTGCTGAGAGTCCGCGACGGCCTGATCGTCCACAGTCGCGACTTCCACGACCACCTGGCCCTCGCCGCGGCCGGTGGCGGCCTGCCCCAACTCGTGGCGGCACTCGAAGGAGATGGATGTGAACAGCCGTAGCGGCGGTGAACGCCGCGCATTCTTGCGGGGGGCCTGCTCTTGGCGGGGGACGGGCTTCTGGCTCCTTTTGTAACCCTTACGATTTGTCAGAACGGTTAGTGGATTAGGGTGGTCGCCATGACCCGTGAGATCCGCAGGACCACGATGCCCGCCGTCGCCTACCGCAAGAGCCTGCCGATCGACGACCCCGAGAGCCTGGTCGACGTCGAGCTCCCGATCCCCGAGCCCGGCCCGCGCGACCTGCTGGTCCGGGTCGAGGCCGTGGCCGTCAACCCGATCGACTGCAAGGTCCGGCACAACACCGACCCGGCCGGCGAACCCAAGGTGCTGGGCTGGGACGCGGCAGGCACGGTCGTCGCCGTCGGCAGCGACGTGCGGCTGTTCCGGGCCGGCGACGAGGTCTACTACGCCGGCGCCATCGACCGCCCCGGCGCCAACTCCCGCTACCACACCGTCGACGAGAGCCTGGTCGGGCGCAAGCCCGTCTCCCTTTCGTTCGCCGAGGCGGCAGCGCTGCCGCTGACCTCGCTCACCGCCTGGGAGGGCTTGTTCGAGCGGCTCGGGCTGCGCACCGGCGCCCTGGAGCAGACCGGCACGCTGCTGGTGACAGCGGCCGCGGGCGGCGTCGGCTCGATGGTGGCCCAGCTGGCGCGTGCCCTCACCAGCCTCACCGTGATCGGCACCGCCTCCCGCCCGGAGACGGCCGCGTTCGCCCGTCGCATGGGCGTCGACCATGTCGTCGACCACATGAAGCCGCTCGCCCCGCAACTCGCCGAGGTCGCGCCCGGCGGCGTCGACCACGTCTTCAGCACGACCGGGACGGAGGGCAACCTCTCCGTCTACGCGGAGGTGCTCAAGCCGTTCGGCCGGATCGTCGCCATCGACGACATCGACTCCCTGCCGATGGGCCTGCTCAAGGCGAAGAGCATCGCGTTCCACTGGGAGTCGATGTACACGCGCTCACGGTTCGCGACCGTCGACCGGGCCATGCAGCACCACATCCTCACCCAGGTGGCGCGCTTGGTGGACGCCGGCATCCTCCGCACCACCGCCACCCGGGACCTCGGGCCCGTCGACGCCGCCAACCTCCGCGAGGCGCACCGGCTGCAGGAGTCCGGCGCCGCCGTCGGGAAGACGACGCTCACGTGGTTCTGAACGTCCTTCAGGTGAGCAGTGTCGCCTGATGCGGGAGTTGCCGCTCCCGACCGCGCGGGCCGCCGAGGGCGCCGTCACCCCGCTGCCCGAACCCCCCGGGCGGGTGCGGGCCGGCGGCAGGAGGTACTGCCTCAGCTCTGCCAGCGAGGACACCCACGCGTCCGCGCCGGCCAACCGGTCGGCCGCGTGTGTCGTGGTGATCCCGATGACCGTGCAGCCCGCCGCCTTGCCCGCCGCGACGCCGGCCGGGGCGTCCTCGACCACGACGCACCGTGCGGGCTCTGCCCCGAGGCGGGCCGCAGCCAGCAGGTAGGGCTCCGGGTGGGGTTTGGCGTTCTGCACGTCCTCGCCGTAGACCTGGACCTCGGGCAGTGGGAGGTCGGCGCGGCCGAACCGCTGGTGCACCGGCCGACGGCTGCCCGATGTGACGATCGCCCAGGAGCCCGGCCGGAGTGCGCCGAGGAGGTCGCCGGCGCCCTCGACGGCAGGGAAGGCGTCACCCTCCCCGCGCATCAGCTCGTCGAGGACGTGCCGCTCCGCGACGGGATCCAGGTGCGGGGCGACCTCCCGCACGGTGTCCTCCGGGCGACGGCCGAACGTCCGCCGCCAGACCTCGTCGGCATCCAGGCGGCGGAGGTTCGCCCAGGCGGTCCAGATCCGGTGGTGGGTGGCGGCGGAGTCGAGCAGGACACCGTCGACGTCGAACAACACGGCAGCGAGCTTCACGGTCATCAGGTCTCCTCCCCCCGTGGTCAGGCCGTACGCCGGGCCGCCGCGACCGCGCCCTGGACGGCGTCGATCCGCAGGTCGATGAAGGACTGCCGGGGATCGTTGAAGTTGGTGAACGGCTGCGGGATGAACCGGCCCAGCGCGCGGTACTGCTCCAGCGCCTCGGTCGGCCGGCCGGTCCGGGTCAGGGCGTAGGCGAGCCACCCACGGGCGTACCGGATGCGGGGGTGGTCCGGGTCGGCGGCCGCGACGTCGGCGAGCGCGGCGTCCAGGGCGGCGCCGACCTCCGGCCGCCGCCAGGCGGTGAGCTTCTCCCGGTCCTGGCCGAACTGCTCGAAGTACGCCTCCAGCTTGATCGGCGCGAGCAGGCTGCCGGCCGGCGCGCGGTCGTTGCATGGTGAACAGGTGTGCGATGGATGGAGATCGTAGCGGCCCGTCGGAGGTCGGCGCACCAGGGTTTGCGCCCGCCGTACCCCGCTCCCACCTGCGGGTTCGTGAGGTTTTCCGATTCGTGTGGACTTGACGATATTCAGCCGGCCCACCCGGCCCGGTTACACCCGGTTTGCAGCCTGCTTGACGGTCCTGATCACCGGCGCCGTCTCGACGTGCGTGACGGCCGGCAGCGCGGCGACCCGCGTGGTCAGGTACCGGTACAGCGCCCGCTGGTCCGTGCAGACCACGGTCGCGTACAGGTTCGTCGGCCCGGTCGTGGCGGCGGCGAAGGCGACTTCGGGGTGCCCGGCGAGCGTCTCGCCGACCTCCTCCAGGTGCGGGGGAGCGACCGAGAGCCACAGCAGGGTCCGGGCGCCGATGCCGAGCAGGCGCCGGTCGCAGTCGACGTCCAGGTAGAGCACCCCGTGTTCGCGCAACTCCGTCATCCGGCGCCGGACGGTCGTCGGCGACCAGCCGGTCACCGCGGCCAACTGCTCGAACCCGGTGCGGCCGTCGGTGGCGAGCGCGGCGAGCAGTCTGCGGTCGCCGTCGTCGAGCCGCACCGGTCCCAGCCGGTGCGGCAGCGGGGGTGGGCGCAGTGCTGCGACCGCCTCCGCGTCCAGCGGGCCGAGCTTGGCGATGAGGCTGTCCGGGCCGCCGTAGAAGGCGTGCAGCACGGAGTGCGCGCTCACCCCTTCCACGCGCGGGGTGCGGGGGAGACGGGCGAGCAGCAACGCCTCGCTGTCGGCCTCGTTCTCGGTGCGGACCGTGCAGGTGATCTCGGTGCCACCGGAGGTGAGGCTCACCCAGGAGGTGTCGGGGCGTCGGGCCAGCGCCTCGGCGACCGCGACCGACGCGGAGGGCGCGCAGCGAACCCGTAGGAGCCACAGCACCGCGCCCAGCGCGGTCGGGTCGACCCCGCCGAGCACTCGCACCGCGCCGGTCGAGCGCAACCTGGTGTACCGGCGGGCGACGGTGCGGTCCGACACCCCGAGGACCCCGGCTATCGCGCTGAAGGGGGCCCTGCCGTCGACCTGTAGGGCGTGGACGAGCCGACGGTCCAGCTCGTCGTAGCCGGAGGAGCCGGGGTGTTGGGAGTAGTCGGATTCCACCGCGCCGAGCGTAGTCGGTGTCGGATACCGGCACCATCGAGCCGGTCACTGGCCCAACAACCCCCGGCAGGAAGAGCGTTGATCCCGTTCCCGGCGCAACTCACCGGAACGACCGATCGACGCAACCAGGGAGAAACCATGAACACCGACGTACTCGTCGTCGGCGCGGGCCCGACCGGGATGACGACGGCCAACGAACTGCTGCTGGCGGGAGTGGCGACCGTACTGGCCGACAAACTGCCCCGGGGCAGCGCACTGTCCAGGGCCGGCGGCGTGCAGTCCCGCACGCTGGAGGTGCTCGACCAGCGCGGCCTGCTGGAACCGCTGCTGGCCGCCGGCGACCACCCGGTCGGGGCCGGCCACTTCGCCGGCATACCGCTGTCGCCCGACTTCGCCCCCCACCGCCTCCCCCCGCGCTCCGTACCGCAGGTCGCGCTGGAGGGCTTCCTCGAATACCACCTCGCCGCGCACGGCCTCCGTGTCCGGCGCGACCACGAACTGGTCGCCCTCGCCCAGGACGAGGACGGGGTCACCGCGACCTTCGACAACGGTCGTACCGTCCGCTCCCGCTACCTCGTCGCCGCCGACGGCGGCCACAGCACGGTGCGGTCGCTGCTGAAGGCCGAATTCCCGGGCCGGGCAGGCACGGTGACCACGGTCGCCGCCGACGTGCGGCTGGGCGGCGCCGATGACCTGGCGACGCACACCCGCACCGCGGACGGCCACTGGGTGGGAGTGTTCCCGCTCGGCACCGACGGCCGGGGCAGGCCGCTGCGCAGGCTCGCCATGGGCGGGCCGGGCCGGTCGCTGCCGAGGGACGTCCCGGTCACCGAGGACGAGATCCGCGACGGCCTGCACGCCGTGTTCGGCGAACGGGTGCACCTGCTCGAACTCCGCTACGCCCGCCGCATCACCAACGCGGCCCGGCAGGCCGCACGGTACCGGCACGGGCGGGTGTTCCTGGCCGGCGACGCCGCCCACGTCCACCTCCCGCTCGGCGCCCAGGGCATGAACACCGGGATGCAGGACGCCTTCAACCTCGGCTGGAAGCTCGGCGCCGCCGTTCGGGGCTGGGCACCGGAGGACCTGCTCGACAGCTATCACACGGAACGCCACCCGGCCGGTGCCGCGGTGCTGCGCAACGTTCAGGCGCAGAGCCTGCTGATGGACTGGGCGGGCACCTGCGACCCGGACGTGGCGGCCGCCCGGGAGCTCTTCACGACCATGGCCCAACTGCCGGACGTCCAGCGCTATCTCGGCGACCTGATGTCCGGGATGGCCACCCGCTACCCGATGCCGGACACCGGACCCCATCCGCTCCTCGGCCTCCCCGCACCGGACCTCGACCTCGGCCCGGCCCGCCTGCACGAACTCCTGCGGTCCGGACGCGGAGTCCTGATCGACCCGCAGGACACCCTCGCCGGGGCCGTGGCCCCCTGGTCGGACCGCGTCGACCGCACCGGCGGGGGCGCCCCGACCGGGCCGATGCTCGTCCGCCCGGACGGCTACATCTGTTGGGCCGGCACCCCGGACACCCTGCAACCCTCCCTCACCCGCTGGTTCGGCGCCCCGGACCCCACCGCCACGCCGACCATCCGCCCACGGTGAATCGCGGGCGGAACCAGATGGTCCGATTCCTCGTCCACCACGGTGATCGTTTGCTGGAGCCGGCCGACTGGGGGAAACGTGCCGATATCTGACCGTCCGCCTGCTCTCGGCCAGGCTGCCACGCGGGTCCGCTCGACCGGCCCACTGCCGCTCCTGTGAACTGACGCGCCCGCCCGTGGCGCACAGTGACCGAGCCCCGGAGCAGTGCCCGCGCCCACACGCGCCCGCCCGCCCCCACGAAACCGAATGGCGAAAGGCCGACAGACATGACCGCGGACATCGACAGTGCCACCGAGCAGCCCGAGCAGCCTCCGGCGGACCCCGCCGACCGCGCGGTGTCACGGCGCCGGCTGCTGCGGCTCGGGGCCGGTGTCGTGGGTGGCGGTGCCCTGCTCGGGGCTGCGGCCGGGGGCGGGATGCTCGCGGGCTGGTTGCCCGGTGGGGTCGGGCTGAAGAAGGTGCTGGGGCTGACCGGGACGGACGGCACGGTGCCGGACGTGGCGCCGGGAGCGGTGCACGTCGAGCAGGTGCGCTCGGCGGCGCGGAACCGCGAGGTCACGATGGTGACCATGCTCCCGCCCGGTGCCACGGCGAGCACGAACCTGCCGGTCTGCGTGATGCTGCACGGGCGCGGGAACGACGCGAACGGCATGGTGGTGCTCGGCGTGCCGCAGTTCCTGGCGGCCGCGGTCACGGGCGGCGTGCCGCCGTTCGCCGTCGTCGCGGTGGACGGCGGGGACGCCACGTACTGGCACCAGCAGGCCGCCGCCGGCGACGACCCGCAGGCGATGCTCCGCGAGGAACTCCCCGGCTGGTTGCACGCCCGCCAACTGCCCACGCCGCGCGCCGCGATGGGGATCTCCATGGGCGGCTCGGGCGCCCTGCAGTACGCCATCGGGCGCACCCAGGCCGGCCGCAACCTGGACGCCGTGGCGCTGCTCAGCCCGGCCGTCTTCCGCACCTGGGCGGACGCCCGCACCACCGGCGGGTACGCCGACGAGGCGGACTGGCAGGCCCACGAGCCGACACTCCGTCTGGACCGGCTGCAGGTCGGCACCCTCGGCGTGTGGTGCGGCCAGGAGGACCCGTTCTGCCCGGCCGCCCGCGAGGTCGCGCGGCAGGCGCGAGCCCGGGAGCAACACTTCCCCGACGGGGAGCACACGGACGGCTTCTGGCGGCGGGTGATGCCCGACGCGATGTCGCTGCTGGGGCACGCGCTCACCACCGCGTAGGAACCCGTTCTCCCCGGGTCCTGCTGTCGGCGCTCGTGCGTAGGGTGCGACCGCAACGTGGGCTTCGACGTGGGGAGGATCCTCGGGGGCCAGGACCGGTCTGCTCGTGTACGCGGACGGAGAGGTGCCTTGCCGCCCGTAGCGGGCGGGCGAGGCGCGCCCGTGCCGCCGCCGGGCCGCCCGTGACGGCAGGTGACACCGTGACGGTTGGTGTGCGACGCTGCACCTCGCGCGCCGTCGCGCGCGTGGGGACGCGGGGGGACGCGTGGGGAACCGGGGGGTTCGCATGAGCGGTGGAGCGCCGTCGCGTACGCGCGGGCGGAGCGGCCGGCCGGTGGGGGTGCTGCTGGTCGTCGTCGGGCTGCTGTCGGCCGCCGCGGCGCTGCGGCCCGATGGCGGGCTCCTGGGGACGGCGGCGACCGGGCCGGTGGCCGGCCTCGGGTTCGTGGTGCTGCTCGGGCTCGGGTGGGCCGCGCTGGTCGGCAGGTTCGCGGTGCGCTTCCGCGAAGAGGTCCGCCACCTCGACGGGCCGACACCCCGGGCCGAGCGCCTGCGGGGGACGGCCATGCTCCTGCTGCCGTTGGCCGCCGCCGCGGTCCCGGTCCTGCTGCTGGTCCTGCACGGCCGGGCGGGCTCCGGACCGCCCCACCCGCACCGGGTGGTGTCCGGCCTCAGCCCCGAGGCCATCCCGTCCGCCACCTCCGATCCGGGCCCGCCGGCCGTCGGCGAGGGGCTCGGGGTGCTGTTCATCGGATCGCTCGCCCTGGTGGCCGTGGTCGGGCTCGTGCTCGGCGCCGTCCTCGTGCTCCAGCTGCGCCGGCTGTGGGCCCGCCGCCGGGACGTGCCCGCGGTGCTGCCCGCCGCGCCCGCGTACGCGAGCCCCGAGGCCGCTCTCGCCGAGGCCGTCGCCTCCGGCCGCCGGGCCCTGGAGGGTGCGGACGCCCGGGCGGCGGTGATCGCCTGCTACGCGGCGATGGAGGGCTCGCTGGCCGCCTCCGGCCTGCCCCGACACGCGTGGGAGAGCCCGACGGAGCTGCTGCGCCGCGCGCTGTCCGACGATCGGATCGACGCCGCCGCGGCACGGGAGCTCACCGAACTGTTCCGCGAGGCCCGGTACTCGACTCACCGGATGGACGACAGCCAGGTGCGCCGGGCCCGTACGGCCCTGGACGCCATCGCCGCCCGGCTCGCGGACGCTGCCCCGCCCGCGGCCGCCGCACCCCCGGCGGCCACCGGGACGCACGCTGCGGGGGAGCACCTATGACCGGCGCCGGGAGGCCACCGATGAGCAGCGCGGCGCCGCGACACGACGGGCCCGCGGACGGGACGGACCGCGAACTCGCCCAGCCGGGCTCGGTGCGCCACAGCCTGATCGAGCTGGCCGTGCCCGCCGTCCTCGCCGAGGGCCTGTTCGCCCTGGTCGGCGGCTGGCCCGGGGCGGGGGTCGGCGCGGTTCTGCTGGGCGTCACCGGCCTGCTCGTCGCCCGCCGCGTGGCCGGAGCGGGAGCCGAGACCTTCTCCCTGCGCCGACAGCCGCGGCAGATGGCGGTGTACGAGCCGGGCCTCGGCGACTGGCGCTGGACGGTCCGTCAGGGCCTCGACCCCCAGGGCGACGCCGCGCCGCTGCGCTCCCGGCTCCAACGGCTGTACGCGGTACGGCTCGCGGAGGTCCACGGCCTGAACCTGTGGGCCGATCGCGACCGGGCCGCCGAACTCATCGGGCCCCGACTGTGGCCGTGGATCGACCCCTCGGCGCCCGCCCCCGCCGAGGTCTTCCCGGCGGAGGTCCTGCGTCGGCTCGCCGACCGGCTCGACTCCCTGTGACCCACCTCCTTTGACCCACCCCCTGTGACCCACCGCGCCCCAGGACCCGGGGCGGGCACGCAGCCCAGTACCGATCCCCTCACCGACCGAATCGTTTGCGCAGGAGTGTCATGCCCGACCTTTCCACCAGCCTCCACGGCCCCGCCCACCCCGCCGACCCGGGCACGGCGCCGGGGGCCGTATCGGCAGTCGTCCCCGCAACCCCGCCGGCGCTGACCCCGCAGCAGGCCGGAGAGCGGGCCCACGCGGTGATCGGGGAGATCGAACGGGCCGTGGTCGGCAAGCCCGAGGCACTGCGCCTGGTCATGCTCGGCGCCCTCGCCGGCGGACACGTCCTGATCGAGGACCTGCCCGGGCTCGGGAAGACCCTGCTGGCCCGCTCGTTCGCGACCACCCTCGGCCTGGACTTCCGCCGGATCCAGTTCACCCCCGACCTGCTGCCCTCGGACGTCACCGGCGCGCCCTTCTACGAGCGCAACACCGGCGAGATGGTGTTCCGGCCCGGCCCGTTGTTCACCCAGCTGCTGCTGGCCGACGAGATCAACCGGACCCCGCCCAAGACTCAGGCCGCCCTGCTGGAGGCGATGGCCGAGGGCCAGGTCTCCGTCGACGGCGCCACCCGCCGCCTGCCGGACCCCTTCCTGGTCATCGCCACCGCCAACCCGATCGAGTACGAGGGCACCTACGCCTTGCCCGAGGCCCAGCTCGACCGCTTCCTGCTGCGTGTGCGCATGGGCTATCTCCCCACCGCCACGGAGGCGGCGATGCTGCGCGCCAGGATCGACCGGGCGGCCCCCGAGCCGGTCCTGGAGACCGTGGCCGGCCCGGCGGAACTGCTCGCCATGCGGGCCGCGGTGGAACGGGTCGAGGTCGACGACGACCTGGTCGACTACGTCATCGCCCTCGTCGACGCCACCCGCAACGACCAGCAGATCCAGGTGGGCGCCTCGCCCCGCGGGGGCCTGGCGCTGATCCAACTGGCCCGCGCCCACGCCATGTTGGAGGGCCGTGACTACCTGACCCCCGAGGACGTCAAGGCGCTCGCCGGTCCCGCCCTGGCCCACCGCATCACGCTCAAGCCGGAACTGTGGGTACGTCAGATCGAGGCGGACGACGTGATGGCGCGGCTGGTCGCCTCCGTCCCGGCGCCCCAGACGCTGCCCGGCGCGGTGACACCGTGAACCCCGCTCCGGCCGAGCCGGACGCCGACCCCGCCCCGAACGCCGCCGGCGCCGACCGCCTCGACCGCCGCGTCCGGGCCCTGGCCGTCGCCCGCAGCGCCCGTGCCAGCGCCGCCGGCCTGCCCGACAGCCCGCCGTCACCGCACTGGCGGCCCGGTGAGCAGACCCTGCGCCTGCTCACGGTGGCCACCGTGGCGGCCGTCGCCGCCCTGCTCACCGGCCACGCCTGGCTGCTCGCCCCGGCGGCCTTCGCGGCCGTCCTGCTCGTATTGGCGGCCCCCGGACACAGCCGCCCCACCCGGCTGTCCGGCGAGCGCACCGTCCGGCCGCAGCGCTGCTTCGAGGGCGAGCCCGTCACCGTCCACGTCACCGTGCACCACGACGGCCGGATCGGCCCGCCCGAGCCCACCGTGGCGCTCGGCCCCGGCATGGCCCTGGACGCCCTGACCGTCACCCCGACCGGCGTCGACCTCGTCCTCCACGCCGACAGCTGGGGCCGCCGCCACCTGGGCGTCGTCGACCTCGACGTGCCCGACGCCCGGGGCCTGACCCGTCGTACCGTCCGCACCGACCTCGGCACCGTCGACGTCTTCCCCGTCCCCGAGACCGCCCGGCTCACCCCGATCCCGGTCCGCCTGCCCGAACGGATCGGCGAGCACACCACCGCGCACGAGGGCACCGGCATCGAGGTCGTCGGCGTCCGCCCGTACGTGCCCGGCGAACGGCAGCGGCGGATCCACTGGCCGTCCACGACCCGCCGCGACGCCGTCCAGATCAACCAGTTCGCCGCCGAGCGCGCCGCCGACGCGGTCGTCCTGCTCGACACCCTCGCCGACTACATCGACACCACCACCGGGCTGCGCAGCCTGGACGAGACCCTGCGCGCGGCCACCGGTCTGACCCGCGCCTACCTGCGCCGGCACGACCGGATCGGCCTCGTCGCGGTCGGCGGACGCCTGCGCCAGCTCACCGCATCCACCGGGGACCGGCAGCTCTACCGCATCGTGGAGAGCGTGCTGGAGGTCCGTCAGGACCGCCCCCACCGCGGCCCCCTCCCGCCCCTGCCGCTCGCGGCGCTGCCCGGCCACGCCCTCGTCTACGCCTTCACCCCGCTCGCCGACCAGCGCATCCTCGACGTCCTCGGCCAGGTCCGCGAGCGCGGCAACCCGCTCGTCGTGGTGGAGATCCCGGCCGGGGAGCCGACGGCCCGCCCCGGCGACGAGGTCGACGCCCTCGCGCTGCGCCTGTGGCACGCGGAACGCGAGGCGATGCGCGCCACCCTGCGCGGCCGCGGCATCCCGGTGGTCCGCCACGCGCCCGGCGAGACCCTGGACCTGGCCCTCGGGCCCCTGCTGCGCCGCCGGATCACGGGAGCCGCCCGATGACCGTCCCGACGCGGGCCGCGACTCCGATCCCACCGGCCCACGACTCCCGTACGGCCCACGACTCCCGCACGGCTCACCGCGCCGACCGGGCCCCGCGCCTCGAACGCGCCGTCCTGCGCGGTATCGGTATCGCCCTCGCCCTCGCCGCCGCGGGCACCGGAACCGGCACACTCACCGACCGGTGGGGGCCCGTGTGCCTCCTGCCGGTCGCCGTCGGCGCCCTCTGGGCCGCCGTCCCCGCACCGGACGGCCCGCCCCCCGCGACCTGGTACGCGCGACTGTCCGCCGCCCGCACCACACTCCTAGCCGCCGGATCCGTCCTGCTCGCCGCCCTCGGCGAGCCGTCCTGGTGGCGGGCGCTCGCGGTGACCGTCCTGCTCGCCGGCCACCTGACGCTGCTCGACGCGTTCGGCCCGCGCCGCCCGAGCATCCGCCCGGCCTCGGCGGCCGCCGCCCTCGCCGCCTCGCTGCTGGTCCTGCCGTCGGCCTTCGCCCCCACCACGGCGGGCGAGTGGTCCCGCCCCCTCGCCGTGCTGGGCCTGGTCACGGCCGCCGTCGGCGTGGGTCTGGCCCTGCGCCCGGAGCGGACGCCTCCCCGGACCCCGGCGGAGCAGCCCTCGGACGGGTCCCGAAGGTCTGACGACCTGTGAACAGGAGAGTGGGGGCGGCCGTTCGTGCAGGCCGCCCCCACTGCGGTGTCGCTCGGTGCCTACCTGCCGTCCCGGCGCAGTTCCTCGAACAGCGCGGACTGGCCCTCCAGGAGGCTCTCCAGGAACCGGCCGTGCTTGGTGAGCGTGCTGCTCTGGGTTTCCAGGGCCTGGGTCTGCGCTCGCAGGAGCATCGTCTGCTCCGCCTGGTCGGAGACCATGACGCCGACGGCATCGGCGAGGCGGGTCATCGACTGGGGCTGCTCGGCCTGGTTCGGACGGACCGCGTTCGGCACCCGGGTGCGCTCGGGCGCCGAGGAGCGGGCCTCCGCGCCGTCACGGTCGGTCGGCGCCGCCGGCGCGCGGGTCGCCGCGGACTCCTCGCGCAGGCGGTCGACTTCCGCTTCCAGCGCTGCTAGCCGTGCCCGCAGGTCGTCCAGCTCGCCCTTGTTCTTCACTGTCCTGTGCCCTCCCCGGCCGTCCACGGCCATTGACGTGCTGCTTCACCCTAGTCAAGGGCCTGCCCCCCGAAGGGCCTGCCCCCCCGGGCGAGGCCGTCCGACTGCTCGGCGACCCGCGCGCCCCTCACGCAGCGGCGGCCGACAGTCCGCTGTGGTCGAGCAATGCGTGGAGCCGTTCGACGGACGGCGACGGATCGGCGGCGACACCGCGCAGCCACGGCTCGGGGAGGGGCGAGGAGGACATCGGCACATGGTGGCAGCGACCAAGGTACTCCGTCGACACGGGCCGTCCTCCGCCGTGGGTCTGCGGGCGTCAGGCGGGGCGCAGACCTTCCAGGACGGTCTCGACGAGGAGGGGGCTGCGCAGGGTCTCCTCGGGTCCGGCGCCGAGCAGGATCCGGTAGTAGACCGAGGCGTAGAGGATGTCGACCATCGTGCGGGTGGGTAGGTCGGCCCGGAGCTGGCCGGCGGCCACGGCGGCGTCGAGGCGGCGGACGCACCGCTGGATCCGGGGTTCGAGGAAGGTGGCGCGGAGGGCGGCGGCGAGGTCGGGGTCGCTCTGGGACTCGGCGATGATGCCGCGGTAGAGCGCCCCGGTGTCGCCGGTGAGCATGGCGGCGACGGCGGTGAGCTGGGCGGTGAGGTCGGCGGTGATGTCCCCGGTGTCGGGGAAGTCCATGGAGTCGCCGATCCGGTCGTTGACGGCGTCCAGGGCGATCGCGCCCTTGGACGGCCACCAGCGGTAGATGGTCGGCTTGCCGACGCCCGCGGTCGCGGCGATGGCCTCGATGGTGGTCTTGCCGTATCCCTTGGCCCCGGCGACCTCGAAGACGGCGTCCAGGATGGCGCGGCGGGCGCGTTCGCTTCGGCGTTCGGGTTTCGGCTGGGGGGTCATGGCCCGAGTCTAACCCAGACGTGACGTTACGTTTCGTTTTGACAGTGGACGTGGGTCGTCCTAGTCTCGTGGCGTTACGAAACGTTCCGTAACGCCTGATCCTCTTCGCGAGCCGCAAGGAAGACCGCCATGACCGCTGTCGCAGCCCCCTCCCTGTCCGTCTCCTCGCCCGTCTCCTCGCCCGTCTCCCCGTCCACCGACCGGTTCTCGCGGGGCCTCGCCCTCCTGTGCGAGATCGCCGGCCCCGAGGGCTCGGACATCCTGAACGGCCTCGGCGACATAGCCCCCGACCTCGCCCGGCTGACCGTCGAGTTCGGCTACGGCGATGTGTACGCCCGGCCCGGCCTCACCCTCGCCCAGCGGCAGCTGATCAACGTCGCCGCCCTGACCGCGCTGGGCACCGCGGCCCCCCAGCTCCGCTTCCACATCGACGGCGCGCTCAATATCGGCGTCGAGCCGGCCCGCATCGTCGAGACGGTCCTCCACATGGCGGTCTATGCCGGGATCCCGGCGGCGCTCAACGGCATGGCCGTGGCCAAGGCCGCCTTCGCGGACCGGCCGGAGCTCGACTTCACCCCTGCGCGAAGCGACACCGACGGCACGCGGACACTGGGGGAGCGGCACGAGCGCGGGCTCGACGCGCTCGCCCGGATCGACGGGGAGGCCGGGGAGCGCGTCGTCGCCTCGCTGGCCGACATCGCCCCGGTCCTGGCCGACTACATCGTCGACTTCGCCTTCGCCGACGTCTACTCGCGTCCCGCCCTCGACCTGAAGACCCGTGAGCTGGCCACCGTGGCCGCCTGCACCGCGCTCGGCACCGCCGCCCCGCAGCTGCGGGTCCACCTGCACGGGCTGCTCAACGTCGGCGGCACCCGGGAAGAGGCGATCGAGACGATCGTCCAGATGGCGGTCTACGCGGGCTTCCCGGCCGCTCTCAACGGGATCGCGGCCGCCCGCGAGGTGTTCGCCGAGCGCGACGCGGCAGGTCGGGTGGGGGAGTAGGCGCCATCAACCGGGAACGGGCATTCGACGGCCACCCCTTGGGGAGTGCTGAGACGCCGTCACGGCCCCGGGTGGGCGGGTCGGGGATGCGGATTCCGGGTGAACGGCTGCGGCGCGTCGCCACGATGGCACGGGAGGCGCGCGGTGGGCGGCTAGGACGGAGGGATGCGCCTTCTGCCTCCGACCGCCCTCCTGGCGGCTTCGCTCGTCATGTTCCCCAGTGCCGTCCACGGGCACGCGCCCGGCAGGTGGGAGCCGGCCGCCGCACGGGCGGCCGCACCTTCGACCGTCCGTCCCGCGCCCCTCGCCGCACCGCCCGACGGTTCCGCGGACTCGCTGCCGGAGTACCGGTTCACCGGGGCCGGGTTCGACGCCTGCACGGCCCCGCCGGCGGAGGCCCTGCGCGTCTGGAGCACCGCCTCGCCGTACGGTGCGGTGAACATCTACAGCAGTGGCAGCCAACGCGGCTGCCAGCAGCCCCGGTTGACGCCGCAGTGGGTCGCCACGGTCCGGGCGATGGGGTGGCAGCTGGTGCCCACCCACGTCGGGCTCCAGGCGCCCTGCGCCGAGCGCGAGGACAAGCCGCTGCGGATCGACCCGGACCGGGCCGAGGAGCAGGGCGGGCAGGAGGCGGGGGAGGCGGCGGCGGCGCTGCAGGCGCTGGGGCTGGGGCCGGGCAGTCCGGTGTACCTCGACATGGAGGCCTACCCGACGGGCGACGCGGAGTGCAGCCGAGCGGTGGTCGACTTCACCGTCGGCTGGGCCCGGGCGCTGCGGGCGGCCGGGTACCGGTCAGGCTTCTACTCCAGCCTGGACTCCGGCATCGCGGACATCGTCGCCGCCGCCCGGGCCGGCCGCGCTCCGATGCCCGACGCGATCTGGTACGCCCGCTGGGACCGGCGCCCCACGACCAGCGGGCAGGCCGGGCTGCCCGACGACCTGTGGACCGGCCACCGCATCCACCAGTACCGGGGC
The DNA here is from genome assembly GCF_040609455.1 of Kitasatospora sp. NPDC004669. NCBI lineage: Bacteria > Bacillati > Actinomycetota > Actinomycetes > Kitasatosporales > Streptomycetaceae > Kitasatospora > Kitasatospora sp. NPDC004669. The sequence goes on from NZ_JBEXKB010000035.1 coordinate 49,585, forward strand.
AGCGCCAACGAGACGCACGGAGGGGTGACGCTCAGCGTCGACCCCGACGAGCTGGACGGCCTGGTGGCCGGCGGGGCGGCCTGAGCCACGACGGACCTTCCGGGAAGGGCCTCGACAGACCCACCTCGGGAGCGTGAACCCCCTTGGGGCCTACCTCATGTGAGTGAAGGTCTGTCCACCGATCGATGGTCCGGCGGCGGGTCGCCGTAGCCTCAGTGCGACCCGTCGCCACTGAGGTGTGCGATCCCCGCGAAGCCGCGGAATCCGTCGACCCGGAAAGGCCATCGACAGAATGACCCACTCATCGGGCGGGAGCGACGAGACGACCGGCGGGCCCTCCCGTCGCCGGCTTCTCAAGATCGGCATCGGCGTCGCCGTGGGGGCTGGGGCGATCGGTTCGGGTGCTCCCGCCGCGATCGCCAACGGCCCGTACGATCCGACCGGTCCGACGATCGCGACCAAGGTGAAGAACCTCAGCGGCCCGGTCGAGACCGGGCCGTTCGCCTCGCCGTGGACCGACCTCGGCATCCCCGTGCGGTGCCCGGACGGCACCATGCTCTTCGTCTGCGGCGACACCTTCGACGGCGACCAGGTGGGCGCCGCCGACTGGCGTGCCCCGATCGGCCTCCGCTCCAGCAGCGCCGACCTGAACAACCTCCGCATCGACGGCAGCGTCGGTGGCGGCCGCGCCGACAGCCTCGTCGACGAACCGCACAACCCGGTCGGGGACAAGTTCACGACGGCGATCCCGTCCGACGTGTTCGTGGTCGACGGTGTGATGTACATGCACCTCATGCGCGGCGTCATCTACGACACTGACCCGCTGTCGATCAGGGCGATGGTCTTCCCCCTCCCGACCTCGGACCTGACCGGGACGCTGGAGCAGACCATGATCCTTCCCGACACCCCGGGCCAGGAGGCGGCCAACCTCGTCGCCAGCCCGTACGGCGGCTTCGTCATCCCCGGCTCGACGTTCGGCGACTTCCACATCGTCGTCAGCCAGTGGTACGACCCGAAGAACTACCGGATCATGCAGTACCGGATCAACATGCTCTCCTGAGCCCGCACCGCCTTCGCGGGGGCCGGCACGAGGCCGAATGGTTGGGACGCTGTGCGAATCACCCGAATCGTGACCTCCCGGACCGACGGGCCCGCAACCCGCCGCTCACGGGCTGCGTCCCAGCCATCGGCCGCGGTGCCGTAAGGTGCGTCGCCGCGAAGCCGAGCAGGCAGTGACGGGAAGAGCGCAAGGCGATGGACGACAGACAGACCGAGGGCGACAGACAGACCGAGGGCGACAGACAGGCCCAGGACGGCGGACCGGCCCAGGACGGCGGACCGGCCGGGGACGACACGGCACCCGCCGCGGGCGGTGCCCCGACGCCCGGGGACGAACGCCCCTGGGAGCTCCCGGACTACCTCCACGAGCGGGAACTCGGCGCCGGCGCGAGCGGCCGGGTCGTCCTGGCCCGCCACCGGGAGACCGGCACCCCGGTGGCGATCAAGTACCTGCGCGCCTGCGCCAGCACGCCCGCGCTGCGCGCGGAGGCGCAGGTCCTCGCCAGGATCGACTCCCCACACGTCACCCGGCTCTACGAGTACGTGGAGGGGGAGCGGGGCTCGGCCATCGTGATGGAGCTGGTGGACGGGATCGCGCTGCGCGAGTTGCTCCGCGCGGAGGGCGCCACCACCGCGGAGGCCGCCCTGGTGGTACTGAAGGGCTCGTTGCTGGGTCTGGCCGCATCCCACGCGGTCGGCGTGGTGCACCGCGACTACAAGCCCGCCAATGTGCTGGTCGACACGACCGCCACGTCGAAGCTGGTCGACTTCGGCATCGCGGTGGCCAGCGGCGCCGACCGCGACGTCTCCGGCACCCCCGCCTACATGCCGCCCGAGCAGTGGGCCGGCCGGCCCGCGTCTCCGGCGGGTGACGTCTACGCCGCCACCGTCACGTTCTTCGAGTGCCTCACCGGCGCCCGCCCCTACGCGGGCACCACCATCGCCGAACTCGCCGTCCAGCACACCGAGGCCCCGATCCCGGCCGAGCTCGCCCCCGACCCGGTCCGGCCGCTGATCCTGGCGGGCCTGGCCAAGGACCCACAGGCCCGGCCCGACGGCGCGGCCGCGTTCGTCGAGGAACTGGAGGCGGTCGCGGCGGCCGGCTACGGGCCGCAGTGGGAGGAGAAGGGACGCCGCGATCTGACGGCCCTGGTCGCCCTGCTCGCGCTGCTGCTGCCCGGCGCCCAGGGCGGGGCCGCCGGCGGCACCTCGCTGGCCCACACCACTCTGGGCGGCGCCGACGGCCCCTCCAGCTCCTCCGGCACCGAGGTCAGCGCCGTCCCGGCCGCCGACACCCTCCCGGCCGCCGCCCAGCGGACCCTGACCGGCCGTGGTGCGCGCCTGGGCACCCGCAGCAAGGTGCTCGTCGGCGTCGCGGCCGGCGCCGTCACCCTGGCCACGCTGGCCGGCGTGGCGATGGCGGGGGCCGCCGACGGCGGTGCCCGTACGGTCGTCGGCGGCGCCTCCCCGGAGGCGACCACCAGCCTCGCCGCGCACGACCAGGCCGGCCCCTCCCCGACGCCGAGCGGCGCCGACACCCCGAGCCCGACACCGTCCGCCTCGGCGGACCCGACGGCCGCCGCGCCGACGACCCCGGGCACCCCGAGCGGCAGCGCCACGGCCGCGCCGACCGGCAAGACGGCCCCGGCGCCGGGCACGCCTTCCGCCGTCCCCGCCACCGGCCCGAGCCCCGCACCGCCCGGCCCCGCCGGAGCGCCGGCGGCGCCGCCTGCCGCCCCTGCCCCCACCCAGGCCGGGCCGAGCCCCGTGACCAGCCCCTCCGCACCGAGCCCGACCGTGGCCCCCGCCACCATCACGGTCAGCACGGTGAACCTGGACTCCCTGGTCTGCGGCGGCCGCTGGAGCCTGACCGCCACGGTCACGGTGGCCGCCCAGGGCGCCGCCACCGGAACGCTGACGCTGAGCTGGTACCACAGCTCGGGCGGACGCGCGGTCACCGTCGCCACCGACACGGTGGCGGTCCAGAACGGCCGCGCCACCATCACCCGCACCCACGACTTCGGCTCGGCCGACACCTTCCCGACCTGGGGGGTGCGCATCGGCACCACCCCGGCGGCGGCGCAGCCGGGCCGGACGTCGGCCGAGATGAACGCCTTCCTCTGCAACCCGCCCCGCTGACCCCTGCCGCGCCTGCCGGTCCGTCACCCGCCCATCGTCCTGGAGAAGCCATGCCCACGCCCCGTCCCGACTCCGCCCCCGCCCCGGGCGCAGACCAGACCGTCCGGCTCGGTCCGGGCACGGGCGACGGCGAACAGACGCTCCGTCCGGAGCCCGGCCCGGCGGGGGAGGCCCGGACCGTCCGCTTGGACCGCGGGGCACCGGATCCCGAGGCCACGGTTCGCCTCGACGGCCACGAGGCCGAGAGCGCGACCTTCCTCGACCCGCGGGTCTGGGGCAGCGCGCCGCGCCCCACCCCGCCGTCACCCGAGGTGGACGCGGACGCCGCCGCCACGGTGCGGCTCGGCGCCACGCCCGCGTCCGGCACGACCCTCGTCGATGTCACCCCGGACGAACAGCCGCTCGCCCCGGGAGAGTTGCGCCGCTTCGGCCCCGGCGTCCCTCCGCAGGCCGCCGCCGCATGGCGCGGCGAGACGGCACCGGAGGTGCCGCAGTCGCGACGGCCCCGCCGGATCCAGCGGTGGCTGGTACCGGCGGCCGTGCTCCTGGCGATCCTGGCGCTCCTGTTCTGGCGCCTGCACACGCCGGCCCTCGCCGTCACCGCCGCCGACGTGACCACCGACCCGGCCGGCCCCGGCTGCGCCGGTACCGCCGTGATCACCGCCGCCGTGGAAACCAACGGCGGCACCGGCACCCTCCGCTACCGCTGGCTGCGCAGCGACGGCACCACGTCCGCCGAGATCGCCCAGGACCTGCCTGCCGGCGCCCACCACACCGACCTGGTCCTGCGCTGGACCTTCGAGGGCCATGGCTCACTCCAGGCCACCGCCACCCTGGAGATCCTCTCGCCCGCCTCCCGAACCGCAGCCACCTCCTTCGCCTACCACTGCCCCTGATCCCCCGCCGGGGGGCGGGGGATCAGGCCGCGGCGTCCAGCCGTCGGCGCTGGTCCTCGTCGAGCACGAGGTCCAGGGCGGCCAGGATCTCGGCCGACTGCGCGGCCGAGCCGGCGCCCACCACCGGGACGGTCGGGACGGGGTGGCCGATCAGCTGGGCGAGCACCACCTGGTCGACGGTCGCCCCGAGCTCCCCGGTCACCTCGGTCAGAACGGCCGACTGGGCCTTGGCCACCGGCCATTCATTGTCGGGACCGTATGGGGCGTGGTCGTCCTCCCAGGCGTCGTCGGCCTTCTCCGGCGGGAGTTCACGGCCCTCCTCGAACCCGCACATCAGCCGGGTTCCGCAGCGGTGAGTGCCGCACCCGGGCGCGCTCCCACTCCCTGTGGGCCACGGCTCCGCACCTGGGCCTGACCGCGGCTTCGACGCACGACGGGGCACGTTCCGCCAGGTGACGTATCCGTTCGAGGCGGAGCCGCAGCCGGACGGCGAGCTGGGCGGCGGTGAGGTGCCGCCGGACGCCGGTGACGACGGCTCGGACCGTCCGGTGGCCGAGGCCTGCGGGCGGGCTACTTGGACTCGACCCGTCCGACCGGGTCGGCGCCGGCCGTCAGTGCCTCGCGTGCGGTCTGCCAGGCGGGGTCGCCGGGGTGGAGTTCGGTGCGCAGGTAGGCGGCGGTGAGTCGGGCGAGGGCGGCGACCCGTTCGGGGTTCTCGTCCGTGGTTTCGGCGGCGTCGTATCCGGCGATTCCGCCGAGTCCGTGCTCCGCGTCGAACAGGGTGAGCAGGGTCTTGCTGCCGGGGGCGAGGGTGTACGGATCGGCGTGCCAGTCCGGACCCATGTCCGTGAAGTGCCGGGAGTCGTCCTTGTCGCCGGCGACGACCAGCGCGGGGGTGGTCATGGTGGAGAAGTCGATGCCCCGCAGGATGGGCCACTGCTCGGCCATGGGGCCGTTCTGGACGTCGCCCCGGCCGGGCGCGGCGAGGAGTACGCCCGCCTTGATCCGGTCGTCGGCCAGGTGCGCTTGCTCCCCGGTCTCGGGGTCGGTGAGCCGGGCGCCGAGCAGCAGGCTCGCGGTGAAGCCGCCGAGTGAGTGTCCGGCCAGGGCGACCTTGGTGTGGTCGATCCGCCCGGCGAGCTGGGGCACGGCGTTCTCGACCGCGTCGAGCCGGTCGAGGATGTGCGTCATGTCCTCGGCGCGGGAGCGCCAGAAGAAGGGGGCTCCGGGGGCGTCGGCGACCAGGTGGGTGAGGGTCCTGGAGGTGAGGTGGGTGGGCTGGATGACCACGAATCCGTGTGCTGCCCAGAAGTCGACGAGCGGCGCGTAGCCGTTCAGCGAGGAGAGGTTGTTGGAGGGGCCGTGGCCGTGGGAGAGGAGGAGGACGGGCAGGCCGCTTCCGGTCACGGGCGCGGAGACGCGGATCCGGAGGTCCACGGGTCGTCCGGGTACGGGGAGCACGAGCGGGCTGAAGGAGAGGACCGGGACGGGCGTGCCCAAGGCGTCGGCGGTGGTGGCGGTGGATGTGCTCACGATGTGGGTTCCCTTTCGGAGGCGCCGGCCGTTCGCCGGTCTCGTGCGGCCGGTCGTCGGTCTCCTGTGACCGGCGGCGGGCAGGGTGATCTGCGGCGGCCGGTTCGGCTAAGCTGAACCGGAACGCTGCTCCACTTAATATCCGGATCAGCGTTCCGTTTTGTCAAGCGGTGCCGAAGGAGCAAGTGGTGTCGAAGGAGAACGTGATCCCCGCCGAGGGCCCCGTCGGGGAGCCGCCGACCCCCGGCAAGCGGGCCGACGCCCAGCGCAACCGGCGGACGGTGCTCGCCGCCGCCGCCGAAGTGTTCGTCACCTCCGGCGTCGACGCCCCGATCCGGCAGATCGCGGCCAGGGCGGGCGTCGGGATGGCCACGATCTACCGCCACTTCCCGACCCGGGCGGATCTCGTCACCGCCGTCTACCGGCATCAGATCGAGGCGTGCGCCGAGGCCGGCCCGAACCTGCTGGCCGACGTCGACTCCCCGTTCGACGCGCTGCGCCAGTGGATCGACCTCTTCGTCGACTTCCTGGTCACCAAACACGGACTCGCCGACGCCCTGCAGTCCGACAGTGACCGCTTCGCCGCGTTGCACACCTACTTCCTCGACCGCCTGCTGCCCGTCTGCGCCCAGTTGCTCGATGCCGCGGTCGACGCCGGCGAGATCAGGCCCGGTACGCAGCCCTACGAGCTGATGCGCGGCATCGGCAACCTCTGCATCGGACGCGACACCGACTCCCGCTACGACCCCAGGCGCTTGGTCGAACTGCTCCTCCAGGGGCTGCGGCGGCCCTGACCGGCCTGACGGCGACACCCGACTCGTCCGGGCGCGGGGGCAGCCGCCCGGCCGGCCCCGCATGACTCGACTGCGGCCCGGCACCCCCGGGTACGCCGACCTGCGCACCGCACTCGGCCTGTGACCCGCCGCCCGCCACCGCAGCGGTCGGCGGGCGGCGCGGCGGTCCGCAGCGCTGTCAAAGTCCTGTGAGCGGCCAACCGAGCGTGCTCGCGGACGAGCTCAAGGAGATCGATCCACCTGCCTTCGACAACCACATCGGCCACCTCCGGGCCGACTTCCTCGACCGATGGCTCCGGTAGTCACCCCCCAGCCCCACAACGCCCGAGCCACCGCCCTTCGTGACCGTCGTGTCGAGCCGCCTCCGTTACCAGCCGGCCGCTGCGCGGATCGGGCGGCGGCCGGCCTCAACCGCGCGGGAATCGCACCCGGGGTATCGGATACGTGGCGGTGCCGCGTTCCATCCCGTGTCCGGTACTCGGCCGGCTTCCACTGCTTCCCGGGGGCTGCTCCACCCGCGTGGAGTCGGCCCGTCGGTATTCCGGGCCTCGGGAGTGTCCTGGACCAGGATGCCGTGCTTGCGCATCACGATCTCGATGTTCCCGTTGCGGGAAGATGCCACGGCCCTCTGGCGCAGGCGAATGTCGGACACCTCAACCCTCTCTACCGCTATCCGAGTTCCAGCGGAGACGTCCCTCAAACGAGTCGGGCCTCGGCTCATTCGGGCGCAGTCGGGCCCGGTGTGCCGCCCCGCAGAGAGGATCATGGTCGGCGCGCCTGTCATGGAGCTAACATGCAGCGAAGATCGGCTTTGGGGACGGGCTGCCCGGCCCGGTAGGGGGATTGAGGGATGCAGTTCAGCGTTCTCGGCCGACTGAGCGTTCACGACGGGTCCGGGAAACTCACCCTCAGCGGTACGAAGCTGCGCTCACTGCTGGCTGTGCTGCTCCTGCATGCGAACCGGCCGATCGCGACGGATCGGCTTCAGGACGTGCTGTGGAGTGAGAACCCACCGACCTCGGGCGCTGCCGCCGTGCACAACCTGGTGGCACGACTCCGCCGCGCGCTGTCCGACGACGCGGGCCAGCGGCTCTCGGTGACGCCGCTGGGCTACCTGCTCAAGGTCGCCGACGGCGAGCTGGACTGCCAGGTCTTCAAACACCGTTTGGCCCGGGCCCAGGCCGCGTTCATGGACCAGGACTGGGACGCTGTCCGCCGTGAGACGGCCGCGGCGCTGGAACTGTGGCAGGGAGACCCCCTGGCCGAACTGGCTGACCTCGATGAGGCGCGGGCGCCGCGCGAACACTGGCGTGAGGCCAGGCTGCAGGCCCTGGAATGGAACTTCGACGCCCAGCTGAACCTCGGCCGGCATCAGGGAATCAGCGCCGATCTCGCGGCCCTGACCGCGGAACACCCCTTCCGGGAGGCGTTCCACCGGCAGCTGATGGTCGCACTCCACCGCACCGACCGCACCGCAGAGGCCCTGGAGGTCTACCGAGCCCTGCGCAGCGCTCTCGTCGACGAACTCGGCATCGATCCGAGCCGGGCGACCCAGGAGGTGCACCAGGAGATCCTCAGTTCCGGCGGAACCTCCGGCAGCCTCTCCGTGCCCACGCCCCGGCCCACCCGGGACACGCCGTCCGGGACGGCCTCCGTGGTGAGCGCCTCGCTGCCTCGGGACATCTCCTCCTTCGTCGGACGCCATGAGGAAATCGACCTGGTCCTCGCGACGTGCCGGGCCGGCGCCGCGACAGGCGGAGTGGTGGGGATCCATGCCGTCGACGGCATGCCCGGTGTCGGCAAGAGCGCCTTCGCCGTCCACTGCGCCCACCGCCTGGCCGCCGACTTCCCTGACGGCCAGATCTTCATGCCGCTGCACGCCCACACTCCGGGCACGCCCGCCATCGAGCCGACCGACGCCCTGGCCACGCTCCTGCTGGCGACCGGGGTGACGCCACAGCAGATCCCCTCCGATCTGTCAGCCCGGGCCGGCCTCTGGCGCACTCAGGTGGCCGGCAAGAAGATGCTGGTGCTGTTCGACGACGCCCGTAGCAGTGAGCAGCTGAAGCCCTTGCTCCCCGGGACCTCGGGAACCCTGGTGATCGTCACGAGCCGTCGCAGGTTGGTGGACCTTGAAGACACCGTGCCCATCACGTTGAACGTCCTGCCCCCGCAGGACGCCGCCCGGCTCTTCACGGCCAAAGCCGGTCGAGCGGGTCTGCTCCCCGAAGACCCGTCGGTCGTCGAGACGGTACGCCTGTGCGGGTACCTACCGTTGGCCATCCAGCTCACGGCGGCTCGCCTGCGCCACCATCCGTCCTGGTCGGTCGCCGACCTGATCTCGGACCTGACCGCGGCCACCGGCCGCCTGGCCACCCTCCACGCCGAAAGCACCTCGGCCGCCGCCGCCTTCGACCTCTCCTACCGGTACCTCTCTTCCGACCTGCAGCGGCTCTTCCAGCGGCTCGGCCTGCACCCGGGCAACGACTTCGACGCGTACACCGCCGCCGCGCTGGACGACACCGACCTTCCCACGGCCCGCCGGCTGCTGGAGGTGCTCGAAGACCACCATCTGATCGACGAGCCGGTGCGGGGCCGCTACCGGATGCACGACCTGATCCGCGAACACGCCCGCGCGCTGGCCGACGCCAACGAGCCGGCCGCCAACGAAGCCGCCATGGAACGGCTGCTGGACTACTACCTGGCCGCTGCGACCGCAGCCAACCGGCCCCTTGCCCGCCACACCCCCGTTCCCGCCCCCGTTCCCACCGCAGGCCCGGCGACGCCGAACACCGTGCCCGACCTGTCCACCGTCGCCCTGGCCAACGCCTGGCTGAAGGCCGAACGGGCCAATCTGCAAGCAGCCGTGGAGTTCGCCGCCGCCCACGGTCGCTCCGCCCACGCCGTCCGGCTGCCCGCAGCGATGCACGAAGGTCTGCGCAGTCAGGGCCACTGGCAGCAGGCCCGTTCGCTGCACCAGATCGCCTTCGACACCGCGCTGCGCACCGGCGACCGGCAGGGCCAGGCCGACGCCCTCACCAACCGAGGCATCATGTGGCAGCTCTCAGGGCAGCTGGAACCCTCGGCGAAAGACCTGCTTCGAGCCGTGGAGCTGTACGACGAGCTGGGCGACCGGCACGGCCGGGCCAACGCGCTGACCAGCATCGGCCACACCCGGCATCTCGCGGGGCACTTGACCGAGGCTGTCGAGTGCCACCAGGAGGCTCTGGTCGGCTACCGGGACCTGGGTGACCGCCTCGGCGAGGCCAACACCCTCATCAGCCTGGGCCATGTGCTCATGCTCACCGGCCGCTGGACGGAGGTCGGAGAACACCTTCAGTCCAGCTTGGAGTTGTGTCGCGCGCTGGGCAACCGTCTCGGCGAGGCCAACGCGCTCTATTGCCTGGGCATGATCAGGGAGTTGACCGGCCCGTTCGAGGTGGCCGTCGCCAACCACCGTGAGGCGCTGGAGCTTTACAGCGTTCTGGGCAACCGTCTCGGCCAGGCCAATGCGTTCAGCGGCCAGGGCAACGCCGAGCGCCTCACCGGTGACTTCGAGGCGGCGGAGTCGAGCCATCTGAAAGCCCTGGAACTGCACCGCGCCATCGGCAGCCGCCAGGGCCAGGCCAACACCCTCAACTTCCTGGCTCTACTCCAACGGGACACCGGCCGCTACGCGGACGCCGTCGAGAACATCCGCGCCGCCCGCGAGATGTACAGCGCGGGCGGTGACCGGCGGGGAGAGATGATCAGCCTTGCCCACCTGGGGTGCATCGAGCAGCGGACCGGACAGCACGAGCCGGCTGCCGACACCCTCCGGGAAGCCGTGCGCAGCTTCCAGGAGCAGGGCTTCGCGCTCGGTGAGGCCCGCGCCCTCGCCCATCTGGGCGATGCTCAGCTCTCGCTGGGCGAGTACGAGGCCGCGGCCGAGAGCCTGCGGCTGTCCCTGACCATGTGCCGGGAGGTCCAGGACTCGGGCAGCGAGGCGGAGTCCCTCAACCTGCTGGGCAAGCTCCTGTCACAGACCGGCCGCTGGGCGGAAGCCCGCACCCACCACACGAAGGCACTCGAGATCGCCCGGGCCATCACGTACCCGCTGCAGGAGACACGCGCGCTCGAAGGCATCGGGGACAGCCTCTGCCGGGAGGGGAGCGCCCGGGAGGGCGAGGCGCACCTTCGCCAGGCGCTCACAATCGCCCAGAGGCTCGGTGCACCCGACGTCGAGCGCATCCTGGCGAGCCTCCGGGCCGTGCATGCGTGACCCCCACACGGGGCCTCGATGCAGCCGGAGGAGTGCGCAGTACCCGTCGATCAGCCTGGGACGACGCGCCTTCCCAGGTGATTGATCGACAGGTCGCCGAGAGCCACGGCGAGTACTCCGACGGCGAGGAGCGGGACGACGGAAAAGCTGTGGGGCCTGCCGTCCGGAGAGGGCGGCAGGCCCCACAGCGGGTATGGGTGCGGGTCAGGGCTCGGTCGGGGTGTCGGCCGGCCCGTCCTTGAGGGCGAGGTGGGCCGCCATCTCCTCGTGGGTGGGGGCCGGCGGCAGGGCGCGGGTGCGTTCCGGGCGCAGCCCGTCGAGGAAGACGCCGAGGTGCCGTGCGGTCAGAGCGGTGGCCTGCCGGGGTGGGAGGTGGGGCAGGGGGCGGCAGATCAGCGCGGCGGTGGTGATGAGATCGACGGCGGTGACGTCGGGTCGGAGGGCCTTGCGGGCGCGTCCTTCGGCGAGGATCTCCTCCAGCGTGGCGGCGATCTCCCGTTGCAGCTCGTGAGCCTGGGGGTCGTTCGTCCTGGCGCCCCCGATCAGGGGCAGTGCCAGCAGGTCGCGGTGCTCGACCAGGTACTGCAGGAAGGTCTCCACGGCCGTGAGCGGGTCGGTCTGCGCCGCTACCGCCGCCGTGCGGGCGGTGTCGAGTACGAGGGTGAATCCGTCCAGGAGGACCTGGGTGATCAGGGCGTCGCGGTCGGGGAAGCGCCGGTAGAGGGTGGCGATGTTGACGCCCGCCCGGCGGGCGATCTCGTCGAGGGGGACGGCGGTGCCCGACTCGCGGAAGGCGGTGCGTGCCGCGGCCAGGATCTGGGCGCGGTTGCGCGCGGCGTCGGCGCGCAACCGCGGGGTGCCGCGTCGCGCTGGGTTGCTGCCGGTCACCGTGGTCCACCTCTGCTGTCGTCCGTCGCCCTGGTCTGCGTTCGCGTGCTGAGCGTACGACAGGGAATAAGTGAAGGATTTCCTGCGGTTAGTGTTAGCCTCGCCGTGTCGGCCCGAGGAACACGACGGCTGGAACCGGAGTCTTTGCCGCTCCTGTGCTCGCGCACCGGTGGCGGCAGGAAGGAACGAAGACCCATGGCATCAGTGGACAGCAACCGCTTCGCGGGCAAGGTCGCGGTGGTGACCGGAGGCAGCCGGGGGATCGGCGCGGCGGTCGCCGCGCGGTTGGCCGCGGAGGGGGCGGCGGTCGTCATCGGCTACCGCGGCAACCGGCAGGCGGCGGACGAGCTGGTCGCCGCGCTCGCGGCCGGCGGCGGCAGGGCGCTCGCCATGGCCGCGGACGTCGCCGACCCCGAGCAGACCAAAGCCCTGATCGAGCGGGCGGTGTCCGAGTTCGGGCAGCTGGACGTCCTGGCCTCGTGCGCCGGCATCGAGCACTTCGACGCCTTGGAGAACATCACCCCGGCCGACTTCGACCGCGTCTTCACCGTGAACACCCGCGGCCAGCTGTTCGCCGTCCAGCACGCCGCCGCCCACATGCGGGCGGGCGGGCGGATCGTGCTCACCTCCTCGGTGAGCGCCTCCCGAGCGGTGTTCGGTCACACCCTGTACGCCTCGTCCAAGGCGGCCGTGGAATCCATGGTCCTCAACCTGTCCGCGGAGCTCGGCCGGCGCGGCATCACGATCAACGCGATCGCCCCCGGCGGCACCGCCACCGACATGGCCGCGGAGCACGCCGCCAGCTACCAGCACCCCCAGCTCAGGGAGTCGATGCCGCTCTCCCAGTGGCTGTCGGTCCACGGCGCGCTCGGGCGCCTGGCCCAGCCGGAGGAGATCGCCGCGGGCTACGCCTTCCTCGCCTCCGACGACGCCGCCTACATGACCGGCCGCACGCTGCCCATGGACGGCGGCTTCTTCTAGAAACCGACTCCGTGCCGAGTCGGCCTGACAGTCGCGCCCACTCGGGCCGACTCGGCACGGGTATTCCACGAGCGAGTCACCACGGCCGAGGCCTTGTCGGCGCCGACCCCAACGTCCCCCACCGCACGCCGCGCGTCAGCGGCAGACAGACCCATGCACCACACCACGCCCCTGCCCCCACACCCGCATCCCGAGGCCGCCGAGCCGACTCCGTCCGTTCCGGCACCCGACCAACCGGCGTCGGCGTCCGTCGACGAGCCGACCGCCTCCCACCCGCAGGCCGCGGAGCGACACGGCCGCCACGCGCTGCTCGACACCGAGCCCGGCATCCCCGCTCCCGTGCTCGCCGTGGGCGCCGGACTGCTCAAGGCCATGCTCGTCCCCGTGGTGACCGCGCTGGCGATCGGGACCGCGTTCGTCGCCGTGTACCTGGCGGCCTTCCACGCACCCACGGCCCACCACCAGCCGTTGGGCATCGCAGCCTCCGACCAGCAGGCCGCACGCGCCGAACTCGCCCTGAACGACACCGCGCCCGACGCCTACACCTTCCACCGCTACCCCAGCGCCGCCGCCGCCCGCGACGCCGTCACGCACGACCAGGTGCCCGCCGCCCTGGTCACCGAGGGCAACAACACGGTGCTCCTCGCGGCCGGCGCCCAGGGCCCGTCCACCGTCGCAAGCCTGCAGGCCGCCGCCACCGCGGCGGCCGGCCATCCGGTAGCGGTCCAGGACGTGGTACCGCCGGCCTCCGGCGACACCCGCGGACTGTCGGTGTTCTACGCCTCCTTCGGCGTCGTCCTGGCCGGCTTCCTGTTCTCGGTGGCCTCCTACCAGATCGCCCCGCGCCTGCCGCTGGCCGCCCGGGTGGCGTCCACCGCGGTCTTCGCGGCCGCGAGCGGCACCATGGTCGCGCTCATCGGCCACCAGGCCCTGCACGCCCTGCCGGCCGCGTTCACCACCGTGGCCGTGATCGCGGGGCTGTTGGCGATGGCCACCGCCACCGCGGCCGGAGTGCTGCTGCGGCTCTTCGGCCCCCTCGGCATGCCGGTGGCGTCGGTGGTGCTGCTGATCCTCGGCAACGCCACCTCCGGGGGCATCCTGCCCGTGTCCTTCCTGCCGCCGTGGCTGGCCCCGCTGGCGCAGATCATGCCTCCGGCTGCCGCCGTACGCGCCTTGCGCGGTGCCGGCTACTACCACTCCGCGCACCTGACCGGCGGCCTCGTCCTGCTCGCCGCGTGGATACTCGGCTGCCTGGCTGTCCAGTACGCCCTCGACCTGCGAGCCGCCCGACGGGAGGCAACCGCACCGTGACCACTCCAGGCGCGAGCGCCGAAGGCGCGTAACCGCACGACCGCTGCCGGCAGTGGAGCATCGGCCACTGCACCGCGTCGACCTGCCCAAGGACGGGCCACCGCCGTACGGGCGGCGGCCCGCCCACGCTGCGTCGGCACGGATGACCCGGTGGCCCGAGCATTGTGCTCGACGCCCGCCGGGCGGAGCCGCCTAAATGCTGAAAATCCCCGCCGCACACATGGCGACCAAGCGCAACGCCATCTACTACTACACCTGGGACCCGTCCCGGAACCTCTACGCGCTCGGCCACCACAACGTCCCGCTCAAGGTGGAGGCCGCACGCAACGACACCGTGACTCACCCGCCCGGGCCGCTGGAGAACCCGCGCCCTGGCCCGGCAGCTCGGGCCGTTGAGCCGGAGACCGGCCGCGACTACCGGCAGAACGCGTTCCTCGGCAGACCCGCGCACGGACGCTTCATGCTCACCTGCGTGGTGAGCGGAGCCAGGTCGAGGCCGGTCCGCTGCGGATAGGCCGCGTCCGGGACCGGGCACGGGCCGAAGCCCGCCGCGCACACCAGCTCGGCGAAGAGCAGCTGGTCGTCGCCGACCCCCGCGCCCTTGCCGCACGGCGGGCCGTCCACCGCGCCGCTCTGGATATCCGCCGGGTCGCTGGTCGGCGCGCCACCGCCGGCGCCCCGGTTCCCGTAGAAGCAGTTGTGCGGCGCCGTCGTCGACTCGTTGGCGACATCCGCGTTGGTCGGGTTGCCGAAGAAGCCGTTGTGGCTGAACGCGTTGCCCGCCACCACGTTCCGGTAGGAGTGGAACACGCAGACGCCGGTCTGCTGCACCCCGCCCTGGCAGTTGCTCGTGGGCGGCGGAGTCTCGCTGTCCGGGAAGTCGTGCAGGACGACGCCCCAGCTGCCCTGCCGCTGGATCCGGTTGCCGCGCACCGTGTCGCCGTGGCCGCCCGAGATCTCGATGCCGGTGCCGATGGCGCCCGCCAGCCCGGAGACCGGGGCGTTCGGGTTGTTGTTGTCGTGGATGGAGTTGCGCTCGATGAAGGTGCACGAGCGCTGCGGCGCGCCGACGCAGCTGCCGTCCTGCGGTGGGGGCGCGTCGTCGTTGTTGAGCGAGTTGGCCACGATGCCCGTGCGGTTGTGGTCGAACTCGGACTCTTTGATGGTGTAGCCGCCCGAGTTGGTGCCGGAGAACCCGATCGCCGAGTTCTGGCCGTGCGCGTCGGTCAGCGTCACCCCGCAGACGTTGCGGCACGCGCCCACGTAGTAGTCGGAGTCGCCCATGTTGGAGGCGTAGGTGTGCGCGATCTCCGCCGGGCCCGTCGCGTTGGACGCGAAGATCCCGTACTGCGCCATCGACGCGCCCGCGTCGGCCGAGCCGTAGCCGGAGGTCGCGGTCAGATAGGCGCCGTGGTAGCCGTGGAGGCCGATCTGCCCGCTGCCATCGCCGCCGTTCCACCAGATCTGGTTGCCGCCGCTGCCGTCGCTGCCGGAGAGGTAGTTGCAGACGGTCAGGTTCTCGATGGAGACGTCGTCGGCCTTGGAGACGACGATGCCGCTGCGGCCGGTGCTGTCCTGCAGCCCCGGGTCGGCCGGGCACGGCTGCGCGGCACTGCCGTTGCTGCCGTCGACGACCACCCGGTTGCGGTCCAGCCCGCGGACGTGGATGCCGGGCGTGGTGATCAGCACACCCGCCGATCCGGTGGCCTTCTCGTGGTAGACGCCGGGCCAGACCAGCACCCAGTCGCCTCGGTGCGCGGCGTCGACGGCGGCCTGGAGCGTTCCGTACCGGTGTGTCGAACTGCTCGGGCAACTGACCGTGCTGGCGTTGCAGACGAGCAGCACCTGCGGCTCCTCCCGGTCGTACGCGGCCGCCGTGGGGGCGAGCCCACCCGCTGCCAACGCCAGCGTTCCGAGCAGGGCCAGCAGGAGTCTGACGCGTCGTGGAGCGGACCTCTGTCCCACAGCAAACCTCCTCAGCGAAGTGATCTGACGTGATGTCAGATCGACTCAGCCTCCGGGCCCGCCCAGGGGGAGTCAATCAGCCACGCGGGGCCGTTCCGACGCACCGCCTCCATGGATGTCGCAAGGAGCGACGACCCTCTCGGGGGCGAGTGCCCCCGGCAGGGTCGGGGGCCCGCCGCCCATCGGCTCGCCCCCTGCCGCCCTCGCCCCGCACGTCAGGGCGATGCGCGGTCGGGAGGACCGACTCCCGGAGCCGGTGGGACGGTTGGCCGGTCGACGGTGACTCAGAGGCCGAAGCGGGCCCGGTGGGAGCTGGGGACGACCATAGAAGGCCGCATCGGATCGGCGGACCTTCCGCTCACAGCCTGAGGGCTCCGGACGGAGCGCTCAGGCTGCGGCCGTACTCGGTGAGAGCGAGTACACCGGTGCCCTGGGCCAGTGTGCTCGCATCGACTGATCGGGGGTCCAGGCTCAGTTCGCCGGCAAGGTTGGGCGCCAGGTCGAGCAGTTCCCAGGTCCATTCATCCTCGTCCTCCTCGGTGTCCACGTGGCCGGCTGCCGGCGCAGGCAGGCCGAGGGCGGCACGCCGCTGCTGCTCGTAGGCAAGCGGCACCCCCAGTTCCAGGTGCTGCATGTCCTCGCCGGGTATGTAGGCGAAGCGCCGCACGATCGTGCCCTGCTCAGCGACCAGAACCGCCGATCCGTCATGCTGGTCGCTGTGCCAGTAGGCCTGGGCTCGCCCGTACTGGGCACTCAGCTGCGCACACGCGTCCAGGACCTCGGCCTCGCGCTCGGCGGAGCTCGGGTCGCACCACGAGCCGACCACCAGGGTCCAGCCCGCGAGTTCAGGCGTGACGAACACGCGGCGGTACTGATCGAGCGGGTTCTCGTCCAGGCCGGCATGACTGTCGCAGTCGGCGGCGAACACACCGGCGGCGAACGGCACCGGACGTGGTGCCGACAGGCCGAGAAAGTCCATCACCCCGTCCTGGTCGCCTGTGCTCACCGCGATCCACGAAAGGAAGCAGCAGGATATGGGAGTAGGTACGTCGTCGGGCAGCTTGATCCGCACCAGCCTCTCCAACGCCGCCATGTCGCGGGCGCTCATCACCGCTTCACCGCCGATCTCCGCCAGGGCCTCCAGAGCGCCCGCACGCGCGGCGCCGGGACCACTGCGCCGCACAGCCTGAAGCAACGGCACCACAACCGCACCCCACGACGAGAACGACCGCACGGCCGCCCGCCGCACCTCCGCATCCGGGTCGCCCAGCAACGGCACCACGTGCTCCGCAACCAGCACTCCGTCATCCCCGCACTTGCTGATCGCCATGATCGCCGCGCGGCGCACTACCGGGTCCTCATGCGTCAACGCGCCGGTGTAGCCGTCCAGCGCTGTGGCCCCGAGCCCGGTGAACACCCGAAGCGCCCGCCAGTGTGCCTGCCCCGGTGCCGCGCTCCGCAGAGCTTCCAGCACCGGCCGAAACGCCGAAGCGCCCGTACGACGAAGGACGCTCAGCAGAGCGGCCTCGCGCACCGGCGAAGCGGCATCGCTCAGGTGCTCCGTCAGAGCCGGCAGGGCCGCCGGGCCGAGCGAGACCAGAGCGTCTTCGGCGGTGCGCCGTACAGCCTCATCACGATCTACAAGGGCCAGAACCAGCTGGTGGGTGGTCATGGACAATCACGCTAGTCGGCCACGCAGACAGCCGGGCCACAACATCTCGCGTCGAGGAGTGCCCAGGCGCGTGGACTGGGCTTCTGCGCCCTTGACGTCTTGATGTCGCCCTCGACCCGGTCCTCGGCCGACCTGGACGACCTCGCCCCGAGTCCAGCCTCGGTGCTCCAGCCGATCTCGACGGGCTCCAGCGCAAGATCGCGATCGCTTCCGGACCGTGATTGTGCTCTTGGGATCGGGCGCCGGCGAAGGCCCGGCCTGGAGGCCGCTGGCGTGAACCGGCGGTGTGTCAGTTCGGTGGTGGGGGGGCTGCGGCCCCTGGTTGCGTGATCGACAGTGGCGGAAGGCGATCCCTCGCCGAGAGACCTTCTTCCGTCTTCTGGAGTTGATCGTGACGTTCTCATTGCCGGGGGCCGTCGGCTGGCTGGGTCCCGGTGCCGGGCATCGTGCCGGTTCGGCCGGGCGTCGGGGCCGGGTGCTGGCCGTGGCGGCCGGTGTGTTCTGCGCCGCGGCCGTCGCCCCGGTGGCGCTGTCCGTGCCCGCCCACGCGCAGGGCACCTGTACGGTGTCCGGCCCCACCACCACCTGTACGTTCGTCTTCACCGGCGCCGAGCAGACCTTCACCGTCCCGAACGGCGTCACCCAGGTCGACGTCACGGCGACCGGCGCCGGCGGCGGCGTGGAGGACAACGGCGTCGGCGGCGGCCGGGGCGCCCAGGTGTCCGGCACGCTCACCGGGCTGTCCGGCGGGCAGACCCTCTACGTCGAAGTCGGCGGCGCCCCCACCGCCGGCAGCCCGTGCGCCGGTAGCGCGCAGTGCACCGGCGGCTTCAACGGCGGCGGCAGCACCCGCTTCGGCGGCGGCGGACGCGGGGCCTCCGACATCCGCACCCAACCCAGCACCACCCCCCTCACCACGACGGACTCCCGCCTCGTCGTGGCCGCGGGCGGCGGAGCCGGCTGGGCCGGCCAGTGCACCGGAAGCCCGGGCGGAGACGCCGGCCAGCCGGGCACGAACGCGACCTGCAACGGAGGAGACGGCGGCGGGGCGGGCACGTCCACCCACGGCGGCGCCGGCGGCACCGGCGGCGGGGTGTTCGGCGGTGCGCCCGGCACGCTCGGTGTCGGCGGCAGGGGCGGCGGCCCGGGCGCCTCCGTGACCGGTGGCGGAGGAGGCGGCGGCTACTACGGCGGAGGCGGCGGCAACATCAACCCCTTTGTCACTCCGAGCGAGGGTGGGGGTGGCGGAGGCGGCGGCTCGTCCCAGGCCGCGGTTCAGGCCTTGGTTCAGGCGTCGGTGCTCGCCCGGCGTAGCAGGTAGGCGCCGGAGGCGGCGGCGAGGAGGGCCATGCAGGCGGCGAAGACCAGGCCGGCGTCGGCCAGGCCGAGCGGCGCGGTGAGCAGGCCGACGCCGATGACGGGGATCGAGATGCCGAAGTAGGCGACCACGAAGAGCGCCGAGAGCGCGCCGCCGCGGTGCTCGGCGGGGCTCGCGGCGGCGACCTCGCCCACCGCACCACGCAGGCCCATGCCCTGGCCGGCGCCGCCCACCAGCGCGGCGAGCACCAGGGGCGGGAGGGAGGCCCAGGCGAGCGAGCTCGCGAGCAGCGCCAGCCCGGCGATCAGCACCAGGCAGCCCAGGGGGACCGCCCGTGCGGTGCCCAGCCGGGGGACGAGGAGCTGGCCGAGGGTGGAGGCGAGGAAGGTCGCGAAGACGATGAGAGCGACGACTGCGCGGTTGTGGATGTTCAGACCCTCGGCGAGGAACGCGGGACTGACCGAGGTGAACAGGCCCAGGAGGGAGAATCCGGCGAAGGCGGCGATCCCGGCCGGGACGAACACCTGTCGGACCTCCGGCGGCAAGTCGGGCCGGTTGGGCCGGGCGGTGTGCAGCGGGCGGGCGCCGGCGACGGTCTCCGGCAGCGCCAGGAGGAGACCGAAGGACGCGGCGATCAGCACCAGGTGCACGGCGAACGGCAGCACCAGGGGGTGGGGCGCGTACTGGGAGAGCAGACCCGACAGCAGCGGTCCGCAGCCGAGGCCGCCCATGTTGGCGGCGGTCGCGACGAAGGCCGCGCGGCCCTGGTGCCGTGGCGGGGCGAGCTCCAGTACATACGCGGTGGCGGTGCCGGTGAACAGACCCGCGGACAGGCCGGACAGCAGACGGCCGAGGCAGAGCAGCGGCACGCTGTCCGCGGTCAGAAAGGCGGCGGCGCTGCAGGCCGCGAAGACCAGTCCGCAGAGCAGGACGGGGCGGCGCCCGACGGTGTCGGAGACATCGCCGACCAGCAGCAGGACGCCGATGACGCCGAAGGCGTAGACGGCGAACACCACCGTCACCGTCAGCTCGGAGAATCCGATCCGTTCCTGGTACAGCCCGTACAGCGGAGTGGGCAGGGTGGTGCCGATCATGCAGACGGCGAAGGCGAAGGCGGCCAGGAGGTAGTCCGTCCGGGCGGCAGTGGGCCGAACAGCACGATGATCGGTCACCAGCCCACGATAGGCGCGCCACCCGGCCGAGCCCACGGCTCACGGGCGCGCGCTGGGCCGACCGGCCGTAACCCCCGGCCGCTCGTTTTGGCCCACTGACCGGCGTCACGCCCGGCCCCTGTCGGCCCGCTCCCGGCGGCTGTCCGCCGAGTGCCGGACCCTGATGCGGGCGGCCAAGGAGGCCTATCGGCCGATCCTCGAAGAGATCGAGGCCCGCCCGGGTGCGGAACGTCGATGTCCGCCCGTCGGGGCCGCGGCGCGTCCGCGGCCGGCATACCTACGGAACGATGACGACCTTGCCTGCGACGGTGTGGGATTCGGCCAGTGCGAGCGCCGCCGCGGCTTCGTCCAGCGGGAACTGCGCGGCGACCTGTGCGGTGAGCGCACCGTCGGCCAGCAGCGCCAGCACCTGGGTGAGGTCCTCGCGCAGTCGGGTGCGGAAGGCGTCCGGGCGCCGCTTGCCCGCCCAGAAGTTGTAGAAGTGCGCGGACTTGCCGTTGGGCAGGAAGTTCCACAGTGCCAGCCGCGCGAACAGTTTCAGCACCGGGAGCTGCGAGTTGCCGCTCTCGTCCTTCGTGGCGGCGGTGCCGTAGGACACCAGCACCCCGCCGCGGCGAAGGAGCCGCCAGGAGTCCGTCAGTCCGGCGCCGCCGACGTGGTCGAACACCGCGTCCACGCCGTGCGGCGCGAGCTCCCGGATGCGCCGGTACGCGGCCGGGTCACGGTAGTCGACCGGGATCGCGCCCAACTCGCGGACCGTGTCGTGGTGCCGCGCCGACGCCGTGCCGATCACCGTGATCCCCGCGCGCCGGGCCAGTTGCACGAGTGTCGACCCGACTCCGCCGTTGGCGCCGAGGACCACGATCGTCGCGCCTCCGGGCACCTTCGCGGTCCGGTGCAGCATCTGCCAGGCCGTCACCCCGTTGACCACGACGGTCTCCGCGTCGGCGGCCGTCACGCCGTCCGGCACGGGCACCAGATCGGCGGCGTCGAGCAGCAGGAAGCTGGCCCAGGCGCCGGTTTTGGTGACCGCGGCGAACCGCCGTCCGATCATCGCGGTGTCGACCTCCGGGCCGGTCGCGACCACCGTGCCGACCACGTCGTAGCCGGGCACGAAGGGGAAGGGCGGTTGGTCGTAGTACTTGCCGCGACGCATCTGCTGCTCGGCGAAGGACACGCCGGTCGCGTCCATCCGCAGCAGGACCCGGCCCGCGGCGGGCGGCGGGAGGTCGCGGGTGCGCACCTGGAGGCCGCTCGTGTCGACGGTGCCCGGCAGGACGACCTCGGTGGCATGGGTGACGACAGCGTCGTTCATGACGTACTCCGTATCGGCTCAACTGTGGGTACGGCCGTAAAGTTACACATGTAATCCTAGGCCGCACAAGAGCTTGCCCGCTGTAAGTTTTCATCTGTAAGCTCACGCCATGGGCAACGAACCGAGCACGACACCCACCCGCCCCCGCAACCGCCGCGGGGAAGGCGCCCGCCTGCGCGACGACATCGTGGCCGCGGCGGTCGAACTGCTCGACGAGGCCGGCAGCGAAACCGCCGTCACCCTCCGAGCCGTCGCCCGCCGCGTCGGGATCGCCGCGCCCTCGATCTACCGGCACTTCCCCGATCAACCGGCCATCATGCTGGCCGTGGTGAGGCAGGCCTTCGATCAACTGGAGGCGCAGCTGCGCGCGGCCCTGGACGCGGCCGGTGCCGACCCCCGGCAGCGACTGTTCGCCGTGTCCCACGCCTACCTGGGGTTCTCCCAGGACCACCCCGAGCGGTACCGCACCATGTTCGGCGGCCTCTGGGTGCCCGCGCTGCAGGGCACCACCGTGACGGTGAGCGACATGGAAGCCGTCGGCCAGGCATCCCTGCAACTGCTGACCGAGACACTGGGCGCGTGCGTCACCGCCGGCCAGGCCACCAGCACCGACGTCTACGCGGACACCGTCGCACTCTGGCTGGGCCTGCACGGACTGGCGCACCAGAGGGCGGTGACGGTCGCCTTCCCGTGGCCTCCGGACATCGCCGACCGCCTCATCACCACGCTGGCGCACCTCAAGAGCGCATGAATCGTCCCGCACGAGGGGGCACACGAGAGGGCAGGGGTCGCCGCAAGGCCGTCCACCGACGTCGCGGCGCACTCCCCGGGCCGACCTGCGGCACGGCGGCGGGTCGGCCCGGACCGCACCGGTCCTGATCGTCGGCCGGTTCGCCTTGGACGTGCGCGGCGCCGAACTCCCGTGGCGCCGAACTCCCGCCGGGGGAACGGGTGGTGCCGCGGCCGTTGACTGCCGACGGTCCCGGTGCCAGCATCGCGCTGTGACCGATGGCCGCACCTCCGCGATCCGTATTCCCACCGGCCTCTGGCAGCGCGTCGTCCTGACCGTGGCCGGCGCCGTCTTCCTTCTCATCGCGATCGGTGAGATCGCGCAGGAGCCAGGGGGCTCCAAGGTGTTCGGGGCGGTGATGGGCGTCGTTTCGGTGGTGATGATCTACCGGGTCCTGCGGATGGGTCTGGTCATCGACGACTCCGGAATCACCAGCCGCACGATGGAGTGGACACACCGGATCCCGTGGTGCGAGATCGCGTCGGTCGACCTGGCCGATGCCGGTTCCGCCTCCGGCCTCGGGACCGCGCTCGCCATCACGACGCACAAGGGCCGAAGGATCATCCTGCGCAGTCTCGCCGGCTACTCGACGCGGGGCACCACCGCCCGGTTGCGGCAGATGAAGGCACAGCTCGACGCGACGCTCGCCGGCCACCGGACGGGCTGCGGGACCTGCGCGCACGCCGGTCCCGCGTAGTCGCTCCCGGCGGGGAAGTCACCTTCGCGGCCGGGCGTGGGAAGTCGCACGGGCCGACAGCGGCCTGGCCGGCGGCCAGGGCCGACTCGCCTGTCCTGCGCGGAGTCGGGCCCTCACCTGGAGTTCTGACTCAGGGAGAACCATGCATGGCACCGTGCTCGCCGACCGCTACCGGCTGGAGGAGTGGCTGGGCGGCGGGTCGATGGACATATGTGCGGATCACGGCCGGGGGCTTGGTGGGCGGCTCCTCGCCCCACAGGTCCTCGATGAGTTGACCCGTCGACACGGCGTGCTTGGGCCTCAACAGCAGCGCGAGCAGCATGGTCCGCTGTTTCGGTGACCCGAGCGCGAGCTCGCCGCCGTCCCGCCACCCCCGCACCGGCCCCAGTACCGCGAACCGCAACCAGCCCACCGGCCGTCCCCCTCCGTCCGCAAACGAACCTCCGGCGCATGATACCGACCGCATCACTCCTGGTCAGGGCGTGGCGATCGTCCCTCGGGTCGCCGCCGCGCCCGGCATGGGGGCCGGGCGCGGCGGCAGCGCCTTCAGGAGGCGTTCTTGACCGCGAGGACGTCGACCAGGCGGATGTCGGGCGCCGCCGCGAGCAGTTCCGGGCCGACCTCGGACAGGGCCGCCGGGATACGGCCGGTGAGGTGGGCCTGGCGCGCGTCCTCGTCGGCGAAGGCATCGAAGATGCCGAAGGTCGCGCCGTCGACCTGGAACGCGTACCAGACCCGGGTGCCGGGTTCGTCCTCGACGACGGCGCGGCCGGCGTCCAGGAAGGCGGCCAGGTCCGTTTCCTTGCCCGGCTTGGCGGTCAGCAGTGCGAGGACTCCGAGCTTCAGGGTCATGACGGGATCTCCATGGTGAGTCGGGAGGCCGCGACGCCTTGGGTGGCTGCGCGGTGGCGGGCCGGAGAGTGGAATTCCGGCCCGGGAAAGACGCTATGGTCACGGTCGATCTGCCGCGAGCGGCGGAAACGACGTTTCGAGTACCGTTTACGCCATGCGGATTGTGATGGCGGCGGTGGACGGCGTCTTCGACTCGGGGCTTTCGACGATCATGGACGTGCTCGGCGCGGCGAACTCGCTGAGCGCGCGGGACGGTGGCGCGCCGCCGTTCTCGGTGACCGTGGTCGGCGGCGGGCCGCAGGTCCGCACCGGGAACGGGCTGAGCCTGGCGACCGTTCCGTTCGGGGAACTCCCGCACGGGACCGACCTGTTGCTGATGCCGGCGGTGGGCTTCCAGGCCCCCGACCGGGTGGTCGCGGCGGTCCGCGAGCCCGCCAACGCCTGGCTGCTCGACCTCGCCGCCGCCTCCGCCGCCTCCGGAACCCCGCTGGCCGCCGCGTGCAGCGGAGCGTTCTTCCTGGCCGAGTCGGGCACGCTCGAACGCAAGCGTGCGACGACGAGCTGGTGGTTGGGCCCCGCCTTCCGCGCCCGGTACCCCGGTGTGGTGCTGGAGGACTCACGGACGCTGATCCAGGACGGCCCGGTCACCACCGCGGGCGCGGCCTTCGCCCACATCGACCTCGCCCTGTGGGTGGTGCAGCGCCACAGCCCCGCCCTCGCCGATCTCGTCGCCCGGTACCTGCTGATCGGGGACAGACCGTCGCAGGCCGCCTTCGCGCTCCCCACCCAGCTGGCCCAGGCGGACCCGCTGATGGCCGCCTTCGAACGGTGGGCCCGCGCACACCTGGCCGATCCGCCCCCGCTGGCGGAAGCCGCCCGCACGCTCGGCGTGAGCCAGCGGACCCTGCAGCGCACCGCGCAGACCGTCCTGGGCAGATCACCCCTGGACTTCGTCCAGGACATCCGACTGGACGAGGCCACGTTCCTGCTGCGCACCACCACGCTCAGCGCCGAGGCCATCGCCGGCCGGGTCGGTTACCGCAACGTCAGCACCCTGCGCGAGCTGGTCCGGCGCCGACGCGGCTCATCCCTGGAGACGCTGCGCCACGGAGGTGCCGACGCTCCTGCGCAGTCCCCGCCGCTGTCGTCCTAGTGTCCTGAGCCCGGAATTCGTGGACATCCCCGCGGACCGGGACCTGCTGACTCCTCGCCACATACGCAGGCGCCTGCGCCTGCCACGTCGGGTTGCACGAGGACGGCGAGCGGTGATGCCCCGCGCGGGCTCCGGACCGGCGCCGACGTTCAGACCGCGTGCAGTCCGTGCGCGGCGAACACCGATCGGGCCTCGGCGACCTGCGCCGGGGTGGGCGCCGGGGTGTCGGCGAGGGGGAAGTCGAGGCCGAGTGCGCGCCACTTGGGGGCGCCCAGCTTGTGGAAGGGCAGGACGTCGACCCTGGTGACGTTGCCGAGCGAGGCGGCGAAGGCGGCGACGCCCTCGACGTTGGCGGCGAGGTCGGTCAGGTGCGGGACGAGGACGAAGCGGACCCAGACCTCGGTGCCGAGGTCGGCGAGGCGGCGGGCGAAGTCCAGGGTGGGGGCGAGCCGTTGCCCGGTCAGGTGGCGGTAGAGGGCGTGGTCCCAGGACTTGATGTCGAGCAGGACGAGGTCGGTGTCGGCGAGCAGCGCGTCGGTGGCACGGGCACCGAGGAAGCCGGAGGTGTCCAGCGCGGTGTGCAGACCGAGGTCGTGCTTGAGGCGGTGCAACAGCTCGCCGGTGAGGGCGGGTTGGAGCAGCGGTTCGCCGCCGCTGATGGTGGCGCCGCCGCCGGAGGCGTGGATGAAGGCGGTGTACTTGGCGGCCTCCCGGACGATCTCGTCGGCCGTGCAGGGCCGTCCGTGCCGCATCGGCCGGGTGTCGGGGTTGTGGCAGTAGAGGCAGCGGAGCGGACAGCCGGCCAGGAAGGCGACGAAGCGGGTGCCGGGGCCGTCGACACCGGTGGACAGGTCCCAGGAGTGCAGCACGCCGGTGACCGGGGGCTTGGCGGTGGGGGGCATGGGGGCTCTTCCTGCGGGGCGCGGTGCCGACGCCCGAGGTCTGGGGGGCGTCGGCACCGCGAGCGGGGGGCGAGGGCTACAGGGCGTCGTGGAAGGTGCGGCCGATCACGTCGAGTTGCTGTTCCCGGGTGAGCCGGACGAAGTTGACCGCGTAGCCGCTGACCCGGATGGTGAGCTGCGGGTACTTCTCCGGGTGTTCCATCGCGTCGAGGAGGGTGTCCCGGTCGAGGACGTTGACGTTCATGTGGAAGCCGCGGCAGGTGGTGTAGCCGTCCAGCACGCCGACCAGGTTGCGCACCCGTTCCTCGGGGGTGCGGCCGAGCGCGTCCGGGGTGGCGGTGTTGGTGAGCGAGATGCCGTCCTCGGCGTGGTCGTAC
Organism: Kitasatospora sp. NPDC004669; assembly: GCF_040609455.1. Lineage (NCBI taxonomy): Bacteria > Bacillati > Actinomycetota > Actinomycetes > Kitasatosporales > Streptomycetaceae > Kitasatospora > Kitasatospora sp. NPDC004669. The sequence continues at coordinate 75,660 of NZ_JBEXKB010000035.1, forward strand.
GGCAGTTTGGCGACGGACAGCGCGCTCGCCACGTAGCCGTGGGCGTCACGCCCGTTCATCGGGTTGGCACCGGGGGAGAAGGGCTCGCCGGCCCGCCGTCCGTCCGGGGTGTTGCCGGTCTTCTTGCCGTAGACGACGTTGGAGGTGATGGTCAGGACGGACTGGGTGTGTTCGGCGCCCCGGTAGGTGGGGTGCTTGCGCACCTTCGCCATGAAGTCCTCGACCAGCCGGACCGCGATCTCGTCCGCCCGGTCGTCGTTGTTGCCGTACGCCGGGTAGTCGCCGTCGACCAGGTAGTCGGTGACCAGGCCGGTCTCGTCCCGTACCGGCCTGACCTCGGCGTACCTGATCGCGGACAGCGAGTCGGCGGCCACCGCGAGTCCGGCGATGCCGCAGGCCATGGTGCGCCGGACGTCCCGGTCGTGCAGGGCCATCTCGATCCGCTCGTAGGCGTACCTGTCGTGCATGTAGTGGATGACGTTCAGCGCGTGGACGTACGTCCCGGCCAGCCACTCCAACTGCTCGTCGAGGCGGGCCAGTACCTCGTCGTAGTCGAGCACCGCTCCGCCGACCGGCTCGGTGGCCGGGCCGACCTGGGCGCCGGTCAGCTCGTCCCGGCCGCCGTTGATCGCGTAGAGCAGGGTCTTGGCGAGGTTGACGCGGGCACCGAAGAACTGCATCTGCTTGCCGACCTCCATGGCGGAGACGCAGCAGGCGATGGCGGTGTCGTCGCCGAAGCGCGGGCGCATCAGCTCGTCGGACTCGTACTGCACCGAGGAGGTGTCGATCGACACTCGGGCGCAGAACTCCTTGAATCCCCTGGGGAGTTGCGGTGACCAGAAGACCGTCATGTTGGGCTCGGGCGCCGGACCCAGGTTGTAGAGGGTCTGCAGGTAGCGGAAGGACGTCCGGGTGACCAGCGTCCGCCCGTCCGCGCCCATGCCGCCGATCGACTCGGTGACCCAGGTCGGGTCCCCGGAGAACAGCTCGTCGTACTCGGGAGTGCGCAGGAAGCGCACGATCCGCAGCTTGATGATGAAGTCGTCCACCAGCTGCTGTGCCTGACGTTCCGTCAGTATGCCGCCGGCCAGGTCGCGCTGGAGGTAGACGTCGAGGAAGGTCGAGGTGCGGCCGAGCGACATCGCCGCGCCGTTCTGCTCCTTGACCGCCGCCAGGTAGGCGAAGTAGAGCCACTGGATCGCCTCGCGGGCGGTCACGGCCGGGCCCGAGACGTCGTACCCGTACGCCGAGGCCATCTCCTTGAGCTCGCCCAACGCCCGGATCTGTTCGGCGAGTTCCTCGCGCTCGCGGATGATCTCCTCCACTCGCGCCGGGTCGGTGGGCGCCGGGTCCAGCCCGGCCTTCTCGGCGAGCTTGGCCTCGACCAGCCGGTCCACGCCGTAGAGGGCGACGCGGCGGTAGTCGCCGATGATCCGGCCGCGCCCGTAGGCGTCCGGCAGGCCAGTGATCACGCCGGCCTTGCGGGCGGCCCGGATCTCGGGGGTGTAGGCGTCGAACACGCCGTCGTTGTGGGTCTTGCGGTACCGGGTGAAAACCTTCTCGAGTTCCGGGTCGACCGGGTAGCCGTAGGTCCGCAGCGCGCCGGCGACCATCCGCCAGCCGCCGTTCGGCATGATCGCCCGCTTGAGCGGGGCGTCGGTCTGCAGGCCGACGATCAACTCGCGCTCCCGGTCGATGTACCCGGGCGCGTGCGCGGTGATGGTGGACGGGACGTCGTGGGCGACGTCGTACACGCCCCGGGCGCGCTCCTCGGGGAAGCGGTCGGTGATCCGCCGCCAGACCGCCGTGGTCCGCTCGGTCGGGCCGGTCAGGAAGGCCGCGTCGCCCCGGTACGGCGTGTAGTTGTGCTGGATGAAGTCGCGGACGTCGATCGCGTCGCGCCACAGGCCGCCCTTGAAGCCGTCCCAGGCGCCGGTGATGCCGATGGTCCGCTCGTGCTGCGGGGTGGTCATCTCGGTGTCCTCTCTCAGGCCTGGTCGCCGTAGTAGGCCCGGCGCATCAGCTGCTGCATGTCGGCCACCATCGGCATCCGGGGGTTGGCGGGGGCGCACTGGTCCTCGTAGGCGTTCATCGCCTGCTGGGGCAGGGCGGCGAGGAAGGCCGCCTCGTCCACGCCGGCCGCCTTGAAGGAGGGCGGGATGCCGACCCTGTCGCGCAGTTCCTCGACCGCCGCCGCGAGGGCTTCGACGCCCTGCTCGGGGGTGGCGGCCGGCAGGCCGAGCATCCGGGCGATGGCCTGGTAGCGCTCGGGGGCGGTGTAGCTGCGGTACTTGGGCCAGCCGGTGACCTTGGCCGGGGCGGAGCCGTTCCAGCGGATCACGTGCGGCAGCAGCAGGGCGTTGGTGCGGCCGTGGGCGACGTGGAAGGTTCCGCCGAGGGTGTGGGCCATGGCGTGCACCACCCCGAGGAAGGCGGAGCCGAAGGCCATGCCGGCGATCGTCCCGGCGTTGTGCATCTTCTCCCGGGCCACCGGGTCGTTCGGCCCGTCGGTGACGGCCCGTTCCAGGTTCTCGAAGATGAGCCGGATGCCCTGCAGGGCCAGCCCGTCGGTGAAGTCGTTGGCGTAGACGGACACGTAGGTCTCGATGCAGTGGGTGAGTGCGTCGAAGCCGGTGTCCGCGGTGACGTGCGCCGGCAGGGTGGTGGTCAGCGCCGGGTCCACGATGGCTACGCTCGGGGTGAGCGCGTAGTCGGCGAGCGGGTACTTCTGGCCGGTGGCGGTGTCGGTGATGACCGCGAACGGGGTGACCTCGCTGCCGGTGCCCGAGGTGGTCGGGACGCACACCAGCTTGGCCTTCTCGCCCAGGTCGGGGAAGGTGAAGGCACGCTTGCGGATGTCGAAGAACTTCTCCTTCAGGTCCGCGAACTCCACCTCCGGGTGCTCGTACATCAGCCACATCACCTTGGCCGCGTCCATCGGCGAGCCGCCGCCCAGCGCGACGATCGTGTCCGGCTCGAACTCCCGCATCAGCGCGGCGCCGTTGCGGACGGTGTCGATGCTCGGATTCGGCTCGACGGAGTCGATGACCCGCACCTCGACCGGGTCACGGCGTCGGCCGAGCACACCCCGGATCCGCTCCAGGTGGCCGATCTCCACCATGGTCCGGTCCGTGACGACGACGATCCGGCGCGCGTTCGGCATGCTCGCCAGGTACTTGACCGAGTTGCGCTCGAAGTAGATCTTCGGCGGGACCTTGAACCACTGCATGTTGGTGTTGCGCCGCCCGATCCGCTTGATGTTGAGGAGGTTCAGCGCCGAGACGTTCCCGGACACCGAGTTGTGCCCGTAGCTGCCGCAGCCGAGAGTCAGCGAGGGCGTGAAGGCGTTGTAGACGTCGCCGATGCCGCCCTGAGAGCTCGGCGCGTTCCAGATGATCCGGCAGGCCTTCACCGCGTGCCCGAACTCCTCCACGAACGCCGCGTCCTCGGTGTGCACTGCGGCCGAGTGTCCCAGGCCGTCGAACTCCACCATCGCGGCGGCCAGTTCGACGCCCTCCTGACGCGAACCGGCGGTCAGCACGGCCAGCACCGGGCAGAGCTTCTCCCGGGTCAGCGGTTCGGCCGGGCCGACCCGGTCGCAGTCGGCGAGGATCACCGAGGTGTCGGCCGGCACCACGAAACCTGCCGCCTCGGCGACCTGCGCCGCCGAGCGGCCCACCGCGTCGGAGTTCAGCCGGCCGCCCGAGCAGGCCGTCCCGTCGCCGGCGCCGAACAGGTACCGCTCCAGCAGGGCCTTCTCCTCGGCGCTCGCGTGGTGCGCCTTCAGCTTGCGGAACTCGGCGAGCGCCGCGTCCCGGATCCCGGCGTCCAGCACGACGGCCTGCTCGGAGGCACAGATCATGCCGTTGTCGAAGGACTTGGACAGCACGATGTCGTTGACCGCCCGCTTGAGGTCCGCGCCGCGCTCGATGTACGCCGGGACGTTGCCGGCGCCGACGCCCAGGGCCGGCTTGCCGCAGGAGTACGCGGCCCGCACCATCGCATTGCCGCCGGTGGCCAGGATGGTGGCGACGTCCGGATGATTCATCAGGGCGCGGGTGGCCGCCATCGACGGCTCCTCGATCCACTGGATGCAGTGGACCGGAGCCCCGGCCGCCACCGCCGCGTCCCGGACGATCCGGGCGGCCTCGGCGGAGCAGCGCTGGGCCGAGGGGTGGAAGGCGAAGACGATCGGGTTGCGGGTCTTCAGCGCCAGCAGGCCCTTGAAGATCACGGTCGAGGTCGGGTTGGTCACCGGGGTGACGCCCGCGACGACCCCGACCGGCTCGGCGATCTCCACGATGCCGTCGATCTCGTCCCGGTGCACCACCCCGACCGTCCTGGTCCGGGCCATCACATGGGTGACGTTCTCGCAGGCGAAGACGTTCTTGACCGCCTTGTCCTCGAAGACCCCGCGGCCGGTCTCCTCCACGGCCAGCACCGCGAGCGCGGTGTGCCGTTCCAGTGCGGCCAGCGAGGCCTTCTTGACGATGTGGTCGACCTGCTCCTGGGTGAAGGAGGCGTACGCGGCCAGCGCGTCGAGCGCGTCGCGCACCAGGGCGTCGACGGCGGTCGGCTCGGGGGTGGGAAGGCTGCTGCTCTCGGGAGCCGCCTTCGACTCGTGCTGCGGGCGACGGGCCATGCTGGACTGCCTTTCCGGATCATCGTCCGATGTCAGGGCGCCGGGCGGGTGCCGTGCGCGCCGTCCCCTCCAGGCTTGCTCGTGCTGGGCGCCGGGGGATCGGCCCAATGGGACCCGCTCGCGGCCGAAGGTCCCGGGTCCCCTGCGCGGTTGGTCCCGTGTCAGGGGCCCGGGTGCGACCGGTGGTTCACCGGTGCGGTACGACGGCGACGGGGCAGTGGGTGTGGTGCAGCACCGACTGGGCCACCGCCCCCAGCCGGGGCCCGGCCATCGGGTGCGCGGGCGCGCGCCGACCGAGCACGACCAGCGAGGCGGTGCGGGAGGCCTCCGCGAGCATCCGGCCCGGGCTCCAGGCGCACACCTCCGCCTCGGTGCGGACCCCGGGGAACTTGTCCCGCCAGCGCGCCAGCGCGTCCTGGAGCCGCACCTGTTCGGAGGCCGCCAGCGACTCCCCGATCTCCCACACGCCCACCGGCGCCTCGGTGGTGTACGGGCCGTGGTAGGTGTCGCGGCTCTCCATCACCCGCAGACGGGCGCCCGTAGCGGCCGCGTGCTGGAAGGCGAAGGCGAGCACGGCGTCGCAGGGCCGGTCGCCCTGCACGCCGACGACGACCTCGCCAGGCGCTGCGGCCGGTTCGTCCGTCACGTCCGGTCCCGCGGGTCCGTCCGACTCGGCGGGGCCGCCCGCTCCGGCGGGGACCAGCACCACCGGGCAGTCGGTCCGGGCGGCGGCGCGCAGCCCGACCGAGCCGACCAGTAGCCCGGTGAAGCCGCCGACGCCACGCGACCCGAGGACCAGCACCGAGGACCGCCGGGACGTGGCGGCCAGCGCGTAGGCCGGGTTCCCGGGGACGATCTCGCAGGAGACCGCCAGCTCCGGCAGCGCGGCCTTGATCCGGTCCCGGATCGCGGCCACCGGCCGCGGAAGTGCGCTCCCGCCGCCGAGTTCGCGCTCCAGGGCGTCGACCTCGCCCCCGGCGACGTGGACCATCCGCAGCGCGAGCCCGTTCCGCCGGGCCTCCCGGGCGGCCCATCCGGCCGCCGCCGCGCTCTGCGTCGAGCCGTCGATCCCCACCACCACGTCGTGCGACATGTCAGTGACCTCCCTGGTCAGCGGACGGCCGCGGCACCGGCGGCCGCGGTCCCGTCCGACGACCAGACTCCCGCCGGATCGGTGTCCGGACACAGGGGCCGCCCGGCCCCGGTCGCGAACCGAAGGTCCCGGGACCAGGGGCCGTGGGGAGGCGCGGAAGTGGTGTGCTGGCCACCCGCCGTTCGGCGCCGTCTGCGAGAATCGGCGGCGACCGCGGCGATCAGGAGGGTGCCCGTGAGCAGCGAGACAGTTCGGTCACGGATGCCGCAACTGCGGCTGGACGAGCTGCTGGAGGAGCTCCAGGCCCGGATCGACGCGGCCCGGGGCACCCGGGACCGGGTGCACAGCCTGCTGGAGGCGGTGCTGTCGGTCGGCCGGGAGCTGGACCTGACGCAGGTGCTGCGCAGGATCGTGGAGGCCGCGGCCGTCCTGGTGGACGCCCGCTACGCGGCGCTCGGGGTGATCGGGCCGGATGGGAGACCCTCTCGCAGTTCCACACGATCGGCCTGTCGGACGAGGACATCGAACGGATCGGCCCCTTCCCGACCGGGCGGGGCCTGCTCGGCGAGCTGATCCGCCACCCGGCGCCGCTGCGGCTGGCCGACCTCTCCGAACACGCCTCGTCGGTGGGCTGCCCGGCGCACCATCCCGTGATGCGGACCTTCCTCGGGGTGCCGGTGCGCGTGCGCGACGAGGTGTTCGGCAACCTCTACCTGACCGACAAGCAGGGCGGGGAGGAGTTCGACGCCGACGACGAGGCGGTGATCTCCACGTTGGCCGTGGCGGCCGGGGTGGCGGTCGACAACGCCCGGCTGTACGAGGAGGCCCAGCGCCAGCAGCACTGGCTGAGCGCGAGTGCGGAGATCACCCGCGCCCTGCTGTCCGGCGGGTCCCGCTCCGAGGTGCTGGAGCTGATCGCCCAGCGGGCGCGGGAGATCACCGGCGCGGACCTGGCGGACGTCTCCGTTCCGGTGCCGGGGACGGGAACGGTCCGGGTGGAACTGGCGCTCGGCGGCGACGCGGCCGGCCGGTCGGGCCTGGTGGTGCCGCTGGAGGGGTCGCTGTCGGGTGCGGCCTGCGCCTCGGGGGTGCCGGTGACCACGGTGGACCTGGCCGGCGATCCCCGGCTCTCCGCCGGGCCGAGCCGCTTCGCCGGGCTCGGACCGGCGGTCGCGGTGCCGCTGGGTCGGGCGGAGGGGCAGATCGACGGCGTGCTGCTGCTGGCCAGGGAGACGGGCCGGCCCGAGTTCACGGAGTGGGAGATCGGCCCGCTGCTGGGCTTCGCCGACCAGGCCGCGCTGGCCCCGGAGCTGGCGGAACGCCGCCGGGACGCCGAGCAGCTGGCGATGCTGGAGGACCGCGACCGGATCGCCCGCGACCTGCACGACCTGGCCATCCAGCGCTTGTTCGCCACGGGCATGACGCTGCAGAGCGCCGCCCGGTTCATCGATCACGCCACCGCCTCGGACCGGGTGCTGCGTGCGGTGGGGGACCTGGACGAGACCATCAAGATCATCAGGTCGACCATCTTCGGCCTCCGGGCCAGGGAGGACGCCACCGGCCACGGCCTGCGGGCCAGGGCCGTCCGTACGGTGGAGCAGGCGCAGGCGGTGCTCGGGTTCGCGCCGCGGCTGAGCATGGAGGGCCTGTTGGACACGGACGTCCCGTCGGAGGTGGCCGAGCACGTCCTCGCCGTCCTGGCCGAGGCGCTGAGCAACACGGCCCGGCACGCGGGGGCGGGCCGGGTGGAGGTCGCGCTCCAGGCGGCGGCGGGTCGGGTGGTGGTGTCCGTGCAGGACGACGGGGTCGGCGTTCCCGAGCAGGGGCGGCGCAGCGGGCTGCGGAACCTGGCGGAGCGGGCGCAGACGCTGGGCGGGTCGTTCGAGCTGGTCCGCCCGGCGGAGGGCGGCACCCGGCTGGTCTGGTCGGTCCCGCTGCCGGTCTGACCGGTCGGCCGGAGTGTTCCGGCGGTCAGGGCCGGGTGTCCGGCAGCAGGAGGCCGGTGACCAGTTCGGGCCGGATCCGGATCGAGACCTGGCGCGACAGCCGGACCGCCGGGGCGGACGGCACCCCTGTGACGCGAACCTCCCGGCCGGACGGGGCCATTTCGCCGGACGGGGCCCCGCCGTCCGACGGGGCCTCCTTGTCGGAGACCTCCGAGACGTCGGCCCGTCCCAGCACGGTCACGCTCCAGCCGGTGCCGTCCGTTCCGTCGATCTCGCCCGCCTCGAACGCCACCAGCGCCCCGGAGACCGCGCGCACCAGCTCGGAGCGGGCCGCGACGCGCAGCAGCACGCTGCCGTCCCCGCCGATTCGGTAGGGGACCGGCAGGACGGCCGGTAGGGCGCCGACCGTGTAGACCACGCGGCCGACCGAGCTGCCGGCCAGCAGGCGGAAGCAGTGCTGCTCGTCCAGGGCCGCGTGCGGGGTGGGGATGCGGTCGGGTTCCATGCCTTCGATTGTTCGCGTCGCACGCGGAACGGGGGAGGGCCGTTCGGTCCCTGCCCGACCGCCGAGCGGACCGGGACCGGGGGGCCGAGGGCCCGGCGCTACGCGGCGGTGAGGGTCCGGTCGACGATCCGGGCGGCCTGGACGCGCCGCTCGACGCCGAGTTCGGCGAGCAGCCGGGAGATGTGGTTCTTCACCGTCATCTCGGCGAGGTACAGCCGCTCGCCGATCTGTCGGTTCGTCAGCCCCTTGCCGACCAGGGCCAGGATCTCCCCTTCCCGCTGGGTGAGTTCGGGCAGACCGGCCACCTGGTACGCGGGCGCCAGCAGGACGGCGTCCGGCCGGTGGCGGTGCGCCGCCGCCAGCGCGGCCCCGCGCCGCCCGGCCGCGAGGTCGGTGAGCGCGACGCCGGTGCCCGCGAGGGCGGCCGCCACCAGGGCGAGCGCGGCCAGGAGCAGTGCGCGGCTCCGGGCCCGGTCCAGCGGGCGGCTCAGCGGGTTGCGCGCGGAGCCGCAGGCGCTGCGCAGATGGTGGCGCAGCGGCCGTGCGCGCTTGACGGGCCGTACGAGTCCGGAAGTGCTGGGCATGTCCGTCAACTCCTTCGTGGGGCCGGGCCCCGGGGACGGTCGCCGCCCGGTGGGTGACCGGACGCCACTCTCGCGGCCGGACGTGACGGCGGCCCAGGGACCGACGGGGCCCGGGGCGGGGCCAATGGTCCCGAGGGGACGCGAGGCGCGGTGGTGAGCGCGGGGCGCGCACGTCGAGCACCGGGAGCGCACCGTCGTCCGGCGTGCCCTGCCGGGACTCTCGGGACGTCCACACCGGGACGTGCGGCAACCACGAGAGGGACCGTTGACCCCTGCTGCGCGAGGCCCCCGCCCTTCGAGGATCAACCTCAGCGAACGCGGAAACCGCAGTCGCTCCCGGCCTTTGGCCCGTCACGAAGAAGCCCCCGACGGCCCGCGCTGGACAGCGGTGCCCGGATCACCCTCGTCGAGGACGTCGAGGAGGCCGTGCGCGGCGCCGACTACCTCTACACCGACGTGTGGGTCTCGATGGGGGAGGAGCCGGCGAAGTGGCGGGAGCGGGTCGAACTGCTCCTGCCCTACCAGGTGAACGCCAAGACCCTCGTGGCCACCGGGAATCCGGTCTTCTTCACCGACACGGTGACCGGGCGGGGGAACGTCCTGTACCACCGCTACGACGGCCACTACGGGCTCATCACCCCCGCGGAGGAGTGAGCGGGAGCCCCCCGGCCGGGACGGGCGGCCCCCGCTCAGAGGCCGCTGGTCCCGGCCCGACGGGCCCGCCCGGTCCTGTCGCCGACCGGCCGCCGACCGGATGACGGACGGTGCGCACACACCGAGCCGCGGCGACACGCTCTTCTCTATCGGCGACCTGGCTCGGCGGACCGGGCTGACGGTCAAGACCGTTCGGTTCTGTTCCGACGCCGGGATCGTGCCGCCGACGGACCGCAGCCCAGCTGGCTACCGGCTCTATGACATCAGCGCACTCGCGCGTCCGGACCTGGTGCGCACTCTTCGCGACCCGGTTGCTGCGCAGGCGCGGCATCCGCCGCACGCGATCCGGATGATCGACGGTCCGCTGGGCGTGGGGCCGCTCGGCTGGCGGCATCGGGCCGGGGCGGGACGATGGAGTGAACCGACGCCGTCGGCCGCGGGCGGGCGTGCGTGCGTCGGCGGGAGGAGGTGGCCGGATGGAGGCCGGGCACGCGGTGCCGTCGGGAGCGGTCTCGTCGGGCCGGGATCCCGCGATGGAGCCGGGCGGACTGTTGGACGTCCTGGGCGTCGCCGCGGTGGTGCTGGACGAGCAGGGGCGGATCGTGCTGTGGAGCCCGCAGGCCGAGGACCTGTTCGGCTACCGCGCGAGCGAGGCCCTCGGCCGCCCTGCCGCCCAGGTGCTGGTCGACGAGCAGCACCTGGAGCTGGTGCTGTCGCTGTTCGCGAAGGTGATGTCCGGGGGCGGGGCGTGGGCCGGGGTCTTCCCGGTGCGGCACAAGGACGGCTCCACGCTGCTGGCCGAGTTCCGCAACATGCGCCTGGAGGACGAGAGCGGCCGGTACTACGCGCTCGGCCTGGCCTCGGACCAGGCCACGCTCCGGCGCCTCGAACGGGACCTCGCCCTGTCGCTGCGCCTGGTGGAGCAGTCCCCGATCGGACTGGCGGTGATGGACACCGACCTGCGCTACGTCCTGGTCAACCCGGAGCTGGAGCGCCTCAACGGGCTGCCCGCCGCCGAGTGCCTGGGCCGCACCGTCCGGGAGGCCCTGCCGTCCCTGGACACCGAGGCGATCGAGGCGGCGATGCGGGAGGTCCTGGCCACCGGCACCCCGCTGCTGAACCACTTCACCACCGGACGCACCCACGCCGACCTCGAGACCGAGCACGCCTGGTCGGCGTCCTTCTACCGTCTGGAGGACCCCGCGCATCGCGTGATCGGCGTCGCCGCCTCGGTCGTCGACGTGACCGAGCAGCACCGGGCCGCCACCGCCGCGGCGGCGGCCCGGCGCCGCCTCACCGTGATCGCCGACGCTTCCGAACGCATCGGCACCACCCTCGACCTCGACACCACCGCCCGCGAACTCGCCGATGTGCTGGTCCCCGAATTCGCCGACATCGCCGCCGTCGACGTTCTCGAAGCCGTTCTCACCGACACCCCGACCCAGAACACCAAGGGCAGCCCGGCCGTCTTCCGGGCCCTCGCGGTCAAGGCGGCCTACCCCACCCCCGCCACCGAGGCCGCCGACCCGGTCGGCCAGATCGCCCGCTACGACGCCACCCGCCTGGTCACCCGCTGCGCCCGCACCGGCCGCCCGATCCTGCTGGCCCACGTCACCGACCTCGACCTGCCACGCATCGCCCGCGACGAACAGGCCGTCGAACTGCTCAGGCAGGCCGCGATCCACTCCTACCTCGCCGTACCGTTGCGCGCCCGCGGCCAGGTCCTCGGCGCGCTCGACCTCAAGCGTGCCCGCAACGATCAGCCGTTCGACCACGACGACCTGGTACTGGCCGGCGAGCTCGCCGCCCGCGCGGCCGTCGCCATCGACAACGCCCGCTGGTACCAGCGTCAGCGCCACGCCGCGCTCGCCCTCCAGCGTCACCTACTGCCCGGTCCGACCCCGCAGCCGCCCGGGCTGGAGGTCGCCTCCCGCTATCAGCCGGCCTCCAGCGTCGGCGAGGTCGGCGGCGACTGGTTCGATGTCATCCCGCTGACCGCCGACCGGACCGCGCTGGTGGTCGGTGACGTCATGGGTAGCGGTATCAACGCGGCCGCCACCATGGGCCAACTCCGCACCGCGGCACGAACCCTCGCCGTCCTCGACCTGGATCCGGCCGCCGTGCTGACCCACCTCGACGGGATCGCCGCCAGCCTCGGCGAGTCCATCGCCACCTGTGTCTACGCCGTTTACGACCCCCGCCGCCAACGCTGCCTCATTGCCACGGCCGGCCATCTGCCCCCGGTCCACACCCGCCCCGGTGCCCTGCCGGTCCTGCTCGACCTGCCCGCCGGAGCACCCCTGGGCGTCGGCGGCGTAGCCTTCCACGAGACGCCGCTCGACTTCGCGATCGGTGACGAACTGGTCCTCTACACCGACGGGCTCGTGGAGACCCGCGACCACGACATCGACACCCGCCTCGCAGCCCTCACCGACCTCCTCGGCCGACCGCGCCGCTCCCCGGAGGAGACCTGCGACCTCCTCCTCGGCGCTCTGTACCACCTGAGCGGCAACGACGACGTCGCACTCCTCGTCGCCCGCGCCCGGCCTCTGCACCGCGCGGGCGCAGTCACGCATCCGTGAATCCCGCGGCAGCGCTCGGTCCCGCGGTCGAGCGCCGAGGACCGGGAGGTGCCTCGGCCACCGCCCGACGAGCCCCGCCGTTCGGGAGGCGGACCGGCCCGTTCGGACGTGTACTGGGGGCTGGGGCCGTCGAGCGAATGGACGGTGCAGCCGTGCGAACCGCCACTGCCACAGTCATCCGGCCGAAGACGCTCTTCGACCGCACGGACGAATGGGAAGCGCTCGTCGCGTTCGCGGGCGACGCGCGTCCGGGCCCAGCTGTCGGCATGGTGACCGGGCCGCGCGGTCAGGGCAAGACCCACCTGCTCCAGGAGTTCGTCCGGGCGACCGGCGGCTTCTACTTCGGTGGGCCGGAGGCGGTGGAGGCGGAGTCCCTGCGCCGGCTCTCCGACGAGCTGGCCCACCACGCCGGAGAAGGCCCACCCGTTCGCTGGCAGGGCTGGGGGGACGCCCTGGACGCTCTGCTGGCCCTCGGCGCCGACCGTCCCGTTCCGATCGTGCTCGACGGGTTCCCGGAACTGGTGCGGCAGAGCCCCGCGCTGCCGGCTGCCGTCGTCGCCGCCTGCCACCGGCTCCGCAGTGGGAACCGGCCGAACCGGGCGAGGCTGCTGTTGTGCGGCAGCGCCATGTCGGTGATGTGCCGGCTGCTCGGGAGCGCCTCGACGGCGATCGACTTCCAGCTCGAGGTCAGGCGGCTCGACCATCGGCAGGGCGCGCTGCTGTGGGGCCTGGACGACCCCGTTCTCGCCCTCCTGGTCCATGCCGTCGTCGGTTCGAGCCCGGTCTTCCGCTACGACGCGGCGGGTGAGGACACGCCCCTGCACCGGGACGAGTTCGACTCCTGGGTGTGCCGGACCGTCCTCAACCCGCGGCTGCCCTTGTTCTGGCGGGCGGGTCACGTGATCGAGCGGGAGCCCGACGGCTGGGACCGAGCCCTGTGTCACTCCACCGTGACCGCCGTCGCCGACGGCTGCTCGACCGCCGGGGCCATCGCCGACCGGCTGGCCCATCCCGCCACCGACATCCTGCGGGTCCTGACCAGGTTGAGCGAGAGCGGTCTCGTGGCGGGCCTGCCGGACGCCTTCCGTCCCGGCGTCACGCACCACCGCATCGCCGAACCGTTGCTCGCCTTCGATCACACCGTCATCCGGCCCCACCACGACGCCCTCGAACGGCGGGAGGCCACCCAGGTGTGGCGCTCCGCCCGTGCGGCCTTCCACTCCTCCACGCTGGAACGGCACTTCGCCCAGGTGTGCCGGGAGTGGGCGTTCGGCTGCGCGGCCCCCGACACCTTCGGCGCGGCCCCAGCGGCGGTCTCGCCCGGCACCGTGCCCGTGGCACGTGGGCTCGGGCCGTCAGTGGCCGACGTGGTGGTCCGCGGAGCGGCCGGAGCGGCCCACAGCCGTCGGCAGGCGCTGCTCTCGGTCGGGCTGGCGCGCTGGAACGAGACGCTGGATCTGCCCCACCTCCACGAAGTCCAGCGGATCGTGGCCACACTCGCCGAGCTGGGCGAGGACGTGAGCCGCACCCGGCCCGCCCTCTACGGAGCGGCCGGATTCAGCGCGCGCCTGCGGTCCGCCGAAGCCCACGGCGAGCTGATCCTGGTCGACCTTCCGCGTCTCTACGTCGGCGCCTAGGACCCGACCTCGCGCGGAGGACCCCGAACACCCCAGCCGGGAGAGCCGAACGGTGGAACGCAACCGCTACGCGGACCTGCTGCGCGTGGGGGCGATCGGCACGGTCGTCCTCGGCCACTGGCTGCTGACGAACGCCACCTACCGCGACGGTCAGCTCTCGGGTCAGGACGCGTTGCAGTACGTCGCCTGGGGACGCTGGCTGACACTGCTGGGCCAGGTGATGCCGGTCGTCTTCCTGGTCGGAGGCTTCGCCAACGCGGCCTCGTGGACCGAGCACCGCGGCCACGGCGGGGACTGGGTGAGCTGGTTGCACCGACGCGCCCTCCGGCTGCTCTGGCCCACCACGGTGTATCTGGCCGCGGCCTTCCTCGGGGTCACCGCGGCCCGGGTGAGCGGCGCAGGTACGAGTGAACTGGCGCGGACCGGTTGGTACATCGCCCTGCACCTGTGGTTCCTGCCGGTCTACCTGCTGCTGATCGCCCTCACTCCCGTGCTCCTCGCCGCGCACCACCGGTGGGGTCTCCGGCTGCCCTTGGTGATGGCGATCGCCGCCGCGGCCGTGGATCTCGCGGTACTCGGCCCGCGTCTGCCAGTGGTCGGCTTCGCCAACTACCTGCTGGTGTGGGGCTCCATGCACCAGTGGGGATTCGCCTGGCACGACGGTCAACTCACCATCGGCCGGCGCCCGTTCGTGATGGCCGCGGCCGGTGCGCTTCTCCTTGCGGGCCTGCTGGCCTGGGGCCCGTTCCCGATCGACATGGTCGGTACCGGCAGCCGCGCCGGCAACACCACGCCGCCGTCCATCGCCCTGCTCGCCTTCGCCGCGACCCAGTGCGGCCTCCTCCTGGCGGCGGAGCCCTCGGGGCAGCGTCTGCTCGCCGCAGCGAAGCGGCAGGACCGGCTCGCCCGCCTCAACCGGTCGGTGATGACGGTCTACCTGTGGCACCCCGTCCCGGTGGTGATCGTCACGATCACGCTCTACCCGCCCGGGCTCGTGCCCCAGCCCGCTGTCGGCTCCTGGCAGTGGTGGGCGCTGCGCCCGCTCTGGCTCGCCGTCCTGGCCCTTCTGCTCGCCCCACTGACCCTGGCCGTGCAACGGGCGCAGCGACCGCTGCGCCGCCTTGCCGCCGACCCGGGAGACGGCGGGCGCAGGTCGGCCGTTCTGCTCGTCTGCGGTCTGGCCGTGGTCCTGCCCGCTCTCGCTCGACTGGCCATCGGCGGTTTCGCCCCCGCCGGGCGCTTGGCCTGGGGCGTCCTCGCGTTGTACGTCGGCGGGTTCCTGCTGGTGCTGTTCTCCCGCCGCCGGCCCCGGCGCGGCTGACGAATTTCAGCCCAGTCCTCCACGCCGATCACTTCTCCTCCACCCTGACCCCAGGTCTCCTGGAGTCAGGATGTTCAAGAGATCGCGCGGGGAGCCGCGGCCGGTACCGAGCCGCGCCTGACGGGCCCTCACGGTCATCGCGCCGCGAGCGGGTCGCACCGCCCCTTCTTCGGAGGCGACGGTCCATTGCGCTCCGCCCCTGCTCCGGCGGTCCACGGCCACACCGTCCGCGGTGCCGGCGGGCGCGGACCCCTTCGCGCCCGGCGCCCGTGCGGCGGGGAGTTGACGGACTGCAGTCGTCCAGGCGACTCCTGCCGCCTACACCATGGTGGCCGGCTCCGCCAGCGCTGGTGTCACCAGAGGCGAAGCGGGCGAAGCCGAGGTTCGATGGAGGGAGCATCCGGGGCTGCCGCCGGCCCGCGTCCGGACCGGCGGCAGCCGACAGCGGATGTCCGGTCCTCAGACGATGAGCTGCCATGGGAAGGAGATGAGCCATGGAGAGCCACGAGGAGGTCCTGAACGGCGGGCGGTGTCCGCACCCGAGCCCGCGACGGCCGGTTCCACCCGAGGCCTCGTCACCCGCAACCGCACCGAGCGCCGGGATGCGCCCGGTGCCGGGCCGGCTGTCGGGGAAGAGGCGCGGCAGGCTGGTAGCGGCCGTCACCGCCGTCCTGACCGGCGCTGTCATGGTGGTCGGCACGTCCCCGTCGAGCGCCGTCTCCGCCGCTGTCCCGGCCTACCAGCAGCAACTGGGCAACGACTGCGAGGCGGCCTCCCTGCGCATGGTGCTGGCCGCACGGGGGGTGCAGGCGTCGGACCAGGACGTGCTCGGACACATCGGCGTCGACCTGGCGCATCCCCAGGCAGGGGTCTCCGGGTCGCTGTCCGGGGACCCGTTCCAGGCCTTCGTGGGAGACCCCAACGGCTCGGAAGCGGCCGGCACCGGCTTCGGCGTGTACTATCCGCCGATCGCCCAGGCCGCGCAGTTCTACGGCCTGTCCGTGGCGGCGGCCGGACAGGGGATCTCTCCCGCCCAGCTGCGCAGCGCGGTTGCCGCGGGACACCTGGCGATCGTCTGGGTCGACTACAACTGGCGTGACGTCGCGGGGGGCTCGTACACCGCGTACGACGGTCGCGTGGTGCCCTACGCCGGCCCGTCCGAGCACACCGTCGTCGTGACCGCGGTCAGCAACGGACAGTATCTGGTCAACGACCCGGCCCGCGGGCAGCTGCAGATGAGTGAGGCGGACTTCGAGGCCGGGTACGCCAGCTACGGCGACATGGCGGTCATCGTCGACTGACCGAACGCTGCTTCGGTCGATGAGCGTGCCCTCCGGATCGGTGGGATCGGGAGGGCACGCGACGGATCACGGTGTCGGGTGGGCGGGGAAGGTGCAGCCGGGGGAGGTCGCGGTGGGGGCGGCCTTGGTCGCGGTGACGTCGGGGCCGCTGGGGAGGAGGTTGCTGCCGGAGACGGTGAGGTGGACGTCGGCGGCGGTGGCGGTCGTGACGTCGAGGTTCACATTGCGCGGGGTCAGGCCGAGTGGGTGCGTGCTGTCCCATCCGACCAGGGTGGGATGCCGGTGTTTCGTTCCGGCGGCGCCGAGTTCAGTCCCAGAGGGAGATCGCCAGAACCAGGGCGACGACCGGGATCAGCAGCCACGGCTCGGCCAGGACCAGGAGCCCGGTGAAGAGCAGGGCGAAGTACGCCAGCGCCTTGGCGACGCGGCGCTTGGCCTTGTTCTTCGTGCCCTTGTTCTTCTTGGAGCCCTTGTGGTGAGGCGCCCCTGCGCCAGTGGCCGCCTCAAGGGTGTCGGTGTCGATCGCGGATTCGGGCTTCTTCATGTCGATGTTCGTCATGACGCTCAGCCTTGTTGCGAGAGCACCGCTCTCGCGTCGGTGAAGCCCGCCTATCTAGGTGAAGACCACCGACGCGTACGTAGTGCCGCCGCGGTGAAAGTTGGTCCGTGAACGCTTACACGGATCGCACGGAGATCGTCTTGTGGGTACGGCATGCGGACGGCCGGTGGTCGGCCAGGACGGTCTGGGTGGTGGTGCTCAACGGAGAGGCGTACGTCCGCTCGGCTTTCGGCCGGCGCAGTGCCTGGTACCGCCGGGTCCTGCGGCATGCGGACACGGAGGTGGAGGTGGCCGGGGTCCGGCTGTCCGCCACCCTCCGGCCAGTGGACGACCCCGAGCTCGTCCTGCGCGTATCCGGTGCCTACCGGGCCAAGTACGGGTTGAGCTGGCCCGGCCCCGTGGAGTCGATGAACGGGCCCGAGGCCGCGGCCACCACCATGCGGCTAACGAATGTCGGGCTGGTCCCGCAGTTGCCTGCGTGAGGTGAGCCCGAGCTTGCGGAAGATGTTGCGCAGGTGCGCGTCGACCGTCCGCGGGCTGAGGAACAGCTTCGCCGCCACCTCCTTGGAGGTGGCGCCGTCGGCGACCAGGCGTGCGATGTGCACCTCCTGCATCGTCAGCTGGTCCGACGCCTTCGACGTGCGGCTGCGGGCCTGCTCGCCCGTGGCGCGCAGCTCGCCGGCGGCGCGCTCGGCGAACGCCTCCACCCCGAGGTCGGACAGCGACTCGTGCGCCAGCCGCAGCGCCGACCGGGCGTCACGCCGTCGGCCCTGGCGGCGCAGCCACTCCCCGTACAACAGATGTGCCCGGGCGCGGTGGACGACCAGTGCGCCGTCGTCGAGCAGGCCGATCGCCTCCTCGTAGGCGGATTCGTCCTCGGTCACCAGGGCCCGCGCACAGGCCTCGACGCCAAGACCCCAGGCCTGCCGGCCCGCCTGCGTGCGTTCCTGGAGGGACGCGAGGGCCGCGGCGGCGACCTTGGTCTCGCCGCACCGCACGGCCGCCTCGACCAGCTCGGGCAGCGCAAGGCCTGCCGTGCCGACGGCACCGTACTCGACCGCTGCCCTCGCCGCCTTCAGCGCGGCCGGGTAGTCGGCCAGGCCATTGCTGAGCACGGCCGTCGCCCAGTGCACACTCAGGCTCATCCGGTGGTCCACCGACGCGAACAGTTCGACGGCCTCCTTGCGCCGCCCGCGCAGCGCGGCCAGGTGGAGGCGCGGATAGACCAACGGCGCCGCGCCGGTGGCGTCGGCGATCGCCTCCTCCTCGGAGATCAGCTCCATCGCGGCACCGAAGTCGCCGGTGTGCACGGTCACGGCGGCCTGCATGGCCAGTCCGATGGGCAGCGCGTGGAAGGAACCCGACTCTCGCCCGGCCGCGACGGCACGCGTGGCGATGCCGTACATGGCGTCGAGGTTCCACAGTTCGGTGGCCACCATGAAGCCCAGTGACGGCCGCCTGGCCCACACCTCGTTGTCGGCGTCGCCGACGATCGGCCTGAGGCTCTCCGCCGCCGCCCGGTGCCCGTCGCCGACCAGGTCGATCAGACCGGTCAGCACCGCCGCCGCGCCGGATACCGGCTCACCCGACGGCGGGGCCTTTCCGACGGCCTCCACCACGTGGTCGAGGCCGCCGAGCAGAAGGCCCATCTCGAAGGCGTCCAGGTAGCACTCCCGCGACCAGACGGGGTCGGTGGCCGCCAGCCGGGCGGCGGCGCGCAGGAGGTGGGCCGTGGGGCCTTCGTCCCCGCGGCGGCGGACGAACGACAGCCTGCCGCGAAGCAGATCGGCTCTGGCAGCATGGCTCGGATCGTCGGTCGCCACGGTGGTGAGCAGTTCGGCCGCGGTGTCGAAGTCGCCCACCGAAAGCTTGGCCTGGACCGCGGAGAGGACCCGCTCGGCGCGTTGGACCGGGCTGATCGTGAGCGCGGCCGAGCGTTCGAGGAAGGCCGCCGCCGCCGCGACACCACCACGTTCCCGGGCGCGGGTGGCGGAGGCTTCGAGCTCGGCGGCGACCTGCTCGTCCGGGCCGGCACTGGCCTGGGCACGATGCCAGGCCCGGCGGTCGGGGTCGGCGACCGGGTCGGTCACGGCGGCCAGCGCCCCGTGCGCCCTGCGCCGCTCCTGCGGCGTCGCGGCGCGGTAGGCGGCCGAGCGGGCGAGGGGGTGGCTGAATCGGATCCGGGTGCCGAACTCGACCAGCGCGGAGGACCCTGCCGCGGCGGTCGCGTCGATGCCCAGGAATTCGGCCGCGCGCCACAGCAGGCCGGGGTCGCCGATCGGGTCGGCGGCGGCGACGGTCACCAGCAGCCGGGCCGCCGGCGGAAGGAGTTCCAGCCGGGACCGGAAGCTCTGCTCGATCACTGCGGGTACCGAGTCGGGCTGGGCGAAACCGCCCGCCATTCCGGCGAGTCCGGTGGTCCTGGGAAGCTCCACCAGCGCGAGGGGGTTGCCGCGCGCCTCGGCCAGGATTCGGTCGCGCACCCGCTCGTCCAACGGGGCGCGGACCGCCGCGGCCAGCAGTGTGCGGGCATCCGATTCGCCGAGGCCCTGGAGCGAATGGCCGGGCAGTTCGTCCAGCTCGGGCAGGCGGCTCGGCTCGCGCACCGCGAACACGAGGGCGATCGATTCGGCCGAGATCCGGCGGGCCAGGAAGGCCAGCGCCCTGGCCGAGGCCCGGTCCAGCCACTGTGCGTCGTCGACGACGCACAGCAGCGGGCGTTCCCGCACGGTCTCCACCAGGAGGCCCAGCGACGCGACGCCGACCAGGAACGGATCGGGTGTGCCGGTGTCGAGGCCGAAAGCGATCCCCAGCGCCTTGCGGTGCGGCGCGGGCAGCGCGATCAGCCGGTCGGTGACGGGCGCGAGCAACTGGTGCAGCGCGGCGAACGGCAGCTCCGTCTCGAACTCCGCGCCGGACGCCCGCATGACGAGGAATCCGGTCGCGGCCTCGTCCAGGTGCCGCAGCAGCGCGCTCTTGCCGATGCCCGCCTCACCGCGCAGGACCAGGGCGCCGCCCCGGCTCTCCCGCGCCGCTTCGAGCAGGGCGTCGAGCTGCCGTATCTCGGCATGACGACCGATCAACTCATCCGTGTATGTCTCGGGCATGTCCGAAAACCTATGCGGTTGTGCGCCGCAGGGGAATCCGGAACAGACCCCGGTCGACCGGAAGGCCGTCCCGTCGGGAGTCGTATAGGCGATGACTACCGACGCGAGCGGCGGGCGCCTGCTGCGAGTGTCGAGCCATGACCCGCACCGCAAGGCAACCGATCACCACCGGCTGGTCATCGCTGGCGGTTCTGGCCACGGCCCAGTTCCTGGTCGTCAGTCCCGGACGCCCTTGGAGGCCGGGCTGACCCAGCTTCCCCTCGCCCTCGTGATCACCCTCTCGTCGTGGGCCACCGGCAAGGTCTCCGGCCGCCATGTGCTCCCCGTGGGCCTGCTGGCCCTTGCGGGGGGACTGGCCTGGCTGTCCCGAATCCCGGCCGACGGCACTTTCCCCGTGGACCTGCTCGGTCCGACGCTCCTCATCGGCATCGGGCTGGGGGTGGCGTTCGTCCGGCTCACCGCGATGTCCTCCACGGGCGTCCCGGCCGCCGACAACGGCCTGGCCGGCGGGTTGGTCAACGCCACCCGGCAGATCGGCGGAGCCATCGGCCTGTCCTTCCTGACCCTGCTTCCCTCCTCCGGCGCGGCCTTCCTGGCCTGCGCCGCCCTGACCTTGCTCATCTCGGCTCTCTCGACGCGAAAGGCATGACCATGCCCTTGGACAAGCCGTACATCAGTGGCCACTTCACCCCCGTCACCGACGAGATCACCGGCCGCGAGCTGAAAGTGCGCGGCACCCTCCCGCCCGAGCTGAACGGCCGCTACTTCCGCAACGGTCACAATCCCAAGCCGGGCATCACCCCCACCCACTGGTTCCGCGGCGAGGGCATGATCCATGGCGTCCGCCTCACCGGCGGCCGGGCCGAGTGGTACCGCAACCGCTGGGTGCGCACCCCCTTCCTGGACGGCGTGCCGTTCACCGGGACCGAGCTCG
Source organism: Kitasatospora sp. NPDC004669 (assembly GCF_040609455.1). Taxonomy (NCBI): domain Bacteria; kingdom Bacillati; phylum Actinomycetota; class Actinomycetes; order Kitasatosporales; family Streptomycetaceae; genus Kitasatospora; species Kitasatospora sp. NPDC004669. The sequence goes on from NZ_JBEXKB010000035.1 coordinate 96,525, forward strand.
AGGTCAGCGCCGCCGCCACCAACATCATCTTCCACGGGGGCCGCTATCTGGCCCTGCAGGAGGCCAACCTGCCCTGGGAGGTCAGCGCGGACCTCGACACGATCGGCGTCCACGACTTCGGCGGCAAGCTCACCAGCGCGATGACCGCCCACCCCAAAGAGGACCCGCGGACCGGCGAGCTGCACTTCTTCAGCTACAGCCCCTTCCCGCCGTACCTGACCTACTACGTGGCCGACGCCTCCGGCGACATCGTCGGGTCGGAGGTCATCGACGGCTCCGGCCCGTCGCTCATGCACGACTTCGCCATCACCCGCGAGCACGTCGTCTTCATCAACTCGCCGGTGGTCTTCGACCACGCCGAGCACTCCGGCATCCCCTACCGCTGGCACGACGACGTCCCACTGCGGATCGGCGTGATGCCGCGCGTCGGGGGCAGGACCACCTGGTTCGAAGTGGCCGACCAGGCAGCGCTGTTGCACGTCACCAACGCCTACACCGACGCGCAGGGCCGGATCGTCCTCGAAGCACCGCGCTTCGAGCGTTCCGCCTGGGAGAGCTCGTGGAAGTGGTGGGTCGGCGCTCCCGGCTACGGCACCAGCCCCGCCACCGGCTCGACCTTCCACCGCTGGATCATCGACCCGGCCAAGGGCACGGTCACCACAGAGTCTCTCAACGACCTGGTCACCGAGTTCCCGTCGATCAACGACGCCCACACCGGTGCGGACTACCGCTACAGCTACGCCATCGCCTTCCCCGGCGCGGGCCTGGCCGGCTACCACACCGTCAAGCTGGACTCGCGGACCGGCGGGCAGAAGCTGCTTGCACACGGCGAGGGCCGGATGCCCGGCGAGGCCGTCTTCGCACCCGCCGAGGGCGGGAGCGCCGAGGACGACGGCTACCTGCTCACCATCGTCAGCGACCTCAAGGCCGACGCCTCGGAGCTGCTCGTCCTGGACGCGAGCGACCTGAGCACCGTGGCCGCCGTCGAACTCCCCCGCAGGGTGCCCGTCGGCATCCACGGCCACTGGATCCCCGACGCCGAACTGCCTGCCTGACCCACCCCAGCCGCCCGGGCCGCTGCTGACTCCCCCCGCAGCAGCGGCCCGGGCTCCAACGCCACCGCAACAGCCGCGTCCGCGGCAACTCCGCCAGGAGACCCCAAGACGGCGCCGGTATCCACTTCACCGGCACCGACACCCTGCTGATCAAGGACGGCATGCTCGCCGAGTACTGGGCCAACGCCGACGGCCTGCTGTTCGTGCGGCAACTCGGTGTCCGCGAACTGTCCTGAACAGCGTGCAGACCGTCCGCCGGAACCGCCCGCGCCGCCGCCTCCGGGGCGTCGGCCTGCCCGCGGTGTGTTCGGCCGTCCGGCGGCTTCGCGCATGCACATGTGCGGGCGGGGTGGCAGCGTGGAAGGGGTCATGATCCGGATGCGCGGGGACGGCCTGGATGCACGGAGTGGACAGCCATGCCCATGGGGGTGCGGAACCGGGCGGACCGGGGGAAGACCGGTCCGCGTGGGGTCGGCTGCGTTCGCGGTCGCGGTCGCGGGTGCGCAGTGTCGCCGGGCAGGTGTTCCTGTGGATGCTGGTCGTGGTGGTGCTGCTGGTCGCCGCGGCGCTGACGGCGCTCGTCCTCCAGGCCCGCAGTTTCGCCACGAGTGATGCCGAGCACCGCACGCACGCCGCGGCCGTCACGCTGTCGCGTTATCCCGGGCTGGCGGCTGCCATGGACAGCACCGATCGGACCGCGGTGCTGCAGCCACTGGCCGTGGACGTGCAGAGGCGCGGCGGCTTCGACTTCATCGTGATCTTCGGCATCGACGGGATCCGCTACGCCATCACCGACCATCCCGACCTGATCGGACAGCACGTCTACGGTTCCTACCAGGAGGCCCTGAAGGGGCCGATCACCATGACCGAGACCACACCGCTGGGACACGACGTGGTCACCGTCGCGCCGGTGACCGGACCGGACGGTTCGGTCGCCGGCCTGGTGACGGTGGGCTTCTCCGTCGAGAGCACGACCGGCGCGGTGAGCCGACAGTTGCCGGTCCTGCTCGGTGGCGCGGTGGCCGCGCTGGCCGTGGGCACGGGCGGGGCGGTGCTGGTGCGGCGGCGGCTGCGCCGCCAGACGCACGGCCTGGATCCGGCGGAGATGACGCGGATGTACGAGCACCACGACGCGGTGCTGCACGCGGTGCGCGAGGGTGTGCTGATCGTCGGCGGGGACGGGCGGGCGCT
>NZ_JBEXKB010000036.1:0-98441 GCF_040609455.1 Kitasatospora sp. NPDC004669
TCCGACAGGAGGCCGTCCACGCCCTCCCGGTCGGTGGTGTGGTCGTCCGCGAAACGACGGTCACCCGTCGCGTCCGGCACGTACTTCACACAGACGACGATCCTCAAGCTCATGAGCGGTATCTCCTGTCACGGGTGCACGGATGCACTGGATCCATGGCCTCAGGTCATGCCGAGGGTACTGAGTGCCAAGTCCGGCCCGGCCGCGACCCATGCGCCGCAAGCGCCACCTGGACCGGCATGCCGTGTCGGCTCTCTTCGACTGGCGTCAGAGGCTCCACCGAGAGCTTACGGCACTCAGTACCCCTGGTAAAGGCACTCAGTACCCTTCCCGGTGGCCGGGGGCCCGGGGGCCGTCCACGGGCGTCGCCGCCGGTCCGCCGAGGGCCACGGCCGCCTCCCCCGTGTAGACGCGGAACGTCAACGACTCCTGAAGGTAGAGCCGAATGGAGTCGGCGTCGTGGGAGAGGTAGCCGACGGAGACGTCCTGACCGAGGAAGAGCTCGAAGTCACCGCCTCGGGTGGACAGCAGGAAGGCCCCCTCGATGGCGGGGGCCCAGATGATGTCGCCGTCCAGCAGGCGGGCGAGGTGGTTGTGGACGGGGTACCCGTGGTCGCTGGTCTCGTTGACGGCGGTGAAGGCCGCCGCGCCGAGCAGGAGTGAGTACGGCCCGCCGACCCCGGCCAGGCGCAGCGCCGTGAGGGCGCGGCTGACGGCCTCGGGGTACTCGCGGACGTCCTCGGGGAGTCGGACCGACGGGTTGCCGGAGGCGGCCCGGATGCCCTCGATGGCGGCGGCGTCGTACCCCTCGAAGACGGCGCGGTCCTCGGCGAGGGCCAGGGTGCGGGCTGCGTCCTTGGCGGGCTGCCAGTCGGAGTCCCGGGAGCCGCGTTCGACGGCGTCCACGGCCGAGCGGGCGACGGTGAAGGGGACGCGCAGCTCGACCACCGGGCGGCTGGCGCGGGCGTGCGCCTGGACCCCGTCGAGGGGCGGTTCGAGGTCGGTCAGGTGGCCGGTGCCGACGGCGGCCAGGGTGGCGCCCTCGGGGCCGTGCAGGTCGACCACCCGGCGGCCGGCGATGTGCAGCTTGAAGGTCTGACGGGCCTCCTCCTCGATCTCCTCCCACGCGGCGGCGGAGATCGGGGCGAGGTCCCGGTGGAGGTTGTTCATGCGCGGGTCCTGTTCAGGGGGTCTGCTTGAGGCTGCCGATGCCGAGCGAGCCGTCCCCGGCACGATCGGGGGCGGGGTCGGGGTCGGGGTCGGCAGCGGGGGCGACGGGCGCGGGCGACGGGGAGTCCAGGAAGTCGGCGGTCGGGACGAAGAACAGCGAGCCGGTGACGGCGGTGGAGAAGTCGAGCAGCCGGTCGGTGGTGCCCGGCGGGCGGCCGACGAACATGTTGCGCAGCATCTCCTCGGTGACCTCGGGGTCACGGGCGTAGCCGATGAAGTAGGTCCCGAACTCGCCGCCCCTGCCGGCCGAACCGACGGAGCCGGCCGAACCGAAGGAGCCGAACGGCATGTTGAAGCGGACGATCTGCCGCTCCTCGCCGTTCGGGCCGGTCAGGGTGGTGAGTGCGACGTGCGAGTCGGCGGGCTTGGCGTCGTCGTCGAACTCGATGTCGGTGAGCTTGGTCCGGCCCACCGCCCGCTCCTGCACGTCCACGCCCAGCGCGTTCCACTTGTCCAGGTCGTGCAGGTACTTCTGGACGATGACGTAGCTGCCGCCGGCGAAGTCCGGGTCCTCCTCCCCCACCACGGCGGCGGTCTCGGCGGCCCTGCCCTCGGGGTTCTCGGTGCCGTCCACGAAGCCGAGCAGGTCCCGGTCGTCGAAGTACTTGAAGCCCTGGACGGAGTCGACCGCGGTGGCCGCCCCGGCGAGCCGGTCGGTGATCCGGGTGGCCAGTTCGAAGCAGAGGTCCATCCGGGCTGCCCGCAGGTGCAGCAGCAGGTCGCCGGGGGTGGCCGGGGCCCGGTGGCGGGGGCCGGCCACCTCGCGGAAGGGGTGCAGCCCGGCGGGCCTGGGGCCGGTGAAGAGCCGGTCCCAGGCGTCGGAGCCGATGCCGGTGACGCAGGTGAGACCACCCTCGGGGGCTCGGAAGCCGACGGCCCGGCGCAGTCCGGCGAGGTCGGGCAGCAGCTCGCGCACGGCGTCCTCGCCGCCGGGTTCGACGGTGAGGACCAGGAAGACGGCCGCGCTGGTCAGCGGGGAGAGCACGGCCTGCGGTTCGGGCTGCATGGAAGCGCTCCTCCTCACGACGCCCGGGTGGCTTCCCACTCGGCGCGGTGGTCGGCGGATCTCCGCCTCACGCAGCCGGCTCGCGACGGGTGCCCCCGCAGCGGTGTGCACAGAGCGTGATGGATCAGTGCCAATCCGATCATGCCAATGATTACATCGCATAGCGGACAGTTCGGCACGGTCGACACACAGCCGAACGGCCCTGCCGGAGGGTGCTCCGGCAGGGCCGTTGGGGTGGTCCGCCCCTAGCCCCGCAGCGCCGCCAGCTGCTCGGCGAAGGGCACCACCTGCTCGGGCAGCGAGTCCCTCAGCCGTTGGTGCCGCGCCGCCGGGCCGCGGCCGGCCAGCAGGGCCGCCAGCTCGCCCGCCGCGCGGTCGATCCGGCCCGGCAGGTCGTCGGTGAGCGCGTCGCCCGCCGTACCCCAGTCGCCGGTGGCCGCGTACACGGCGGTCGGCAGCACCACCGCGCGCAGGTGGCTGAACAGCGGCCGGACGGCGTGCTCCAGGGCGAGCGAGTGCCGGGGCGTCCCGCCGGTGGCGGCGATCAGCACCGGCTTGCCGGTCAGCGCGTCCTGGTCGATCACGTCGAAGAAGGACTTGAACAGGCCGCTGTAGGAGGCCGTGAAGATCGGCGTCACCGCGATCACCGCGTCCGCCTCCGTCACCGTGTCGATCGCCTCGCGCAGCGCGGCGGCCGGGAAGCCGGTGACGAAGTTGTTGGCGATGTCCACGGCGAGGTCCCGCAGTTCGACTACGGCGACCTCCACCTCCCGACCGTCCAGGGCGAGTTGCCGTACGGTCGACTCGGCGAGCCGGTCCGCCAGCAGGCGCGTCGAGGACGGCTTGCTCAGCCCGGCGCTCACCACCGCCAGCTTGAACACGGTCACTTGGCCACCTCCGCCTTCTCGTCGTCGGCCTTCTCCTCGTCGGCCTTCCCGTCGCGGGCCGCGACCAGCGCAGCGTGGGTCGGCCCGTCCGGCACCTCGGCCGGGCGGCCCTTGGCGAACTCCTCGCGCAGCACCGGCACGACCTCCCCGCCGAGCAGGTCCAACTGCTCCAGTACGGTCTTCAGCGGCAGCCCGGCGTGGTCCATCAGGAACAGCTGGCGCTGGTAGTCGCCGAAGGTCTCGCGGAAGGTCAGCGTCTTCTCGATGACCTCCTGCGGGCTGCCTACGGTCAGCGGGGTCTGCTCGGTGAACTCCTCCAGCGACGGCCCGTGCCCGTACACCGGCGCGTTGTCGAAGTACGGACGGAACTCGCGCACCGCGTCCTGGGAGTTCCTGCGCATGAACACCTGCCCGCCGAGACCGACGATCGCCTGCTCGGGCGTGCCGTGGCCGTAGTGGGCGTAGCGCTCGCGGTAGAGGTTGACCAGCCTCCGGAAGTGCTCCTTGGGCCAGAAGATGTTGTTCGCGAAGAAGCCGTCCCCGTAGTAGGCGGCCTGCTCGGCGATCTCCGGGCTGCGGATCGAGCCGTGCCAGACGAACGGCGGGACGTCGTCCAGCGGGCGCGGGGTGGAGGTGAAGCCCTGCAGCGGGGTGCGGAAGCGGCCCTGCCAGTCCACGACCTCCTCGCGCCACAGCTGGTGCAGCAGCGCGTAGTTCTCGACCGCGAGCGGGATGCCCTGGCGGATGTCCTTGCCGAACCAGGGGTAGACCGGGCCGGTGTTGCCGCGGCCCATCATCACGTCCACCCGGCCCTCGGCGAGGTGCTGGAGCATCGCGAAGTCCTCGGCGATCTTCACCGGGTCGTTGGTGGTGATCAGTGTGGTCGAGGTGGAGAGGATGATGCGGTCGGTCTGCGCGGCGATGTAGCCGAGCATGGTCGTCGGCGAGGACGGGACGAACGGCGGGTTGTGGTGCTCGCCGGTCGCGAAGACGTCCAGGCCGACCTCCTCGGCCTTGCGCGCGATGGCCGTCATCGCCTTGATCCGCTCGTGCTCGCTCGGGGTGCGGCCGGTGGTCGGGTCGGGGGTGACGTCGCCGACGGTGAAGATTCCGAACTGCATGCTGCTCACCACACTCCAGATGGTTCCAGGTCGTTCAACTTTCAACCACCTTAGCATCCGGACGGGGCTCGCTATTCCCCTGTGCTCCCGCCGCTCCCGCCGCTCCCGCCGACAACGGAAGGCGGGGCACCGACAATGGGAGGAGGGCTCCGGAAGGCGGCAAACGATGGCGCCGTACATCGCGGTGAGCGCACTGAGCCACGAGGGCCTGGTGCGGGAGCACAACGAGGACAGCCTCACGGTCGGGCCGTGGACGCTCTGCGCCACCGTGACCACCAACCCGCAGACCCTGCTCTTCCCGCTCGGCCCGCCCTGCGTGGTCGCGGTGGCCGACGGCCTGGGCGGCCACCCCGGCGGCGAGGTGGCCAGCGCCCTGGTCGCCCGCCGGCTGGCCCTCGCCGGGGGCGGACTGGACGGCGAGGAGGCCGTCCGGGACGAGCTGCAGGAGTGCAACCGGGCGGTGTACGCGGCCGCGGCCGGGGCGCCGGAGCTGGCCGCGATGGGCACCACGGTCGCCGGGCTGGTGCTGCTGCCCGAGCAGGCGGTGGCCTTCAACGTCGGCGACAGCCGGGTCTACCGGATCACCGGGGACGGACTGCACCGGGTCAGCGTGGACGACAGCCCGCCGCTGCCGCCCGGCCGGCGCACCACCTCGATGGTCACCCAGACCCTGGGCGGCTCGCTCGGGCTCACCTTCGTCGAGCCGCATGTGCGGGCCGCGCCACTGGCCACCGGCGACCGCTACCTGGTGTGCAGCGACGGGCTGACCGACCCGGTGCCCGAGGAGGAGCTGGCCGAGTTGCTCGCCCGGCCGTACGAGGGGTCGGAGCGGGCCGACGGGAGGGCCGCGTTCGACCTGTGGAAGGCGGCGATCGAGGCGGGCGGGCCGGACAACATCACCCTGGCGCTGGTGCAGATCGGCGACTGACCGCCGGGGCACGGTCGGCCCCGGGCACACGGAACCGCCCCGGCGGGGTGCCGGGGCGGTTCGCCGGGCCGATCAGAACTGGCTCGTGACGTTCACCCCGCTGAAGCCCTGCTGGGCGTAGAGGCTGAAGTAGACGTACCCGGCCGGCGGGTTGGTGACGGTCAGCGTCTCGGAGTTGTCCGGGCCCGCCGAGCGTGCCGCGTAGGCGTTGGTGTACGCCCAGCTGCCGGGGTTGTAGTAGAGGTCGGCGTTGCCCGTCCCGCCGCTGGTGGTGATCTTCACCTGCTGGGTGCCGGCCGGCACCAGGAGGTAGAAGTGGGCGTAGTTGCCGGTGGTGGCGGCGACGTTGCTGCGGCCGCAGTTCGCGCCCAGCTGGCGGGTGTCGGCGGCGGTGCACTCGGGCACCTTCGGGACGGTCGGGGTGGTGGCGCAGGCGCCGTTCGCGCAGGCGGTCAGCCAGCTGTCGAAGTCGGCGTCGTAGCCGGTGCCGATGGTGGTCTTGAGCAGGGTGCGGGCGCCGTTCCAGTCCCCCACCCGGTACTTGGCGAGCACGGCGTCCACGTCGGCACGGTGCTGCTCCAGCATGTAGCGGACGGCGAGGTAGCCCCAGCGGTAGACCCGCTCCTGGTCGCCGTAGACGGTGTCGAAGAGGTCGCTCAGCTTGTAAGTGTGCCGGGCGGCCGCGGCGACGGCGCCGTCGTTGGTGACCTGGCGGTACGAGTAGGAGACGTACTCGGCGAAGCCCTCGACCCACCAGACGGTCGGGGTGGACATCCCGGCGTTGAAGTCGCCGTACATGTCGAAGCGGCCGTCGAGGTAGTGGGTGTACTCGTGGTTGAGGTTCCAGATCTGGAACGCCGGGCGGACCCACTCGGCCTCGTAGCAGAGGAAGCGCGGCTGGTTGCCGACGGCGGCCGGGTCGCCCTCCAGGTAGATGCCGCCGTTGTTGGTGTCGATGCCGTAGATGGCGGCGGCGAGCACCTGGTAGTCGAAGGAGGAGTGGAAGACCACGACCTCGATGGTGTCATTGTGGTCGTCCTTGACCGGACCGTCGTCCCGGACCACCGAGTGGAAGTAGGCGTCCTGGCCGGTCAGGCTGGTGCAGGCGGTGGTGAGCTGGGCGCTGTCCAGCGCCTGGGCGATCAGCCTGATGCTCTGGCTGCAGGTGTAGTTCACCTTCAGCACACCGGACTTGAGCTGGTCGGCGGCGTTGCAGGTGCCGTAGTACGAGCAGTTGGCGGCGTCGTAGTAGCCGACCGACTCGGCGACCGCGGCCCACTGGTAGACCATGCGGCCGCTCGGCGCGGCCTGCGCGGCCAGCGCCTGGGCGAGCGGACGGACCTTGGCCTGGAGCCCGGGGTACTTCAGGAAGCGACCCAGCTCCTTGGCGGAGTTGTACTCCAACACGCCGTAGGCGCCGCCGACTTGGTCCTCGTTGCGGGCCACGAAGCCGGACAGCGCGTCCAGCACGCTCGGGTCGGCCTCGACGGCCGCCTCGAAGCCGGTCAGCTGGTGGCCGCGGAACAGTACGGTGAACGCCGGGTTCACCGCCCACGCCATGCCGACCGGGTTCCAGGTGGCGCTGACGTAGTCGTTCAGCAGCTGCCTGACCACCCACAGGTAGCGGATGTTCTCCTGGGCGCTGTCGATCAGGGTGACGGCCTCGCCCAGGATGGCCGCGTTGGCCGAGCTGACGTCACGCGAGTGGGCACTGGCGAAGAAGGCGTCCAGCGCGGCGCGGATCGCGGTCTGCAGGGTGGTGCCGTAGGTGCCGACGTCGCCCGAGTGGTACCACTGCACGAAGTAGCCGGCGCGCAGGTAGAGCACCAACTGCCCGACGGCGGTGCTGTCGTCGCCCGGGTAGCCGGCCGAGGCGTCGCGCAGCGCGTACGCCACGGTGGTCATCTGCTCCTCGCGGAACGCGCCGCCGGCGTCGGTGCCGGTGAGCTGGAACAGCTGGTTGATGCACTGGGTGTCGACGGAGGTGATCTGCTGGACCAGCGCGCTGCCGGTCCGACCGGTGAAGTCGCCGACGTTGCAGGCCGATTGGGCGGCCAGGCCGGCCGCCTTCACGGACGGGCGGGCCTCGGCCGGGCGGGTGTCCAGCGGGAGCGGGGAGCGCCGGTCGGCGGAGGCGAACCGCCCTTCGCCGTCGGCGCTTTCGGGCGTGCCGGTGGCCGGCTGGGGGGCCGGGCCGGTGGGGGCGGGCGCGGCGCCGCCGCGGGCGGCGGCGGGGGTGGCGTGGCCGCTCGGGGCGAACAGGCCGATCGCCAGGACCAGGGTCAGGGCGAGCGTTAACAGTCGTGCCAGCTGCGGAAGTCGCAGCAGACGTGCGGGACTCACGTGGAGGCCTCCGGGCCGTCGTCGGCCGCGGCTCGGGGCGCGGCCGGTGGGGGCGAGGACCGTTGGCGACGGCGCCGCGTGGGGCGGCGCTGTCGTGGACACGGCAGGGGATGTGACATGTACCATGGCACACATCACATACCCCTGGGAAGCCTCCGGATTGTGCGCGGTTTGCGCGGGAAACGCGCGGAGGCCGTGGCGGCGATCGGCCACCACGGCCTCCGGACAGGCGAGTCGGGCTACTTGCGGAGCAGCAGGATCACCCCGGCGGTGGCCAGGCCGACCAGCACGGCGGCCACGCCGTAGGCCAGGCGATGCGCCCGCAGCACCGGCAGGAAGCGGTCCACCGCGTAGCGGCCCGGGCCGGTCAGCGCGAGGGCGGCGGCACCGGCCGTCAGCAGCAGCTCGTACTCGTTGCCCTTCGGGGCGAAGAAGCCGCCGCCCCAGACGACGGCGATCGCGTTGACCATCGTGCCGACGATCGCGGCGCCCGCCAGCGGGGTCAACAGGCCGACGGCCAGGCCCAGTCCGCCCAGCACCTCGGCGAGGCCGGCGACCACGGCCATCGCGTTGCCCGCCGGGTAGCCGCTCATGGTGAAGAACTGACCGGTGCCGTCGATGCCGCCACCGCCGAACCAGCCGAACAGCTTCTGACCGCCGTGCGCGGCCATGGTGAGGCCGATGGCCAGGCGCAGCAGCAGGAGGCCGGCGTCGTAGGCGTGCGGGGAGGTCGTCGCGGACCCGACGCCCTCCCGGACGGGGCGGACGGCGGGGGTGGTGGCGGCGGTCGTGCTCGGGCTGCTGCTCGGCATGCGCGTCTCCATCGATCGGGGTCGGTCGTCGGGGTGTGGTGATGCGACCGGGCGGATGACGGTGAACCACGCCTGTTGTTCAAATTTGAACCGGCCGCTCCTCGACCGTACCTTGGAGTTCGAATTTGAACAACTGACGGCCCGTGAGCGAGTCGCGGGCCCCGCCCGGACCGGGGCAGGGTGGAGACATGGCTCAACGCAGGCAACACCGACGGGCCGCCCGGTCCGGCACGCCCTACCCCGAGGCGCTGGCCGCCTTCGACGAACGGGTCCGGCTGGTCACACCCGACCAGTGGGACTCCCCCACCCCGTGCGCCGACTGGTCGGTCCGTGACCTGGTCAACCACCTCACCGGCGAGCAGCTCTGGGTGCCCGAGCTGCTGATGGGCGCCACCATCGCCGAGGTCGGCAGCCGCTTCGACGGCGACGTGCTCGGCCCGAACCCGGTCGCCGCCTGGACGGCCGCCGCCGAGGCCGCCCGGGAGGCCTTCGCCGTCCCCGGCGCCGCCGAGCTCACCGTCCACCTGTCCTTCGCGGACGTCTCCGGGCAGTACTACCTGGACCAGCTCACCACCGACCTGGTGGTGCACACCTGGGACCTCGCCGAGGGCATCGGGACCCGCACCCGGCTCCCGGCGGAGCTGGTGGACTTCGCGCTCGGCGAGATCAGCGGCTACGGGGACCTCTCCGGCAGCGGGCTGTTCGACCCGCCGCTGCCCGTCACCGAGGACGCGAGCGCGCAGGCCCGGCTGCTCGCCCTCACCGGGCGGCGCGACGGAGGGTGAGGCGGGTCGGAGCGGGCACGCCGGATACTGGAGGGTACGGGGGGGTACGTCCTTGATCCCGTACGAGAGGCGGGCACGCCATGAGCCGCAGGCCGGACATCCTCGGCGAGTTCACCGCCGACCACAAGGCGGTCACCGAGCTGCTCGACCGGGTCGAGGCCTCGGCGGCCGGCTCCGCCGAGCGCGGTGAGCTGGTGGCCCGGCTGACCGACCTGCTGTTCACCCACTGCTCCGCCGAGGAGGAGTACCTCTTCCCGGTCGTCCAGCACGACGTGCCCGACGGCGGGGCGCTGGTGTTCAGCAGCATCCACGACCACCTCGCGATCGGACAGTACCTCTCCGACCTGCAGGGACTCGGCCCGGCCGACCCGGCCTTCGACGCCCTGCTGAGCGGCCTCGCCGACACCCTCCGGCGACACCTGGCCGGTGAGGAGAAGCTGCTCTTCCCGGCCGCCCGCAAGGCCCTGCCCGCCGCGGCCCGGGCGGCGCTGGGCGAGCGGCTGCGGGCGGAGCGAGCCGAGGCCTGAGGAGGCCGCCGACCACCGGCGGAGCCTCCAACCCCGGCCCACGGGCCGATCAGGAACTGGGTGCGCCCACCCCGGCCGTGCCTGCACCGGGGTCGTACCCCCGTCGGCCTAGGCTGTGGGCGTCCCGGGCGGCCGGTGGGCCGTGGGAGTCGGGAGGGGCCCGGCGGCCGGGTGGGCGAGGAGGTTCGCGATGGGCAGCGGTGAGACGACCGCCGCGGTGCGCTGCGTGGCGGCCGTTCCGTGCTGGGTGAGCCTGATGGCCCGGGACCTGGAGAGCGCCGAGGAGTTCTACGGCCCGCTGCTCGGCTGGGACTTCGAGCCCGGGCCGGAGCGCTTCGGCCCGTACGTCCACGCGGTGACCGGCGGGGAGGCGGTGGCCGGGCTGGGGCTCGCCGGCCTCGGCGCCGTGCCGCTGGCCTGGACCAGCTACTTCGGAACGGAGAGCGCCGACGCCGCCGCCGACGCGGTGCGCGAGCGCGGTGCGACCCTGGCGGTCGGCCCGCTGCCCTTCGACGCCGGGCGGGTGGCCTTCGCGGCCGACCCGGCCGGGGCGGTGTTCGGCATCTGGGAGGGCCCGCTGGGCCGCGCCCGGAAACTCGACCTGCCGGGCGCACCGGTCTGGATCGAGCTGCGCACCCCGGACCCGTTCGCGGCGGCGCTGTTCTACGGCGAGGTGTTCCGCTGGGACGGCCGCGACCCGGAGCGCTTCGAGGTCCGCTGGGAGCACAACCGGGTGGTGCTGCGCGCCGAGGGGCACAGCGTCGCGGCGCTGGCCAGGGAACAGGCGGGCGGTCCGGCGGGCACACCGCCGCACTGGGAGGTCTCCTTCGCCGTCCCGGACACCGACCGGGCCCTGGCCCGGGCCCTGGAGCTGGGCGGCTCGGCGGTCGGCCCGGCCTTCGACTCCCCGTACGGGCGGGTGGCCCGGCTGCAGGACCGCGAGGGCGCCCGGTTCGCGGTGATCTGCCCGAAGGGCTGAGCGGCCGCGAGCGGCCGAGCGTTCTCGTAGCGGACGTCGTCGGACCGACTGCGAACGACGACCTCGGCGGAGTCCCGCCGGGTGGGGGTGGCGGGGGTGATGGCGGACGGGTCGAGGGAGAGGTGGGCAGCGGCGGTGTTGTGGTCCTCGGACTCGGAGGCGTTGGGCTCGGTGTAGTAGTCCTCGAAGTCCTCCTCGTCCTCGAAGTCGGCGGCGGTCAGCACCTCCTCCCACGCCAGCGGCTCGCCCGTCCACTCCGGGTCGTTGTAGCGCCAGTAGCCGCGGACGACGGCGCCGTCCTCGGCGGCCGCCCAGCAGAGGGCGTCGGAGAACTCGTCCCGGTAGTACACCTGGGCCCTGCCGCAGGCGGCGCTGAGGCGCTCGATGGTCTCGTGCAGCCACCAGGTGGTCTCCCGTAGCGGGCTCTCGGCGTAGATCAGGCGCCAGCCGGCGTACTCCGGGGTGACGAAGACCCGGTGGACGACGCCCTCCGGGGTGTGCTTGTCGTCGTACGTCTGGGTCGCCAGCCCGTAGCGCACCGGGACGGGTATCCGGTCGTGCAGGCCGAGCACCTCGAACGCGGCCTCGTACGCCGCGCCGGGGACGGCCAGCCACCAGTGGTCGGGCAGCCGGTCGGGCTCCTCGGCGACGAAGGCCTCCCGGGCCGCCCGCTCCAGTTCGGCGCGGTCGGTGCCGGCCGGGGCGCCGGCCAGCAGCACGTCCACGAAGGCCGCGAGCGCGGCGGGTTCGGGCAGGGTGGCGTCGATCACGGTGCTCATGGCGGCGACCCTGGTCGACGGGTCCGACAGTCCGTCAGCGCCCGTCGCGCGACCGGAGGCCGGGGTGGCGGCCGCCGGGGGTTCCGGAGGACCTCGTGGGAGAGGCTGAGGGTGTTCCGGAGGACGCGCAGGTGGCCGGCCGCCATGCGGTCGGCGGCGGACATCACGAAAGGAGTGTGGCGCAGGTCACAGCCTGGGCGGAAATTCCGGGGACGGATTCCCCGTTTCCGACTACGTTGGCAGAAGCGGGGAGAACTTCCCCGGTATCCTGGAGGAGCAGTCGCCATGACCACCGTCGCCGCCGAGTCGGCCCGTACCCCGGAGAGTGTGCGCGCGCCCAAGCTGCGCGCGGACGCGAGCCGGAACCGGGAGCGGATCGTGCTGGCGGCCCGGGACGTGTTCGTCGAACACGGCGCCGATGCGCCGCTGGACGAGATCGCGAAGCGGGCGGGGGTCGGCAATGCCACGCTGTACCGGAACTTCCCGGACCGGGTGGCACTGATCCGCGAGGTGGCGCTGCTCGTCAAGAACCGCATCCTGGCCCTCGCCGAGACGGCGGCGGCCGAGGCGGATGCGGGCGAGGGCGGCGGTCCGTTCGACGCTCTGCAGCGGTTCGTGCACGCGACCGTGGCGGAGAAGGTCGGCGGGCTCTGCGCCGTCTTCACCAGCACCATCGACCCCTACGACCCTGAGCTGACCGAGATCCGGGAGCGCCTGCGGACCGCCGTGAGCGGACTGATGGAACGCGCCCGGGCCGCGGGCGAACTGCGGTCCGACGTGGACCACGGGGACCTGTTCATCGCGATGAGCCAGCTGACCCGGCCGCTGCCGGGCACCTCCTGCGGGCTTCTCGACGAGTTCGTCCACCGGCACCTGCAGCTGCTCCTGGACGGCCTGCGCGCGCCGGCCCGTTCGGTCCTGCCCGGCCGCCCCGCGACCTTCGAGGACTTCCGACCCCAGGACTGACCCACCACCTGGACCGACACCACTGATCCGACCCACCAGCCCCCTACCGTCGCGCCGCCGACCGGCACCGCCCGGACGCCTTCGCGCGCCCGCACCCCGCATCTGAGTCCGTGCGGCAACCTGCCGTTCCCGTACGGCAGTTGACCGTTCTCGCACGCCACGCACCGTGAAGTGAGTACCCCCATGCCTGAAACCGACGCCCGCCCGGCGACGCTGCCCGATCCCCGGCGCTGGAAGGCGCTGATCTTCATCGGCCTCGCCCAGCTGATGGTCGTCCTCGACGCGACCATCGTGAACATCGCCCTGCCCTCCGCCCAGAAGGACCTGGGCATCACCGACGGCAACCGCCAGTGGGTGATCACCGCCTACGCGCTGGCCTTCGGCGGCCTGCTGCTGTTCGGCGGCCGGATCGCGGACCTCTGGGGCCGCAAGCGGACCTTCGTGGTCGGCCTGACCGGCTTCGCCCTCGCCTCCGCACTCGGCGGCGCCGCGGCCAACACCACGATGCTGCTCGGCGCCCGCGCCCTGCAGGGCGTGTTCGGCGCGCTGCTCGCACCGGCTGCGCTGTCGCTGCTCGCGGTGACCTTCACCGAGGCCAAGGAGCGCGCCAAGGCCTTCGGCATCTACGGTGCGATCGCCGGTGGCGGTGGCGCCATCGGCCTGATCCTCGGCGGCCTGCTGACCGAGTACATGAACTGGCGCTGGACCTTCTTCGTCAACATCCCGTTCGCCATCGTGGCCGCCGCCGGCGCCGTCATGGTGATCCGCGAGCCCGCCGAGGGCCGCAACCGCAACAAGCTGGACGTCCCCGGCGTGCTGCTGGTGACCACCGGTCTGGTCTCGCTGGTCTACGGCTTCACCCGCGCCGAGTCCAGCGGCTGGACGGCCGGCAGCACCCTGGCCCTGTTCGCCGCGGCCGCCGTGCTGCTGACCGCCTTCGTCCTGGTGGAGCGCGGGGTCAAGGCCCCGCTGCTGCCGCTGCGCGTGGTGCTCGACCGCAACCGCGGCGGGGTGTACCTGTCGCTGGGCATGGCCGTGATCGGCATGTTCGGTCTGTTCCTCTTCCTGACCTACTACCTGCAGATCGTGCTCGGCTACAGCCCGGTGCTGACCGGTGTCGCCTTCCTGCCCATGGTGGCGGGCATGATCACCGGCTCGACCCAGATCGGCGCCCGGCTGATGACCCGGGTCCCGGCGCGCTACCTGATGGCGCCCGGCTTCCTGACCGCCTCGGTCGGCATGTTCCTGCTGACCCACATCGGTCTGGACACCTCGTACCCGGCGCTGATCCTGCCCGGCCTGATCCTGATGGGCCTCGGCATGGGTACCGCCTTCATGCCGGCCATGAGCCTCGCCACGCACGGCGTCCAGCCGCGTGACGCGGGTGTGGCCTCCGCCATGGTCAACACCTCGCAGCAGGTCGGCGGCGCCATCGGCACCGCGCTGCTGAACACCATCGCGGCCAGCGCCACCAGCAGCTGGGTGGCCTCGCACGCCACCGCCGCCGCGGCCACCTCGCCGGCGGCCGCCAAGGCCCTGCAGTTCGGGGGCATGGTGCACGGCTTCTCGACCGCGATCTGGGTGTCCTTCGGGATCCTGGTGGCGGCCGCCGCGGTCGCCTTCACCTTCGTCAACGCCGGCCGGCCCGGCGCGGCGGGTGCGGGTGCCGGTGCGGGCTCGGACGCCGCGAAGAGCGACGAGGTACCGGTGCTGGTGCACTGACCCTCCCGGGGTACCGCCCGTCCCGGGCGATGCGGGTGCGTACGCGGCCCGTCCGGTGTCCTCCACGACACCGGGCGGGCCGCTCGCGTTCCCGGGCACCGTGCCCCACCCCCCGAAGTGGAAGTGGGGATCACTCCCCGATTATGGTGACCCCAGCATGAATCGGGGAATGATCCCCGCTTCCATCGGACTGAGGTGCGTGCACATGACCCGGAATCAGAACCCAGGGCGGGGGCAGCGGGCCGCCGACTGGGCGGACGGCCGGCTGGGGATCTACACCCTGGCCAGGGCCAACCTGCGGAAGATCTTCCCGGACCACTGGTCCTTCATGCTGGGCGAGATCTGCCTCTACACCTTCCTGATCATCATCCTGACCGGCGTCTGGCTGACGCTGTTCTTCAAGCCCTCCATGGGCGAGGTCGTCTACAACGGGTCGTACGTCCCGCTCAAGGGCATCGGCATGTCCGAGGCGTACGCCTCGACCCTGGACATCAGCTTCGAGGTCCGTGGCGGTCTGCTGATCCGGCAGATCCACCACTGGGCCGCCCTGGTCTTCGTGGCCGCGATGCTGGTCCACATGATGCGCGTGTTCTTCACCGGCGCGTTCCGCAAGCCGCGCGAGATCAACTGGGTCTTCGGCTTCCTGCTGCTGGTCCTGGGCATGTTCGACGGCTTCTTCGGCTACTCGCTGCCGGACGACCTGCTGTCGGGCACCGGTATCCGCTTCATGGAAGGCGCGATCCTCGCAACGCCGCTGGTCGGCAGCTACCTGCAGATGTTCCTGTTCGGGGGCGAGTTCCCCGGCCACGACATCGTGCCCCGGTTCTTCACCATCCACGTGCTGCTGATCCCGGGCATCATGCTCGGCCTGCTGGTGGCGCACCTGGTCCTGGTCTTCCACCACAAGCACACCCAGTGGGCGGGCCCGGGCAGGACCGAGAAGAACGTCGTCGGCATGCCCCTGATGCCGGTCTACATGGCCAAGGCCGGTGGCTTCTTCTTCCTGGTCTTCGGCCTCATCGCCGCCATCTCGGCGATCGCCTCGATCAACCCGATCTGGGCCTACGGCCCGTACCGTCCGGACCAGGTGTCGACCGACGCCCAGCCCGACTGGTACATGGGCTTCGCCGAGGGCCTGGTGCGCGTCATGCCGGGCTGGGAGATCAACCTGTGGGGCCACACCCTGAACCTGGGTGTCTTCCTCCCCGTCATGGTGATCTTCCCACTGGTCCTCGGCGCGATCGCGGTCCACCCGTTCATCGAGGCCTGGGTGACCGACGACAAGCGCGAGCATCACCTGCTCGACCGGCCGCGCAACGCGCCGGTGCGCACCGCGCTCGGGGCGGCCTGGATCAGCGTCTACCTGGTGATGCTCGCGGGCGGCGGCAACGACCTGATCGCCACCCATCTGCACCTGTCACTGAACGCGATCACCTACGCGGTCCGGGTCGGCTTCTTCGTCATCCCGGTGGCTGTGTTCGTGATCACCAAGCGCTGGTGCCTCGGCCTGCAGCGACGGGACCGGGACAAGGTGCTGCACGGGCGGGAGACCGGCGTGATCAAGCGGCTGCCGCACGGCGAGTTCACCGAGGTGCACGCCCGGCTCGCACCCGCCGAACTGCACCGGCTGACCGCACACGAGCAGCCCCGCCCCCTCGAACCGCCGCCCGCGGTGGACGAGAATGGAGTGGCAAACCCCGCGGGTGCGCTCACCCGCACCCGCGCGAGGCTGTCCCGCGGGTTCCACGGCGGGCACGCGCGGATCCCCAGGCCCACCGCCGAGGAGTACCGCGGGATCACCGAGGGCCACGGGCACTGACCGGCCCCCACGCCAGAGGGAGGACATCGTGCACGACCGAACCGACCAGCTCGCCGACAACAGGTACCTCCTGCTGACCACCTTCGGTGACGACGGAAGCCGGGTGGACTCCCAGCTCTGGGTGGTGTCCGACGGCACGGCGCTCGGCGTCTGGACCCCCGCCCACTCCGGCGAGGCCGAGCGGATCCGGCGCCACCCCCGGGTGCTGATCGGCCCCTGCGACGCCCACGGGCGCCCCACCGGCCGCCGACTCCCGGCCCGCGCACGACTCTGCGACCCCGAGACGACGGCGAGCTACCGCACCTCACTGATCAACAAGTACGGCCTGACGGCACTGATCGCGCTGGCCCGCAGCCGGTTCCGGGTGGGGCTGGCGGGGACGGTCGGGATCCGGATCACGCTGAACGAGCTGGAGCAGCGGCTGGTGGGGCCGGAGTGGCGGCCGCCGGCGACGTACTGCGTCAACTGACGTGCCGCGTCAACTGACGGCCGCTCGGGTCAGAACCCGTCGTCCGGCGCCCTGGCCAGGTCCCCCGGCTCACAGGCCTCCCGGCCGGTCCCCACGTGCACGACCTTGACCGTCCGCTCGGGGCCGCCCGGGACGACCCGCTGCTCGTGCCCGCAGCGCGGGCAGATCAGCGGGATGCGCGGGCGGTACGGTTCCCGTCCGGCCTGGTCTCCACCCAGGTGCGGGGCGGTCACGTCAGCGGGTGGGTCGGGACCGGGCTGACGTCCTGGATCTCGCCGTGGGCCTTGGTGAGCAGCTGCGAGGCGAGGTCGTTGAGCGCGCGGGCGCCCGCGATCTCTTCCCCGACCCGCAGCTGTTCCGGGTCGGAGGGGTGGCGGCTGCTGTAGCCGTGGGCGCGCAGTTCGGTCCCGTCGCCGAGCCGGAGCAGGGCGGCGGCGGTCGTGCGCGGGCCCTCCTCGCGGAACTCCATCTCGATGTGCCAACCGACCAGAGTCTGCATGGCGGATCACCTCCATCGGTTACTCCTCCAGAGTGCGCCGCACCCAGCGTGAACACCAGAGCAGCCGGAGCGGGGGCGAGTTGAACGCGTTCAAGTCAGCGGCGTAGAGTCGACTTCGAAGCTCGTTTGAACGCGTTCAAGAGGGGGTTCGCCCGCCGTGGACAAGGGCACGACGGAACTGGTGGACCTCCTGGTCCTGCTCGGCATGGGCGCCGTCCTGCCACTCGGCCTGGCGCTGATCGACGAACCCGGGCTCGCCCGGATCCGCCGGCTCTGGCCGCTCGCCGCCGTCCTCGGAGCGCTCTCGCTCTGGCTGCCGCGCGGCGCCCTCGCCACCGGCCCGGCGGTCGTCCACGCGCTCGGCACCCTGGCCATCGCCCTGCACGCGCCACTGCGGCTGGCCCGGACCCGCTCGCTCGCCCCCGCCGAGGTCGCGGTGCTCACCGCGCTGGCCACGCCCTCGGTGGCCGGGGTCGCCCTGGCCGCCGAACGCTCGGACTACCCGCTGTTCGGCTTCGAGCCGCACGTCCTGGCGCTGACCGTCCCGCACTTCCACTACGCCGGGTTCACCGCCGCGCTGGTCGCCGGACTGGTCTGCCGGGCCGACCCCGCCTCCCGGCCGGCCCGCTGCGCGGCGCTCAGCGTTCCGGCGGGCACCCTGCTGGTGCTGGCCGGTTACTTCCTCGGCAACTGGTGGCAGTTCGCCGGAGCCGTCGTGCTGACCACCGGGATGTGGCTGGTCGGCCTGGTCAGCTGGCGGGAGCTGCGCCCCCGCGCGGGCGACGCGGCCACCGCCCGGCTGCTGGCCGCCTCCTCGGCCGTGCCGGCGCTCACCATGCTGCTCGCCCTGTGGTGGGCGTTCGGCCGCGCCGCCGGACTCCCCCACCCCACCCTGGCCTGGATGGCCGCCACCCACGGCCTCGGCAACGCGCTCGGCTTCGCCCTCTGCGCGCTCCTCGCCTGGCGCCGGATCAACACCGCCGCGCAGATTGCCCGATGAACGACTACAGCTGTCCCGAGCAGGGCGCCGGCCGCACCGGCGAGCTGCCCGCCGGGTACCGGCGTAAATCGGTTGGTGCCGTGGCCCGCGGCCCCGGCATCATCGGCGGGTGACATCGATGCAGCCGGTCCTGGAGATGGAAGCCCCCGACGAGGACTTCACGCTCTGGCCCACGGGCTCGTTCGAGCCGTACGGATTCCTGGTGCTGGACGGGAGGTTGACGCCGGAGGACGTCGGCTCGGCGGTGTGGCGGATCGCCGGCGCCAACGAGGAAGCCCCCGAGGAGGGCGAGCTGACCGACCCGCTGGACGCCTTCCTGTACGGGCTGCTCACCGCCGAGGACCTGATCGCCCACGGCGGCTTCCGGGTGACGGACACCGCCACCGGCGCCGTCTTCGCACCCGGCTGCTGCAACGGCCTGGAGGAGTGGCGCGACTGGCTGGAGGTGACCGACGGCTCCGGCAAGGCCCGGTTCGGCCACGGACGCGTCCCACAGGCCGAACGCCTCGACGGCGTGGTGCGGTTGACGGCGGACGTCGAGGCCGAGGACAGCGCGGTGATCGAGCTGCCGGTGGACGAGCTGCGCCGACTGCTCGCCGGTGCGGAGCAGGACCTGCGCGACTTCGTCCGGCTGGCGGGCGGCTGGGCCGAGCGGCGGCTCCCCGGGCAGGCCGCCGCCGTCACCGCCGCGCTGGCCCGGGCGTTGGACCTGGCGGAACGGGCGGATCCGGCGTGACCAGCTTCCTCACCCGCCGTGCCCGCGTCCTCGACACCTCCCTCCCGCCGTACCGGCGCCACAGCGCCCTGCGCACCTGCCTGACCTGCTTCGCCCCCTACGGCCTGCGCGCCACCTACCACCACCTCACCGTCAGCGCCCGGATGCCCCGGCTGCTGGAGGCCGACCCGGACTCGCTGGTACGCGCGGTGGAGGAGCTGCACGAGGCGCGGCAACTGTGGGCGGCCAGGCTGGAGGAGTACAAGGCGCAGCGGCAGGCGGAGAAGCGGGCCGCGTACGTGATCAAGCACCCGCTGCGCTGACTCCGCCCTGGTGGGGCGGGCATGGCGGGTCAGGCACGGTGGGTCAGGCATGGTGGGTCAGGCGTGGTGCGCGGGCACGGCGACCAGCAGGGCGCCGGTGTTCTGGACCCGCACCTCGAAGTGGTCGATGTCGCCCGGCTGGAGGGCCGCGCCGCCGATGGTGTGCACCGCGCCCTGGCCGGCCGGCCCGCCGTAGCCGGCTGCCGGGACGCTCCAGGTGGTGACCGTCTGGCGCTCGCCGGTGTGCGAGACGGCGACCAGGCTGCAGGTCAACGGGCCCTGTACGCCGGAGAGTTGCAGGCTGACCTGGCTGCCCCAGGTCGTGCTGTCCACGCCGACGGTGGCCTTGGCGCCGGTGCCCGGGTCGGTGGCACTGAACTGCTCGGCGACGGCGACCACCGCGGGGGCGCCGTCGGCGGTGAGCACCGCGGCCGTGACGGCCGGGCCCGCCGCGACCATCGCGGTCGCGGCCAGGGCGAGCACCAGCCGCCGTACCCGGCCCCGCCGCCGGACGGTCGTGACCTCGGCGACCAGCCGGTCCAGGAGCCGCGGGTCCGGGCGCGGGGCGGGCTCGGCCGGGTTCAGCCCGGCGGCCGTCGCCGACTCGGCGTAACCGGCCAACACCGGCTCCAGGAAGCCGAGTCGGCCCACCTGCTCGGTGCACTGCGGGCAGTCGGCCAGGTGCCGCTCGAAGGCGGCGCGCTCGGCGGGCTCCAGCAGGCCGAGGACGTACGCGCCGGCGTCGACGTGCTCGGCGCTGGCGGGCACATCGGGGAGACCGGGGGCGCGGTCGGGTCCGTCGGGGTCGGCGCCGGAGGGCTTGGTCACGATGTCACTCCCCGTTCCTCCAGCGCGAGCCTGAGCGAGCGCAGTGCGTAGAACACCCGCGACCGTACGGTGCCGGCCGGGATGCCGAGTTCGGCGGCCGCCTCCTTGGCGGTGCGGCCCTTCAGGTAGGTCTCGACGATGACCTCGCGGTGCGCGGGCGAGAGGTCACCGAGCGCGTCCGCGACGGTCATCATCCGCAACGCCCGGTTCATCTCGTCCTCGGCGGGCAGCTGCTCCAGCGCCGCCGCGCCCACCTCGCGCGGCCGGGCGCGGGCGCTGCGGTGGTCGTCGATGACGATCCGCCGGGCGACGGTGATCAGCCAGGGTCGCAGCGAGCCGGCCTGCGGGTCGAGCCGGTGAATGTTGCGCCAGGCCCGGAACAGCGTCTCCTGGACGACGTCCTCGGCCCGCTGCCGGTCCCCCGCGACCAGGTGGAGCACGAAGCCGAAGAGCGGACCGGCGTGCTCGCGGTACAGGGCCCGCATCAACTCCTCGTCCGCGGCCCCCGCTCCGTGCGCGGCCCGGCCGCCGACGGGATGCTCCTCGGTCACCACTACATCGTTGCGCACCCGTGCCTCCCGGGCGAGAGCGGTCGACATCGGTCAGTACCCGTAACCGGGGGAGCCGGGCGCCGGGGTGGGGTTCGAGGACGCCGGGGTGCCGCGCATCCGGTCGGTGCCGGCCATCGCCCTGGCGCCGCTCGGGGTCGGCGCGAACCAGGCGCCGGCCACGCCCTGGCCCCTGGTGTCGCCGGGCTTGCTGTCCGACGAGTGGCGGTAGACCGGCCGGCCGGCCGTTGCGGGTGACCCGCTCGGTGCCGTCGGAGCGGGTGACGCTGCCGACCGGCTCGCTGTCGACGCCCCGGACCGGACACCCTTCTGTACGGTCGGTGGTGGCCCCGTGCTCGATCCGGAAGGGCCTCGGAATACCCCGGCGGGCATCACCGTTGTGTGCGGCAGATGGTCCGTACCGCCACCTTCGGAAGGGAAGGATTCGCGAGATGAGCAACACGGTCGAGCTGACCAAGGAGAACTTCGACGAGATCGTCCCGGGCCCGGAGGGCAAGGACTTCGTCTTCATCGACTTCTGGGCCGCGTGGTGCGGGCCGTGCCGCCAGTTCGCCCCGGTGTACGAGAAGGCCGCCGAGCGCCACCCGGACCTGGTCTTCACCAAGGTCGACACCGAGGCGCAGCAGGAGCTGGCCGCCGCCTTCGGCATCCAGTCGATCCCGACGCTGGCGATCATCCGCGAGGGCGTGCTCGTCTTCTCGCAGCCCGGCGCACTGCCGGAGGCGGTGTTCGAGGACCTGATCGGCCAGGCCCGCAAGCTGGACATGGCCGAGGTGAAGCGCAAGGTCGCGGAGGAGCAGGCGGCCGACGGCCAGGCCTGACCGGTCCCGCCTGAGGGCCTGGGGAGCGATGTCTCCCCGGGCCCTCGTCATGACGGCTGCCCGCCCTCCTGCTGCCGACCCGCCTGCCCGCCCTCCTCCTGCCCGCCCTCCTCGCCCCAGGCGGCGAGCCGGGCCGCGAGTGCCCGGGACCTCCGCCCGCAGCTCGGCGGGCTCGCGCACGGTGAACGGCCGGCCCAGGCCGGCCAGCAGCACCGCGACGCCGTCCAGGTTCTGCGCCCGGGCCCGCAGCAGCACCCGCTCCTCGGCGAGTTCGGTGAGGGTGCCGGCGGCGGGCGGCAGCCGGCGACGGGCCCGAGCTGCGCCCGGCCAGCAGGCCGAGGACCACCGAGGCGGCCTCGTCGGGGTTGAGCATCAACGGCGGGAGCCGGTAGCCGGGCAGCAGGCGGTAGCCGCCGTAGCGGCCGCGCTCGGCCTGGACCGGGATGCCGAGTTCGGCCAGGCGCGCGGTGTAGCGGCGGATGGTGCGCTCGTCCACGTCGAGCCGGGCGGCCAGTTCGGCGCCGGTCGGGCCGGGGCGGTCCTGGAGCAGTTCCAGCAGGGCGAGCACACGGCTGACCGGGTGTTCCACCGGGGCGTTCCTTCCTTGCCCTGACATCCGGGCGGGATCTGTCCGGATTCGATCCTAGAGTCGGCGGTGACGGAGGCCCCACCGACGAAGGAGCGATCCACCATGAGCACGTTCGTACTGGTCCCCGGGTTCTGGCTCGGCGCCTGGGCCTGGGACGAGGTCGCCGCGCCGCTGCGCGCGGCCGGACACGAAGTCCACCCGGTGAGCCTGCCCGGGGTGGCCGAACGGGCCTGCGAGCAGGGCGACTTCGGACTGGAGGACCACATCGCCGACCTGGCCGAGCTGCTGGTGCGCGAGGACCTGTGGGACGTCGTGCTGGTCGCGCACAGCGGCGCCTGCGCCCCGGTGGGCGGGGTCGCGGACCGGATGCCGGAGCGGATCCGCCGGGTGGTCTACCTGGACAGCGGCCCGATGATCGACGGCGGTTCGCTGGACGACCTCTGGCAGCCCGACTACCGCGAGGCCGCCGAGGCCACGGTGGTCGACGGCCGCCTGCCGATGCCGCCCTGGGACGTCATCGCCGCCCACGGCGCCAGCATCGAGGGCCTGGACGAGGCCACCCTGGCCCGGGTCGGCGCGCGGGTCACCCCGCAGCCGGCCGGGACGTTCCGGGACCGGCTGCGGCTGACCGGCGCCGGGGCGGCGCTGCCGCAGGCACTGGTGTCCTGCTCCTTCCCGATCGACCGGGTGCGGGCGATGATCGCGGCCGGCCACCCGTGGTTCGTCGGGATGGACGGGCCGAACTGGGAACTGCGCGAACTGCCCACCGGGCACTGGCCGATGTTCTCCCGCCCGGCCGACACGGCCGCGCTGCTGGCGGAGCTCGCGGCAATCTGACCCCGTCCGCGTGTTCGCCCGCGCGAAGGCCCGTCCACGTCGCAGGATGGGCCCACGCCACGCCCGGGTACGGGTGGGCGTACGGGAGCACGGGCAGCCGCAGCCCCCGCCCCGGGGCGGGGTGGCCATCGAGACCACGGAGGACGGGACATGACCAGCAACACCGCCGAGGAGTACGACGTCATCGTTCTGGGCGCGGGCCCGACCGGCGAGAACGTGGCGGACCGTACGGTCGCCGCCGGGCTGCGCACGGTGATCGTGGAGGCCGAACTGGTCGGCGGCGAGTGCTCGTACTGGGCCTGCATGCCGAGCAAGGCGCTGCTGCGCCCGGCGGCCGCGCTGACCGACGCCCGCTCGGTGGGCGGCGCCCGGGAGGCGGTGGGCGACGGGCGGCTGGACGCGGCCGCGGTGCTGGCCCGGAGGGACTCCTTCACCTCGAACTGGAAGGACGACGGCCAGGTGCGGTGGCTGCGGGACACCGGCATCGAGCTGGTCCGCGGCCACGGCCGACTGGCGGGGGTGCGGACCGTCACGGTCGAGCAGGAGGACGGCAGCGAGCGGGTGCTCACCGCCCGGCACGCCGTCGCCGTGTGCACCGGCAGCCGCCCGGTGCTTCCCGCCGGGGTGCCCGGGCTGGCGGAGGCGCACCCGTGGACCAACCGGGAGGCGACCGGCTCGCCGACCGTCCCCGGGCGGCTGGCCGTGGTCGGCGGCGGGGTGGTCGGGGTCGAGATGGCCACCGCCTGGCGGGCGCTCGGCGCCGAGGTCGTCCTGCTGGTGCGCGGCGACGCGCTGCTGCCGCGGATGGAGCCCTTCGCCGGCGAGCTGGTCGCCGAGCGGCTGCGGGAGGCGGGGGTGGACCTGCGCTTCGCCGCCGTGGTCACCGCGCTGGAGCGGGCCGGGGCCGCCGGGCCCGCCGTGCTGACGCTCTCCGACGACCAGCAGCTGACCGTCGACGAGGTGCTCTACGCGACCGGCCGGGCCCCGCGCACCGCCGACATCGGGCTGGAGCAGGTCGGGCTGCGGCCGGGCGGCTGGCTGGAGGTGGACGACAGCTGCACGGTGCTCGGGGTGGACGGCGAGTGGCTCTACGCCGCCGGGGACGTCAACCACCGGGCGCTGCTCACCCACCAGGGCAAGTACCAGGCCCGGATCACCGGCGCGGCGATCGCCGCCCGCGCCGAGGGGCGCCCGCTGGACACCTCGCGCTGGGGCGCGCACTCCGCGTCCGCCGACCTGGCGGGCGCGCCGCAGGTCGTGTTCACGCAACCGGAGGTCGCCGCCGTCGGCCTGACCCTGGCGGCGGCCGAGGAACTCGGGCTGCGGGTCAGGGCCGTGGACCACGAGATCGGCTCCGTCGCCGGGGCCTCGCTGTACGCCGACGGCTACCGCGGCCGGGCCCGGGTGGTCTACGACCTGGACCGGGAGGTGATCGTCGGCGCCTGCCTGGTCGGGCCCGCCGTCGCCGAGCTGCTGCACTCGGCCACCGTCGCGGTGGTCGGAGAGGTGCCGATCGACCGGCTCTGGCACGCCGTACCGGCGTACCCGACGATCAGCGAGGTGTGGCTGCGGCTACTGGAGGGCTGCCGCGGGTAGCCGTGCGGCCCGGGCGAGCGGCGCGGCGAGATGTGACCTTCGGTGGACGGCGGGACACTGGCAGTCGGGGAGGGCGTCCCGGGGGCCGTTCTGGTGACCAGGTGGTGTGAGGCATGACCGAGGTGCTGTTGGCCGTCGGAACCGAGAAGGGCCTCTTTCTCGGCCGCAGCCGCGACCGGCTGGACTGGCAGTTCAGCGGGCCGCACTTCCGGATGAACGCGATCTACTCCATCTCGATCGACCGCCGCGAGGGCCGCACCAGACTGCTGGCCGGCGCCGACAGCAGCCACTGGGGGCCCTCGGTCTGGCGCTCCGACGACCTCGGCGCCAGTTGGTACGAGCCGCCGCGGCCGGCGATCCGCTTCCCCGAGTCCACCGGCGTCTCCCTCACCCGGGTCTGGCAGCTCCAGCCCGCCGGACCGGAGTCCCCCGGGGTCGTGTACGCCGGCACCGAGCCCGCTGCGCTGTTCCGTTCCACCGACGGCGGCGAGACCTTCACCCTGGTCGAGTCGCTGTGGAACCACCCCCAGCGCAGCGAGTGGGGCGCCGGCTACGGCGGGCAGGGCCTGCACACCATCCTGACCGACCCGCGCGACCCACAGCGGCTGCTGGTCGCCGTCTCCAGCGGCGGCGTCTACCGCAGCAAGGACGGCGGCGACAGCTGGGAGCCCTCCAACACCGGCCTGCGCGCCGAGTTCCTCCCGCCGGACAGCC
Organism: Kitasatospora sp. NPDC004669; assembly: GCF_040609455.1. Taxonomy (NCBI): domain Bacteria; kingdom Bacillati; phylum Actinomycetota; class Actinomycetes; order Kitasatosporales; family Streptomycetaceae; genus Kitasatospora; species Kitasatospora sp. NPDC004669. The sequence continues at coordinate 24,865 of NZ_JBEXKB010000036.1, forward strand.
AGTACCCCGAGTTCGGCCAGTGCGTCCACAAGATCGCCCGGGACCCGGCCCACCCGGACCGGCTCTACCTGCAGAACCACGGCGGGGTCTACCGCAGCGACGACTGGGGCGGCAGCTGGCGCTCCGTCGTGGACGGGCTGCCCGCCGAGTTCGGCTTCGCCGTCGCCGCCCACCCGCGCCGGGGCGACACCGCCTACCTCTTCCCGCTCGGCGGCTCGGACGACCGGATCCCGCCCGGCCGCCGCTGCCGGGTCTTCCGCACCACCGACGGCGGCACCAGCTGGCAGCAGCTCGCCAACGGCCTGCCCGGCGAGGACCACTACGGCATCGTGCTGCGCGACGCCCTGCGCACCGACGACGCCGAACCGGCCGGGATCTACTTCGGTAACCGCACCGGCGACGTGTACGGCAGCCGGGACGAGGGCGAGAACTGGTCGCTGCTGCTCTCCCACCTGCCGGACGTGCTCTGCGTCCGCGCGGCGGTGGTGGCCTGAACCGCAGCCGCTGGCAAAGTCGCTGGTCGAAAACCTGTTGCCGCGTCGCTCCGGTTCTGGTGAGCATGGGCCGCCGACGAACGATCTCGTGAAGTGGGGTGGGCCATGCCCGAAGCGGACTGGGTGATCAGGCAAAACAGCGAGGGCGTACCGGTGGTGCGCTACCAGCCGGGCGAGCGGGAGGGCCGGCCCTGGGCCGACCTGCTGGAGGTCCTGGACGACTCGGTGGACGCGGCGGGGTTCATCCGCACCGAGCTGCCCGGGTGGGTGGTCTCCGGCACCCCCGAGCTCGGGCAGCGGCTGCTGGAGCTGGGCGCGAAGCCCCTGCGACACGCCCACACCTTCCGGCGCGACCTGCGCGCCGATCCCCCGCCCGCCGACTGGGCCGGGACGCCGCTGCGCGAGGGCCTGCGGGCCGTGCCCTGCGACCGCGCCCCGGAGGAACTGCTGGAGGCCTGGCGGGCCGCCTTCCACCCCGACCATGTGGACCACTTCCCCGGCGACGACGCCCGAGCGATCGCCGAGCGGATCGGCCCGCTGCTCGCCGGAAAGGCCATCGGCCCGGTGCTGCCCTCCAGCGTGCTGGCGGTGGACGCCGAGGACCGGGTGGTCGCCGGGGCCACCCTGACCGACCGCGACGGCCTGCCGTGGGTCGCCGAGGTCTTCCGCCACCCCCGACGCGGCTACCGCGGCCTCGGCGCCGACCTGCTGCGCCGCGCCGTCGCGGACGCCGCCGACCGCGGGCTGGCCGATGTGCACCTGGTGGTGTCCGAGGGCAACCCGGCCCGCCGCGTCTACGAGTCGCTGGGCTTCCTGCTGCAGGAGACCTCGCTGACCGTGATCGTGCCCGAAGCCGGGTAGCGCTCGAATCTCAGGGGCGGGCGAGCTCCAGGACGGCGATCCCGCCCAGGACGGTGAGCGCGGCGGTCAGCCGCAGCCGCCCGAGGCGCTCCCGGAACACCACGGTGGCGATCAGCGCGGCGATGACGATGCTGGTCTCGCGCAGCGCCGCGACCGTCGCCAGGCTGCCCCGGGACTGCGCCCAGACCACCAGGCCGTACGCCGTCAGGGAGAGCACCCCGCCCGCGATCCCCAGCGGCAGCACCCTGCCCGCCCCGGCGAGCAGGGTGCGGCCGCGCCGGGCCCAGACGACCAGAACGAGCGTCGGCCCCTGGAGCAGGAACAGCCAGGCCACATAGCCGCCGACCGTCCCGGCGTGCCGGACGCCGCTGCCGTCCAGCACCGTGTACCCGGCGATCATCACGCCGGTACCGGCCGCGGCCGCGAGTGCGGGCAGCTGTGCCCGCCCGGGTATGCCCTGGGAGAAGGCCAGTCCGATCAGGCCGCAGGAGATCACCACCACGCCCACCAGCTCGCCCGTGCCCAGGTGCTGGCCGAGCACGGTGACCGACAGCACGGCGACCAACAGTGGCGCCGAGCCGCGGGCGATCGGGTACATCTGCCCGAAGTCGCCCAACTGGTACGCCCGCAGCAGCAGGACCGTCGAGATCGTCTGGACGACCGTCGAGGCCAGCAGGTACGGCCAGGCCGCGGCGGCCGGCAACGGGTTGACCGCGACCAGGACCAGCGCGCACGCGGTGTAGGTCAGGTTGATCAGTGTGAAGCCGACCAGTTTGTCGGGGATCCGGTGCGCGAGCCCGTTCCACACGGCGTGCAGCACGGCCGCCGTGAGCACGGCCACCGGCACGGCCGACCCGAGTTCGGACATGGCGAAGCTCCCCTCCCGTCAGCCTGCCGGTTTTCCGGCAGGCTTGGAACCGAATTCCACGCTACCCTAGCCCCATGGAAGAACGTTCCGAATTTTTCACGCCCCTGGAATCCCAGCTGGCCGCGCAGATCCGGGCCCGGCTCGGCGAGCTGCGCGGCACCGAGGCGAGGGTCGCCCAGGTGGTGCTGGACCGGGGCGCCGACCTGGTGCACCTGAGCGTCAGCGACGTGGCGACGCTGGCCGGGACGGCACCCTCCTCGGTGGTCCGGGCCTGCCAGCGGCTCGGCTTCCGCGGCTTCCAGGAGCTGAAGATCGCCGCCGCCCTGCACGCCTCCGCGGCCCCCGCCCCGGGACCGGCCGCGGACGCCGACGACCCGGCCGCCCGGGCGCTCGCCGACACCCTGCGCGCCGCCCGGGAGGCCCTGGAAGGCATCACCGCCACGCTCGGCCCGGACGACCTGCGGGCGGCGGCCGAGCTGCTGAGCGGCGCCACCCAGGTGCTCCTGGTCGGCACCGGGCTGTCCGGTGCGGTGGTGCTCGACCTCGCCTACCGGCTGCGCGCGCTCGGCCTGCCGGTGGACGCCCCTGCCGACTCGATCACCGCCCAGCTGGTGGCCGCCGGGCTGCCGCCGGGCGCCGTCTGCCTGGCCGTCAGCCACACCGGCGCCACCCGCAGCGTGGTGGACGCCGCCCGCAGCGCCCGGGTGGCCGGGGCCGAGGTGCTGGCGCTCACCAGCTACGCCCGCTCGCCGCTCACCGAGACGGCGACCTGCGCCCTGATCGCGGGCGGGCAGGACCTGGTCTTCGGCCTGGAGACCACGGCCAGCCGGCTCGCCCACCTGGCCGCCGTGGACGCGCTCGCCCAGACCCTGCTGGCACTGCGCGGGCCGCGCGCGGAGCAGGCCCTCCGCCTCTCGGCGGACGCCTGCGCGCGCTACGTCTACTAGATTCGCCCGTGAGCGGGCTAGGGGCGGGGCCGGTGCTCGCCCTCGACGCGGGCGCCGCGCACCACGACCATGGTCAGGCCGACCGCGACCAGCAGCTCCGCCCAGAAGAACGCCGCGTAGTCCAGCAGCGAGCCGATCGGCGGGTTGCCGGGCGCGGCGTTGCGCATCCCGACCAGGGCGAACAGCGTCGCCGCCATCCAGCTCAGGGCGGGCCAGACGATCCCGCGGCGCTGCCGGACGATCAGCCAGGCCGCGAGCAGCACGGCCAGGGCCAGCGCCCACATCGCCGCCATCATGAACCAGGCCAGGATGAACGTGCTGCGCGAGCGGCCGATCCGTTCGGCCACCCCGACGCCGAGGCCCTCGGTCTCCTTGTCTCCCGGCCTGAAGGCGAAGAACGGGTCCGCCTCCTCGATCCCGACCACCACCGGGGTCGGCTTGCCGCCGGCGGTGGCCCGGAAGCCGATCTGCGCCCGGTAGCCGTCGAAGGGGTAGTCCGTGATCCGCCCGCCGAACAGGCTGAACGACACCGGGTTGGAACCGATCGGCTGCCCGGCCGGGTACCTGAGCAGGTTCTGTTCCAGCGAGGTGGTCTCCAGCACCGTGTCCTGCGCGGGGACCAACTGGTCGGCGGGCCCCTGCAGAGTGCCGCGCGGCTGGACCAGGACCTTCGCGGCGACCGTCTGCGCGGTCGCGTCCACCCGCTGGAGCACCACGTCGACCTCCACGAAGTCCGGTCCGGAGGCGGTACTCACCACCTGGGCGTGACTGCGGCTGGAGCGCTCGTTGAGGTGGAACAGCAGCCCGGCGGCCACCGACAGCACGATCGTCGCCACCACGGCGTAGGCGCTCCAGGGCCTGACCTTCGGCCGGGTGGCGCTGACGGCGCGCACCCGGGTGTGGATGCGGACCCGCGGCCGGGTCGTCGGGCGCGGTGGCCGGGTGGTCCGGTGGTGCGGCGACGTGCTCATCGACCTGCTCCCACGGTCGGCGGTGGCGGCACCGAATACCGCCCGTCCCGCCAGCCTCGGCACGGCACCACCGGTTCCGCAAACCCGACGGGCCGATCGGGGCCCGCTCCGGGCTCGGGAAACCCTCTGGTCGGAGGTGCTGTGTAGGCTCAATGGTCATGGCGAGGGTGACACGGGACGATGTGGCGCGGGTGGCGGGGACATCCACGGCGGTCGTGAGTTATGTGATCAATGACGGGCCCCGGCCGGTGGCACCGGCCACCCGGGCCCGGGTGCTCGCCGCGGTCGAGGAGCTCGGCTACCGGCCCAACCGGGTCGCCCAGGCGATGGCGCGGCGGCGGACCGACCTGCTCGGGATGGTCGTGCCGGACGCCCGCCAGCCCTTCTTCGCCGGGCTCGCCCACGCCGTCGAGCAGGCCGCGACCGAGCACGGGCGGCTGCTGCTGATCGGCAACTCCGACTACGCGGACGAACGCGAGGCGCACTACATCCGCGCCTTCCTCGGCATGCAGGTGGACGGGCTGATCCTGGTCACCCAGGACCCGGCCACCCCCGGGCTGACCGGCTTCGACTCGGCCGACGGCACCCCGGTCGTGCTGCTGCACCACCGGGCGGAGAGTGCTGACGGCGTGGCCGTGGTGGCGGACGACGAGGGCGGCGCCCGCGAGGTGGTGCGCCACCTGCTGGCCCACGGCCACGCCGAGGTGCACTGCTTCGGCGGCACCCTGGCGCTCAGCCCGCTCGACCCGGTCACCGGGCGGACGGCCGGCTGGGCCGAGGCGCTGGCCGAGGCCGGGCTGTCCCCCGAGGGCCGGCTCATCCAGGCGCCCTTCGACCGGGTCCGGGCGCACGCCGAGGCGCTCGCCCTGCTGAGCCGGCCCGACCGGCCGTCCGCCGTGTTCTGCGCGACGGACGACCAGGCGATAGGCCTGCTGCGGGCCGCCGACGACCTCGGTATCCGGGTGCCGGAGGACCTCGCGGTGGCCGGCTTCGACGACATCGCCGAGGCGGTGATCGCCGGACCGGCGCTGACCACCGTCACCACCGCGCAGGACGAGATGGCCCGGGCCGCGCTGGAGCTGGTCCTCGGCGGGCCGGAGCGCCGCGCCGCCGGGGCCCGGACCTTCCCGGCCAAGCTGGTGGTGCGGCGCTCCTGCGGCTGCCCGGCTCCGAGCCGCCTGTCGTGATGTCACAGCCGTGATGTCACAGCCGTGATGCCAAGGCCGTGACGCGGTGGGTCAGTTCAGCTGGAAGGTGGCCTCGACCGGGTAGTGGTCGCTGGGCGCGTTGGTGTCCAGCTGGCCCGGGGTCCAGCCGGCCTGCGGGTCGAAGTCGACCTTCACGTTGGACATCCCGGCCGGCACCGGGCGGCCCGGGGCGTTGAGGTAGCCGATGTAGTCGAGGTCGTCCCGGTAGTCCTTGGGGAAGGTCTCGACGCCCGCCATGTACTGGCACCAGGACGAGACCGGGCAGTCCATGGTGGTGCGGTCCTGGCCGGGGTCGGTGGCCGGGGTGCCGAGCACGCCGTTCACCGCGTTCTGGGCGTTGGTGTAGTCGCCGCGGCTCTGGCCGTGGAAGTACTCGACGTTGAGGTCGCCGCCGATCAGCACCGGCGCGCCGCTGCCGACGATCCCGTCGACCCAGGCGCGGATCTCGGCGAGCTGGCCGAGCCGGGTGGACTGGGTGGTGTCGGTGGAGACGTCCGACTCGTCGGCCTGCAGGTGGGTGCCGACCACCCAGGAGGTGTTGCCGCCCTTGTTCACCTGCACCAGCGCCGCGCCCTTGTTGGCGTGGTAGTCCCAGGTGCCGTAGGTGGAGTTGCTGAAGACGTGGGCGTACTGGGCGGTGATCGGGTACTTGGAGAGGATCATCGTGCCGCCGTTGATGACGAACCACGAGTTGGAGCAGTTGCCGCTGATGCCGGTCCAGCCGCCGCCGGAGCAGGTCTCGCCGACCACCGGGGTGCGGTACGGGTAGAGGTCGGCCAGCTTGCTGTTGATGTCGGCGGTCGAGCTGTTGTTGAACTGCTCGTCCAGGATGACCACGTCGGCGTTGTGCTGACGGACGATCTGCTCGATCACCGGGGTGCGGCGGGCGGCCTGCTCGTTCTGGGTGCTGTCGACGACGGCGGTGCCGAGGTCGACGTTGAAGGCGAAGACGGAGAGCGTGGTCGGGTTCGCCGAGGCGGCGGCGGAAGCGGTCGGGGCGGTGCCGCCGAGCAGCAGTGCGGCGGCGGCCGCCGAGGTGAGGGCGGTGGCCGTACGACGCGAGAGCATGGGCGTTCTCCTGGGGGATCCGTCAATCCGGTGGTCCCGGCGCCGGAGGGGACCGGCCGCCGGGGATTGGCGGGGGAACGCTAGCTACCGCTCGGTACGTCGGGAAGAACGCCAGGCGATCAGTTCCGGCAGATCGCGTGGCCATGAGATGTCTGTACAGCTCTGGGCGGGTGGACGACAAGATGTCTGTACACCCTCGCACCCGACACCCGGGGCCCGGTGAACCGCCGTCAGCCGTCCAACAGTTCGTCCGCGAGCAGATCCATCAGCAGGTTGTCGTGCCAACTTCCGTCCGGGCCGCGCTCGTACTGGCGCATGGTGCCGACCGGGCGGAAGCCCACCTTGGCGTAGCAGCGGATCGCGGCGGCGTTGTCCGCGGCCGGGTCGATCACCAGCCGGTGGTAGTGGTGGTCGTGCACCAGGTGCCGGGCCATGGTGCGGACGGCGTCGGTGCCCAGGCCCAGGCCGTGCACCGACGGGTCCAGGTACAGGTCCATCCCGGCGTGCCGGTACTCGTCGTCGTTGTTGGCGTACCACTGGATGGCGCCGACCACCCGGCCACCCAGGTCGATCGCGAAGGTCTCGGTGTCGGGCGATTCCAGGTCCCCCGCGACCTCGTCGGCCAGGTCGTCACCGCCGCGCCAGCGGGCGAACACCTCGGGCGTGCTGCGGATCGCCACCAGCGCCGGGATGTCGTCCCCGGTGGCCGGGCGGAGGGTGACCAGGGTGCCGTGAAGAATCGTCCCCATATGGGGCATGTTGGCACGGAAACCGGCCTGCGGCGAGCGGTTTGACCACCTTGCCCGCAGCCTTGACCGCATTGCCCGCACCCCGCGCGACCAGGGATGATGCTCCGCCGTGACACACTTCATCATCATCGTGCTGGTCGTGGCGATCTCCGCCGCCGTGACCAGGGCCCGGAAGTCCAGGGCCGCCACCTGGACGCGGACCGCATTCGACGCCGCGGCCTACGGACTCGCCCCGCGCGACCGGCTCGACCCGGGCCGGGCCGGCCCGCCGCCCGCCCCGCACCGCCGCAAGGAGTCGCAGGCGATAGCCGACGCGGCCTGGGCCGGGAACTGGCGGCCCGCCGCCGAGTACGTCGAGGCCGCCGGGCAGGACTGGGACGAGCGCTGGTCCCGGCTGGACCTGCTGGACTCGATCGCCGACCAGGACGACGCCTGGCTCAAGGCCTGGCGCGCGGCCGACCCGGGCCACTGCGACGCGGCGGCCCTGGAGGCCAGTCGGATGGTGCACGCGGCCTGGGAGATCCGGGGGAGCAAGTACGCCCACGAGGTGCCCGAGGAGGACATGAACCGCTTCCGGGCGATGCTGCCCGCCGCGATCGAGGCGGCCAAGCGGGCCTCGCTGCTCGACCCGGCCAACCCGGCGCCCTGGGTGGTCATGGTGACCGCCGCGCGCGGCGCGCAGTACCAGCCCGAGCAGTTCGAGGAGCTGTGGCGCGGCCTGGTCGAGCGGGCGCCGTTCCACTACGACGGACACCTGCAGGCGCTGCAGTACTGGTGCGCCAAGTGGTTCGGCTCGGACAAGAAGATGATGGCCTTCGCCGAGAAGGCGATGGACTCGGCCCCGGCCGGCAGCCCGCTGACCGGCGTCTACCTCTTCGCGCTGTACGAGCTGGAGCTGCGCAAGACCCTCGGCGGACTGACCAGTCACGCGACGCAGCGTCGGCTGAAGCAGGTGGCCGCCTCGCTGACGCAGGTCCGGCCGGACGACCAGCGGCTGACCATGCCGCGGCACCTGCTCGCCGCCTACGCGGGCCGGGCGGAGCTGCACGACGTCGCGCTGGAGCAGTTCCGGGCGATCGGCCCGTACTGCGGCTGCAAGCCGTGGACCGGGTCCGACGACCCGGTGGCCGCCTTCGAGCAGGCGCGCGGGGCCGCCGTCCGGCTCTCCGGGGCGCAGCCGCTGCCGCCGGAGCTGCGGCCCAAGGCGGGCCTGCGGTAAGGGAGTCGGGGAGTCACGCGGCAGGTGGCGCCGGGTCGCCGAGCGGGCCGAGCCAGACGGCGGTGACGGCGCTGACGTAGCGGGCGCCGCAGTGGTCGTCGGGGACGACCAGCTGCGGGCCGGTGGTGTCCAGCGGGGCGCCGTCCATGCTGGTGGCGAGCAGGATCCGGCGGCCGCCGAAGTCCGGGTCGATCTCGGCCCAGGAGACCACGGCCCGGTGGCCGTCGGCACCGACCACGTTGAGCAGGAAGCGCAGCCGCTGCTTGCGGCCGGAGAAGTCGATCCGGGGCCGGGCGGCGAGCAGGACGTCCAGCAGCGCCGGGCCCTCGTAGCCGTGGCGCTGCTCGCCCTCGGTCAGGCAGTCGAAGCTGACCTCGACCCGGTGCGCGGGGAGGGTGCGCAGTTGCTCCACGGTCAACTCGGCGGGCTGGTCGAGGTGGCCGTGCAGCCGGACGGTGGGTCTCGCCGGGGTCATGGTGTTCCTCCTCCCGGGCCGCGCCGCTGCGGCCCGGGAGAGGGTTACCCGAGGGGAAGCCCCGGCATTCGCAGTTGCGGCGCTGAATGCCGTCTTTCATCAGCAGTTGCGATGACATGGGCGGCCTTCAGCTCGCAGCTGCGAGTTCGGTCGTGGTCGCGCGCCGGAGGAGACGGCCCGACGCGCCCGCACCGATCGGAGCAACCCGGCAATCGGGTGGGCGACTGGTTCCGGGCACCGGCCGCGACGCCCCGCCCGCCGCAACCCGGGAGAAGGGGTCCGCCGGACGCGGCGCGGCCGGGCCGGCGGTCGGCTGGGCGGCGCACGCGCCGGCCGAGGCATTGCACCCGCTGGAGGCGGCGGGGGTGGCGGGGGTGGCGGGGGCGGCTGCGCCTCAGGCCTCGTCGAACTGAAGCGCCGTACGGACGAGGCTCGCGTAGTCCGAGCAGCCGATCAGAACGACGTCCTCGCCGTCCCGGCACACGAACACGTCCCAATGCCTCGCAATGGTCTTCGGGTCGCCCTGGCGCCACCGGCGCAGCTCAACCAGCTCCAGGCTGCCGCTCGGCAGGTAGCGCGCCAGCGCGCTGGGCTCCCGCACCGGCGAGATGGCGAGCGCGGTGGCCGAGACGTGCAGGAAGCCTGACTCCGGGCGGCAGTACGGCCGGGCGCCCGCGACGCAGCCCTCGACGACCACCACCTGCCCCTTGGCGAAGCCGTCACGCGTCTTCCGGGCTTCGGTCCTCCCCTCCCCGATCGTGGTCCCCAGCATCTCTCCGACCGCCAGAAGAATGTCCCCGAGCATCGTCCTCTCCCCCCACCGTCGCTGTCGCGTTCGAATCATTCGACCACGGACGGAGCAGTCCGCGAACCCCGGCCCGGGAACCGGCGGAAAAATTCTTCGCGGCGGGTGTCGATCCGGCACCGGCCCGATCGACGCAGGGGTGAGAGGCGGGGACAGGCCCCGCCCGCACGACCGAGGAGTCACCATGCCGCGCTTCATGACGCTGATCCGCATCGACGAGAACGCCCGCGGCGGCTGGGAGCCGGACCCGGGGTTCGAGCAGCGGATGGGGGCGCTGTTCGAGGAGATCACCAAGGCCGGGGTGATGCTGGAGACCGCCGGGCTGACCCCGACCGCCGAAGGCACCCGGCTGACCTGGACCGACGGAAAGGTCGGCTGCACCGACGGGCCGTTCACCGAGACCAAGGAGGTAGTCGGCGGCTACGCCATCCTGCAGTGCAAGGACAAGGCCGAGGCCCTGGAGTGGACCCGCCGCTTCCTGCAGACCCACCCGGCGAAGTGGACGGTCGAGGCGGAGGTCCGGCAGATCGACGAGATGCCGCAGCCCCCGCAGTGACCGGCGTGGGCAGTGGCGACAGCCGCGGCAGTGTTTGCCTCCCTCTCCGTCGACTGCTCTGATGGGTGGCCGTGACGGAGAGGGATGCGGCGGCGGCCGTCGAGGCGGTGTTCCGGATCGAGTCCGCGCGGATCATCGCCGGGGTCGCCCGGATCGTACGGGACGTGGGCATCGCCGAGGAGCTGGCGCAGGACGCGCTGGTGGCCGCGCTGGAGCAGTGGCCGCGCGACGGCGTCCCGGACAACCCGGGTGCCTGGCTGACGGCCACCGCCAAGCGGCGGGCGATCGACCTGGTGCGCCGCCGGGAGGTCTACGCCCGCAAACTCGCCGAAGTGGGGCGGTCGGTGGAGGACGTACCGCCGCCGGAGCCGGTCGAGCCGGACGACATCGACGACGACCTGCTGCGGCTGATCTTCACCGCCTGCCACCCGCTGCTCCCGGAGCAGGCCCGGATCGCGCTCACCCTGCGGCTGCTCGGCGGGCTGACCACCTCGGAGATCGCCCGGGCCTTCCTGGTGCCCGAGGCGACGGTGGCGCAGCGGATCGTCCGGGCGAAGCGGACGCTGGCCAAGGCGGGCGTGCCGTTCGAGGTGCCGTACGGCGACGACCGGGCGCGGCGGCTCTCCTCGGTGCTGGAGGTCATCTACCTGGTCTTCAACGAGGGTTACTCGGCCACCGCCGGGGACGACCTGCTGCGCCCGCAGCTGTGCGAGGACGCGCTGCGGCTGGCCCGGGTGCTGGCCGCGCTGATGCCCGCCGAGCCGGAGGCGCACGGGCTGGCCGCGCTGCTGGAGTTCCAGGCCTCGCGGACGGCCGCCCGGACAGGGCCGGACGGGCGGCCGGTGTTGCTGGCCGAGCAGAACCGGGCCCGCTGGGACGGGCTGCTGATCCGTCGCGGCTTCGACGCGATCCAGCGGGCGGGCAGCGGGCCGTACTCGGTGCAGGCCGCGATCGCCGCCTGCCACGCCAAGGCCCGGCGGTACGAGGACACCGACTGGACGACGATCGCCGCGCTGTACGGGCGACTGCTCGTCCTGACGCCCTCGCCGGTGGTGGCGCTGAACCGTGCGGTGGCCGTCTCGATGGCCCAGGGCCCGGCCGCCGCACTGGAGTTGGTGAACGCGCTGGCGGCGGCGCCGGCCATGCGCGAGTACCACCTGCTGCCGAGCGTGCGGGGCGACCTGCTGGCCCGGCTGGGGCGGACGACGGAGGCCGGGGCGGAGTTCGAGCGGGCGGCGGAGCTGACCCGCAACGCGCGGGAGCGGGAGCTGCTGCGGGGGCGGGCCGCCTCGCTGGGGGATCAGGGAGACCAGGGAGATCAGGGGGAGTTCAGGGGAGCTAAGGGGTCTCGTCCTGGCGCAGCCGGGCGCTGACCGCGCCGAGGCCCTCGGCGAGGACGGCCAGCTGCTCGCGGGTGAGCACGTCGATCAGCAGCTCGCGCACCAGGGCGACGTGCCCGGGGGCGGCCTGGCGGAGCATCTCCCGCCCCTGGTCGGTGAGTTCGGCGATGACGCCGCGCACATCGCTGGGGCACGAGCGGCGGGCGACCAGGCCCGTCCGCTCCAGCTGGGTGACCTGGTAGGTCAGTCCGCTCTTGGAGGTGACCAGCTTGTCGGCCAGCTCGGTCATCCGCAGCGAGTCGCCCGGGGCGGCGGACAGGTGCACCAGGATCTCGTACTGCTGGTGCGAGAGGCCGGAGTCCTCCTTGAGCTGGCGTTCCAGCCGACGGTTGAGCAGGTTGCTCGCGACGACGAAGCCCCGCCAGGCGGCCATCTCGTCCTGGTCGAGCCAGCGGGGTTCGTTCAGTGAGGACATGGGGCGAAGCCTACTCCTGTTGTTCAAATTCGAACGAAGGTGTACCGTCGAGCGCAGAGGTTCAAATTTGAACTACTTGCCCCGATTCGATCCGAGGAGGACGCCGTGAGCGCCGCGGCCCCCGAGCGTATGCCCGCCCTGTACCTCTCGCACGGCGCGCCGCCGCTCGCCGACGACCCGATCTGGCCGGGCGAGCTGGCCGCCTGGTCGGCCGACCTGCCGCGCCCCAAGGCCGTCCTGATGGTCTCCGCCCACTGGGAGGAGGCTCCGCTGGCCGTCGGCGCCGTCACCACCGTCCCGCTGGTCTACGACTTCTGGGGCTTCCCCGAGCACTACTACACGGTCCAGTACGCCGCCCCCGGCGCCCCGGAACTCGCCGAGCGCGTGCGCAAGCTGCTGCGCGCCCCCGGCACGCCCGTCCAGGACATCCCCGACCGGGGCCTCGACCACGGCGCGTACGTGCCACTGGTGGAGATGTTCCCGGAGGCCGACATCCCGGTGCTGCAGATCTCCATGCCCACCCTCGACCCGCAGCGCCTGCTGGAGATCGGCCGCCGGCTCGCCCCGCTGCGCGACGAGGGCGTGCTGGTCATCGGCAGCGGCTTCTTCACCCACAACCTGCGGGCGCTCAGCAGCGACGGCCGGATCAGCTCGGTGATGGCCGAGTTCGACGACTGGGGCCGACGCGCCCTGGACGCCCACGACCTGGACGCGCTGCTCGACTTCGAGCACAAGGCTCCGGCCGGACGCCTCGCCCACCCGCGCACCGAGCACTTTGCCCCGCTGTTCGTCACCCTCGGCGCCGGCGAGGCCGACCTCGGCAGCCAGCGCAGCGTCATCGACGGGTTCTGGATGGGGCTGGCCAAGCGGTCGATCCAGCTGGGCTGACCGGGGGTTCCCGCCGCCGACGGCTACAGGGCGCAGCAGGTGAAGCGCTCGCCGATGTGCTCCGGCTGCTCGACCTCGTCCACCAGGGCGACCGCGTAGTCCGGCACCGAGATCCGGCTGTGCCCCTCGGCGTCGGTGAGCAACTGCTCCAGGCCCGTCCGGTAGCGGCCGGTCCGCTCCCCCGGGCCGATCTCGGCGGGCGGGCTGAGCACCGTCCAGCGGATGTCGGAGACCGTCCGGTAGTAGTCCAGCGCCGCACCGTGGGCGTGCATGATCTGCAGGAGCGGCTCGGGCAGGCCCGGGGTGTCCCAGACCCGGACGCCCGGCGCGGTCTCCAGGCTGCCCGCGCCGCCGACCGCGACCAGCCGGGGCGCCCCGTCGCCGAGCGCGCGCAGGCCCTCGACCAGGGAGCGCGCGGCGGGCTCGATCAGCGCCAGGTGGCCGGGGCCGTTGCCGCCGCCGACGGCGCTGACCAGGACGTCCCGGTCGACCGCGACCCGGGCCACGTCGGCCGGGTCCAGCACGTCGGCGCGCTCCACGAAGGCGGCCTCACCCCGGTAGCGGTCCGGGTCGCGGACCACGGCGGTGACCTCGTGTCCGCGGGCCGCCGCCTCCGCGACGACGGCGCTGCCGATGCTGCCGTTGGCGCCGATCACGACGATTCTGGCCATGGGGTACCTGCCTGGTTGCTCGCACGGGAGGGATGGCGTCAGACAGGGTCGATTATCGGACGAATTCCCGGCGGTGGCTCGGGGCCTCGGCCGATCGTGTGACGGCCCGTCTCCTGCGGCGACCCGCGCGCTGCGGTCGGTCCCGCACCGTGACCCGTCCCGCACCGTGGCCCTTCTCGCACCGTGGCCGTTCTCGTGCCACGGCCCGCCGAGCCGTACGGCTTCGTGCCGGACCGGCTCTTCCCGCACGCACCGGAGGAGCCGGACGCCCACCCGGCGGAGGCCCTGCTCCGGTGCACCGGGCGCCGGGAACTGAACGGCCGCCCGCAGAAGTCCTCGTGGAACTGGCGGGCGGCCATGGGCGAGTGGCCGGACCGGGGCGCTCGCTCAGGCGCCGCCGGTGGCGATGCGCTCGGCCTGGCTGCGCTCGACGCAGAACTCGTTGCCCTCCGGGTCGGCCATGGTGATCCAGCCCGTGCCGTCCGGGCGGCGGTGGTCCGCCAGCACCGTGGCGCCCAGGGCGACCAGGCGCTCCGCCTCCTCGTCCCGGGTGCGGTCCTGCGGCTGGAGGTCGAGGTGGGTCCGGTTCTTCACCGACTTGCCGTCGGGCACCTTGATGAAGAGCAGCGAGGCGCCGGCGGAGTTCACCACCGCCTCCGGGTCGCCCGGGTTGTCGTCATCGGCCAGGGTGCCGTCCAACGCCTGCGCCCAGAAGCCCGCGAGGGCGAACGGGTCGGCGCAGTCGAACGTCACATGCCGTACCAGAGAAGCCATGCGCTCACTCTGACCTGTGCCGTTCGGACGTGTCCAGCCTTTTCCGGGTGTGCCGGTGGCCGTCCAGCGGATACGGCGGGAAGGCCGGGACGATCTCCGTGAAGGCGTAGCCGCTCTTCTCCGCGACCCGGCAGGAGGCGTCGTTGTCCCCCTCGTGCAAAAGGTCGATCCGGAGCAGGCCGTCCTCGGCGAAGGTGGCGAAGGCCCAGTCGGTGAGGGCCTCCACCGCGTGCGGGGCCACCCCCCGGCCGCGCGCCGGGGCCGCCGTCCAGTAGCCGACCTCGGCCCTCTCCCCGCCCGGGACGCCGCGCTTGAGCACGACGTTGCCGACCAGTTCGCCGGCTTCGAGGACGGCGAAGGAGTAGCGGGTGCCGGCCGCCCAGCCCTCGTACTGCAGGCCCAGCCAGTGCGCGGCCTGCTCGGCGTCGCCTATCACGTTGCGGTTGCGGCGGCGCAGCGTCTCGTCCCGGTAGGCCTCGATCAGGGCCGGGGCGTCGGAGTCCTGGAAGGGGCGCAGCAGCAGGCCGTCGATTGTCGGGTAGTCGGTGACCATCACTTCTCCAGCCCCTCCCAGCCCCAGCGCGGCACCGGGCCGGGCTCGCCGAGATCGGTGCCGGCCGGGGAGGCGGAGACGTCCTCCGCGATCCGGGTGCCCCAGTCGAAGTAGTCCAGCACCCGGCGGCGCAGCGCCTCGTCCTCGGGCAGCTCCTCGCGGACCGCCTCGGCCATGATCTCCATCCAGCGCAGCCGCTGCTCCTCGGGGATGACCAGGCCCACGTGGGCGCGCAGCAGGGCCTGGTGGCCGCCGAGCTCGTCGGTGAAGGCGGTGGGGCCGCCGAACACCTCGGCCAGCCAGACGGTGACGCGCTCGATGTGGGTGTCGGTGAAGCCGGCGAAGACCGGCGCGAGCAGGGGGTCGGCGAGGACGCCCCGGTAGAAGGTGTGGCTGAGGCGGCGCAGGGCCTCGATGCCGCCGACGGCCTCGTAGAGGGTGTCAGGACGTTGGTCGCTCATGGCTGTTCTCCCCGTGGGTGCGTGTGGCTGCGCGTTATGACCTTCCTAGCAGGCGGGTGGCCGCTCGGGCGGGGTCGGGGCGGCGCCGTTCGCGCGGGGCTCAGTAAGCGGAGGCCGGGACCTCGGTTTGACCTTGACGCTGGCGGCAGGGTCGGAGGGTTCTCCGCATGAGCGACGAGAACGTGGTGAAGCAGCGGGTCGTGGTGGTCACCGGGGCCGGGACGGGGATCGGGCGGGAGACCGCGCGGGCCTTCGCGGCCGCGGGGGCGCGGGTGCTGGCGGTCGGGCGGCGGGTGGAGCCGCTGACGGAGACGGCGGCCGCACACCCGGGGCTGATCGAGCCGCTGGCCGCGGACATCACCGGGCCGGACGCGCCGGAGGCGATCGTCGGGGCGGCGCTGGAGAAGTTCGGGCGGCTGGACGTACTGGTCAACAACGCCGGGATCGTGCAGAGCGGGCAGGGCCTGGGCAGCTACCACGCGGCGGGCATCGAGGCGCTGCTGGCCGTCAATCTGGTCGCGCCGGTGCTACTCGGGCAGGCCGCGGTCCCGGCGCTGACCGAGAGCCGCGGGGTGGTGGTCAACGTGAGCACCGCCGTCGGGCAGCGGGGCTGGCCGACCAACTCGGTGTACGCGGCGAGCAAGGCCGCGCTGGAGACGATCACCCGCGGTTGGGCGGTGGAGCTGGCGCCGCGCGGCATCCGGGTGGCGGCGGTGGCGCCCGGGGCGATCGACACCCCGATCGCCGACCACTCCGGGTACAGCCCCGAGCAGCGGGCGGCGGTGCGCAAGTGGCAGATCGAGCGCACCCCGCTGGGCCGGATCGGCCGACCGGCGGAGGTGGCCTGGGCGATCACCCAACTCGCCTCGCCGCAGGCCTCGTTCGTGACCGGCGTAGTGTTGTCGGTCGACGGGGGCGCGCTGGTGGGTTAGGCAGTGGGGGCGCCCTGACGGGTTGGGCGGCGGGGGCGGTGGCGAGTGCGGATCGGTGAGCTGGCGCAGCGGACGGGCAGTACGGCCCGGGCGCTGCGGCACTACGAGCAGGCCGGGCTGATCGACTCCGAGCGGGCCGCCAACGGCTACCGGGAGTACGGGGCGTCGGCGGTCGTCCGGGTGCGCAACATCCGCGCGCTGGTGGGCGCCGGGCTCACCCTGGAGGACCTCCGGCCGCTGCTGGGCTGCCTGGACGGGGACGTGCTCTCGCGCCCGCCGTCCGAGCGGGTGCTGGGGATCGTCCGGGAGCGGCTGGCGGTGCTGGAGCGCCGGATCGCCGCCCAGACCGAGGCGCGGGACCGGCTGGTCGCGGTGCTGGCGACCGTCGGACAACGCGCGGACAGGCCTTGCACAGACGGGTGACACCCCCGATCGGGGGTGTGCAGGGGGCGGGCGGGAGAGGACAGTGGGCGCATGCAGATTCCACTCTCCGTGATGGACTTCCTCGACCGGGCCGAGCTGGTCTACGGCGACCGGGTCGGCATCGTCGACGAGCCGGTGCAGCCGGCCGAAACCTGGGGCGAGCTGAGCTACCGACGGATCGCCGAACTCGCCCGGGCCCAGGCCGCCGGGCTGGACCGGCTCGGCGTCGGGCCGGGCGAACGGGTCGCGATCGTCTCGCACAACTCGGCACGGCTGCTGACCGCCTTCTTCGGGGTGAGCGGGTACGGCCGGGTGCTGGTGCCGGTGAACTTCCGGCTGAAGGCCGAGGAGGTCGCGTACATCGTCGAGCAGAGCGGCGCCTCCGTGCTGCTGGTCGACCCCGAACTCGCCGACGCGCTGGCCGGGGTGGTGGCCAAGCACAAGTTCGTCCTCGGCGCGGACAGCGACGCCGTGCTCTACGACTTCGACAACGCACCCCGCCGGTACGCCGTCTCCGAGAACGACACCGCCACGATCAACTACACCAGCGGAACCACCGCCCGCCCCAAGGGCGTTCAGCTCACCCACCGCAATGCCTGGCTGAACGCGACCCTGATGGGCCTGCACTACGGAGCGAACGACCGGGACGTGTACCTGCACACCCTGCCGATGTTCCACGCCAACGGCTGGGGCCTGCCGTTCTCGCTCACCGGGCTCGGCGCGCAGCACATCGTGCTGCGCAAGGTGGACGGCGCGGAGATCCTGCGCCGGGTCGAGCGGCACGGAGTGACCTTCCTGTCCGGCGCGCCCGCCGTGGTGCAGATGGTGCTGGACGCGGCCGCCGACTGGGACGGCCCGGTGCCCGGCCGGGACCGGGTGCGGATGATCGTGGCCGGCGCGCCACCGCCGACCTCGGTGGTGCAGCAGGTCGAGGAGCAGCTGGGCTGGGAGTTCATGCAGCTCTACGGCCTGACCGAGACCGCCCCGATCGTCACGGTCAACCGCTCGCGCACCGAGTGGGACGCCCTGCCGGCCGCCGAGCGGGCCGAGAAGCTGGTGCAGGCCGGCGCCCCGGCGCTCGGCACCCAGCTGCGGATCGACCCCTCCGGCGAGGTGCTGGTGCGCTCCAACACCGTGCTGGACGGCTACTGGCAGCAGCCCGAGGCCTCGGCCGAGGCGCTGCGGGACGGCTGGTTCCACACCGGCGACGGCGGCACCCTCACCGACGGTCAACTGACCATCTCGGACCGGAAGAAGGACGTCATCATCAGCGGCGGGGAGAACGTCTCCTCGATCGAGGTGGAGGACTGTCTGTACGGCCACCCGGCGGTGGCGGAGGCGGCGGTGATCGGGGTGCCGCACGAGAAGTGGGGCGAGACGGTCAAGGCGCTGGTGGTGCTCCGGGAGGGCCAGGGGGCCGTCACCGAGGCGGAGTTGATCACGCACTGCAAGCAGCGGCTGGCCGGCTACAAGTCGCCCACCTCGGTGGAGTTCCGGGACACGCTGCCGCGCACCGCGACCGGGAAGCTGCAGAAGTTCCGGCTGCGCGAGCCGTACTGGTCGGGGCGGGAGCGCCAGGTCAACTGACGTCGGGGCTCGGCTGACATCAGGGCTCAGCCGACGTCGGGGCTCAGCCGACGTCGGGGCTCAGCCGACGTCGGGGCTCAGCTGACGAGGCCAGATTCGCGTGCCGCGAGGGCGAGTTCGGTCCGGTTGCGGACACCGAGCTTGTGCATCGCGGACTTGAGGTAGCCGGTCACGGTGTTACAGGTCAGGCCCAGTCGGGCGGCGATCTCCGGGTTGGTCCGGCCGGTCGCCGCCCAGCGCAGCACCTCGTGCTCGCGCGGGGTCAACGGCCGTACGGGGGCGGCCGGTCGGGGACGCTCCCGGTTCCAGGCGGCCGCCCCGACGAGCGCCCGGGTGGCGGCCTCCGCCAGCTTGCCGACGGCGGAGATCCGGACGTCCCCGAACGGCACGACGGCGCGCAGCGAGGCGTACACCACGCCGTGCACGGTGCCGCCGTCCATCAGCGGGACGGTGAGCATCGCGTACAGGTCCTCGGCGGCCACGGCCGCGTCGTAGTGGTGCGAAATGGTCGTCGCCGCACGGTAGTCGGGCACCCAGGTGGGCGCGCGCTCGGCGAGCGCCCGGCCGCCGAGGCCGAGGCCGGCCGGGACGGGCACGTCGTGCAGCAGGTCCGCCCGGGTACCGGCCCAGTGGCGCAGCACCATGCCCTCACTGCCGGGGCGGCTCCCGGGCAGCGGCTCGGGCACGCCGACCAGGCCGACGTCGGCGCCGCACTCGGCCACCACCCGGCGGGCGAGGTCGCCGAGCACGGCGTCCCGGACCAGCTCGGCGGCGCGCGCGGCGAGCTCGGGGTCGTCGGCTCGCGCGACGGTCGGGTCGTTCGTTCGCGCAGCGGTGGGGGTGTCCGCGGCCCTGGTCATCGCGGAATTGTCACACGCGGTGGGGCCGGTGGCGAGAGTCCTGACGTGCGTGTTTCGTGGAGTGGCGGACGCCGGTGCCGGGCCCGGCGTAGGGTGCGGCCGCGAGCTACCGGCGGGTAGCAACTGCCTTGATGGCACTCCTCGAAAGGAAGAGCCGATGACCGACCCGAACGCCCCGGATGACGTCCTGCGCGGCCTGCTGGCCGACCTGCGGGCCGAGAGCGCGGTCGTGGACGGCCTGGTGGCCGGGACGGCGGCCGAGGACTGGGCCCGGCCGACCTCCGCCGAGGGGTGGACGGTCGCGTACCAGATCGCCCACCTGGCGTGGACCGACCACTGGACGGCGCTGGCCGCACGCGACCCGGAGGGCTTCACCGCATCGCTCGGTGGCCGCTTCACCGAGCTGCTGGCCTCCGGGGCCGACCCGGTCGAGGAGGGGGCGCGGGAGGGCGCGGCCGCCGAGCCCGCAGAGCTGCTGGCCCGTTGGCGGGCCGGCCGGGAGGAGGTGCTGGCCGCGCTGACCGCCGCCCCGGCCGACGTCCGGCTGCCCTGGTTCGGCCCGCCGATGAAGCCCGCCTCGATGGCCACCGCCCGGCTGATGGAGACCTGGGCGCACGGCCAGGACGTCGCGGACGCGCTCGGCGCGACCCGGGAGCCCAGCGCCCGGCTGCGGCACATCGCCCACCTGGGGCTGCGCACCCTGGGCTTCGCCTTCGCCGCACACGGGCTGCCCGCGCCGGAGCGGCCGGTGCGACTCGAACTGACCGCCCCCGACGGCGGGCTGTGGGCCCTCGGCCCGGCCGACGCGCCGGATGTGGTGACCGGCCCGGCCCTGGACTTCTGTCTGCTGGTGACCCAGCGCCGCCACCGGGACGACCTCGCCCTCACCGCCACCGGCCCGACCGCCACCGCCTGGCTCCCGATCGCCCAGGCCTTCGCCGGGCCGCCCGGCAAGGGGCGACAGCCCCGGGCGTAGGACCTGTCGGACCCCCGGCGGACGAGCCCTCCTTCCGAGCCTCCCCCGGCCCACCCCGTTCAGAGGCCGATCCGGAGCGGGGTGAGCCGGGTGGCGATCAGGTTGGTGGCGCCCCGGTCACGCTCGATGTGGCCGTGCACCAGCAGGCCGGCCCGGTCCAGGGCGGTGCGGCGCTGGGACTCCCAGACCGGGCGGTTGCAGATCACGTTGATCAGGCCGGTCTCGTCCTCCAGGCTGAGGAAGAGCACCCCGCCGGCCGTCGGCGGCCGCTGCCGGTGGGTGACCAGGCCGCCGACCATCACCGCCGTTCCCGGTGGCACGTCCGGGAGTTGGGCGGCGGAGAGCGCACCGCCGCGCTCCAGGTGGGCGCGCAGGTGCTGGAGCGGGTGGCTGGTGGCGGAGGTGCCGGTGGCCCACAGGTCGGCGATGGTCGCCTCGACCGGGCTCAGCTCGGGCAGCTCCGGCGCCTCGGTGCCGGGGGTGGTGCCGGGCAGCAGTTCGGCCGAGATCCCGGCGAACGCGCCCGCCGCCCACAGCGCCTGACGCCTCGTCAGTTCGAAGCAGTCGAAGGCGCCGGCCGTCGCCAGCGCTTCCAGGACGGACGCGGGCAGGCCGGTGCGGCGGGCGAAGTCCTCCAGGTCGGCGTACGGCTGCCCGGCCGCGATCGCCTCGGCCTGCGGGGTGCCGATGCCGCGCACCGTTTCCAGGCCGAGCCGGATGGCCGGCTGGGGGCGGCCGGCGGTCAGCGGCGGCTTGGGCGTCGGGCCCCGGTACGGCTCCAGGGTGGGGCGCGGCCCGCTGGCGTTGACGTCCACCCCGCGCACCCGTACGCCGTGCCGCCGGACATCCGCGACCAGGCTGAGCGGCGAGTAGAAGCCCATCGGCTGGTTGGCCAGCAGGGCGCAGGTGAAGGCCGCCGGGAAGTGGTACTTGAGCCAGGCGCTGGCGTACACCAGGTAGGCGAAGCTGATCGCGTGGCTCTCGGGGAAGCCGTAGTTGGAGAAGGCCTCGATCTTGCCGTAGACGTCCTCGGCCACCTCGGGCGGGATGCCGCGCTCGGCCATCCCGCCCAGTAGCCGCTCGCGCAGCCGGGCGACCCGCTCGTGGGAGCGCTTGGCGCCCATCGCCTGGCGCAGCCGGTCGGCCTCGGAGGGCGTGAACCCGGCGCAGTCGATGGCGAGTTGCATCATCTGCTCCTGGAACAGCGGCACCCCGAGGGTCTTGCCGAGGGCGTTCTCCATCAGCGGGTGCGGGCAGCCGGGCGGCTCCGCCCCGGCGCGGCGGCGCAGGTACGGGTGGACGGATCCGCCCTGGATCGGGCCGGGGCGGATCAGCGCGACCTCGACCACCAGGTCGTAGAAGTGGTCCGGCTTGAGCCGGGGCAGGGTGGCCATCTGCGCCCGGGACTCGACCTGGAACACGCCCACGGTGTCGGCGCGGCGCAGCATCGCGTACACGCCCGGGTCGTCGTCCGGGATGGTGGCCAGGTCGTAGCGCAGGCCGTGGTGTTCGGCGACCAGGTCGCAGGTGTCGTGCAGCGCGGCGAGCATGCCGAGGCCGAGCAGGTCGATCTTCACCAGCCCGGCGCCGGCGGTGGACTCCTTGTCCCACTGCAGCACCGAGCGCCCGGGCATCCGGGCCCACTCGGTCGGGCAGATCTCACCGATCGGCTCCCTGGTGAGCACCATGCCGCCCGAGTGGATGCCCAAGTGGCGTGGCAGGCCGTGGAGTTGGGTGGCGAGCGAGAGCACGTCGGCGGGGATGACGGCGTCCGCGCCGGGGGCGGAGCGGAAGTCGGTCTGCCGACTGAAGGCGTCCACCTGCCCCTGCGGGTAGCCGAGCACCCGGGCGGCATCGCGGATCGCCAGCCGGGGCCGGTAGGTGATCACATTGGCGACCTGGGCGGCGTGCTCGCGGCCGTAGCGGCGGTAGACGTACTGGATGACCTCCTCGCGGCGACGGTTCTCGATGTCCAGGTCGATGTCGGGCGGACCGTCCCGGGCGGTGGAGAGGAAGCGCTCGAACAGCAGCTTGTAGTGGATCGGGTCGACGGCGGTGATCCCGAGGGCGAAGCAGACCGCCGAGTTGGCGGCCGAGCCGCGGCCCTGGCACCAGATGGACTCGCGGCGGCAGAAGTCCACGATGTCGTGCACGATCAGGAAGTAGCCGGCCAGGTCGAGGTCCTCGATCACGTCCAGCTCCTTGGCGAGCTGGCGGCGGGCGGCGGCGTTGCCGGGGCCGAAGCGGGCCGGGCCGCCGGCCGCGACCAGGGCCCGCAGATGGCTGATCTCGGTCTCGCCCGCGGGGACGGGGTAGCCGGGCAGCTCCGGGTCCAGCTTGGCGAAGTCGAAGGCGCAGGACCGGCCGAGTTCGACGGTGGCCCGCTGCACCCCGGGGAAGCGGGCCAGCCGGGCGGCCATCTCCCGGCCCGAGCGCAGGTGCGCGGTGCCGGCCGCCCTGGTCCAGCCGGCCGCCTCCTGCAGGGTGCGGCGCTCGTGCAGCGCGGCCAGGCTCTGCGCCAGGCGGCCCTGAGCGGGGCCGGCGTGGTGGGCGTTGGTGGAGGCGACGACGGGAAGTCGCGCCTGGGCGGCGAGCGCGGCGAGGGCGTCGTTGCGCCGGTCGTCGCCGGGCAGCCACTGGTCGATCAGCTCGACGTGCACGTTCCCGCGGCCGAACGCCTCGGTGAGGGTGCGGAGCTGGTGTTCGGGACGCTGTGTTCCGTTGAGCGCGGCGGGGACCCGGCCGAGGCGGCAGCCGGTGAGCACCGCCCAATGGCCGTCGTGCGCCCCGGCCAGCGTGGCGAGGTCGTACATCGGGCGGCCCTTGGCGCCGCCGGCCAGCTGGGCGGCGGCGATCGCGGCGGAGAGACGGCGGTAGCCGGCCGGGTCACGGGCGAGGACCAGTAGGTGTTCGATGTCGCCCGCTTCGTGGCGGATGGTCAGCTCGGCGCCGAACACGGTGGCCACGCCCGTCCCCCGGGCCGCCTCGGCGAGCCGGACGGCGCCGTACAGACCGTCGTGGTCGGTGATCGCGAGGGTCTCCACGCCCAGCCGGGCCGCCTCGGCGACCAGGTCTTCCGGGTCACTGGCGCCGTCCAGGAAGCTGAAGGCGGAGTGGACGTGCAGTTCGGCCCAGGGCTCGTCGCTGTCGACCCTCACGGCAGGGGGGTCCCCGACGGGGCGGCGCAGCGGGACGACCGTACGGTCCGGCGCCGCGCCGGTCAGCCGTCGGTGCAGCTCGCTCCAGGGGAGGGTGGGGTGGCTGGTGAAGCCCATCGGGGGTTGCCTTCGTCGTTCTCGTGCTCGTCCTGCTCCCCCCTGCTCCGGGTCCCGGGGGCCGAAGGCCCTCCTTCGGGTTCCGGGACCGCTGGCCCTCCGGGTTCCGGGACCGCTAGTCGTAGCCGGCCTCCAGGTGCCACGCACCCCCCTCCACGGTGAGCAGCAGCGCGCGGCCGCCGTCCACCACCACCTGGAACCGCGCCCGGCGGCGGGTGAGCGACTGGTCCCACCAGTACTCGACCGCCGGCCAGGGCCCGGTCCAGCCCTCCACCCGCTCCTCCCGTCCCCGGGCCACGACCAGGGCCGGCCGGCCCGACACCCCCGCCCGGCCGTCCACCGTCACCGGCTGCCCCGCCTCGTCCAGCACCCGCACCGGCACCGGCTCGCGCAGCACCACGGCCGGCCAGAGGTCCACCAGCCGCCCCGGCCAGGGCGCGTCGGCCGGGGCCGCCGCCTCGTACGGCTCGCCCCACGGCACCTTGACCTGCTGCTCGCCCGGGCCGCGCCCGCCGGCCGGCTCGATCCGGCGCAGCCCGGCGTGCCCGAGCACCGCCTGCACCCGGGCCACCGCGCGCTCCACCCGGTCGTCCGCGACGGCCTGCCCCCACAGCGCGAGCTGGCGGCCCTGGTCCGGAGAGAGGCCGTCGGGGGCCAGACGGAGGAGGGTGAAGCCCTCTTGTCCGCCGTCCTCGAAGGTGCCCGCGCCCTGCCAGGCCTGGAGCTGCCAGCGGACCCGCTCGGCCAGCGCCGTCGCCGACAGCCCGCCTTCGTGCCGCCACAGCCGCGAGGCGGTCCGGCCGTCCGCGCAGGCCACCTCGACGGCCACCCGGCGGCAGGTCAGCCCGGCCCCGGCCAGCCGCTGGTGCAGCCGCTCGGCCAGCGTGCGGGCGACGAACACCAGCGGCTCGGCGAGCGGCTCCGGCGGGTCGAAGCGCTGCTCGACGGAGAGGTCCGGCTCCTCGCCGCGCGGCACCAGCGGGCGCGGCTGCAGACCGCGAGCCAGCCGGTGCGCGGCCGTCCCGGCCGGGCCGAAGCGGTCCGCGACCGCCTCCGCGGGCAGCGCGGCGAAGGCCCCGACGGTGGGCAGGCCGAGCCGCCCCAGCAGATCGGCGAGCGTCTCGTCGCCCAGCGCGCCCACCGGGTACGGGGCGAGGAACTCCGCCGTACGTCCGGCGGGCACCAGCACCCCGGCGCGGGCGGCGAGCACGGCGGCGAACAGGCCGTCGGCGACGCCGACCTGGGCGTGGGGGGCGGTCGGCGGCGCTGCCGGGTCGGCTCGGTCGGCTCGGTCGGACTGGTCTGCGTGGTCGGCTCGGTCGGACTGGTCTGCGTGGTCGGCCGGTGCTGCCGGTACCGCGTCGGGCACCGTCACCGCGCCGGGGACGGCGTCCGGAACGGGCGGTCGGCCGAGCGCCTCCGCCACCGCCGCACCGACCTTGACCGCCAGCGCCTCCTCGCCGCCGAAGTAGCGGCCCGGACCCTTCACCGGAATGGCGCACAGGCCCGGGCGGATCACCTCCACCCGGGGCGTGAACGCCTCCACCGCCGCGACCACCGGCTCGAAGCGGCGGGTCTCCGCCTCCGGGTCGCGGTCGCGCAGCTCCAGCTCCGGGCAGAGCCGCTGGGCCAGCTTGAGCCGCTGCCCCTGCCGCACCCCGGCCGCCCGGGCGCCCGCCGAGCAGGCGAGGATCCGCCCGCCCTCGGTCACCGCCACCGGGTCGTCGCCGGTGACGGCCACCACCGGCCAGTCCGGACACCAGACCACCAGCACCCGGGGAGTTCGGTCGCCGTCCCGCATCGTCGGCATGTCACACCACCGCCGCCACCGGTTGCGGGCGCTCCCTGAGGGGCTGCTCCCGGACCGGGCGCACCGCGCCGTGCTCGTCCGGCAGCCAGAGCCGAGCCGACCGGCCGCGCACCGCCGAGCCACGGCCCTCGGCCACCACCTCCACCTGCCGTCCGGCGAGCTGCCCGTAGCCGTCCCCCAGCCCGAACCAGCGCCCGGACCGCACGCCCAGCCGCAGCACCGCCCCCGGCCACGGCCCGGCCACCAGCAGCACACAACCGCTGCGCCGCAGCACCGCGGCCAGCCGGGCGGCCGACTTCGGCGGCACCGGTCCGGCCGGGCGCAGCATGATCAGCTCCACCGCACCGGCCAGCACCGACACCACCTCGGGCCAGTGCGGCCCCGGGTCGTCCGCGACCAGCAGGCGCCGCAGATCCAGCCCATACCCCTCGGCAGCGGCCAGCCCCAGGTCCGGCAGCCCGATCGCCGCCGCCCAGCCGCCCTCGGTCTCCCGCACCCCGGCGGCCAGCGCCAGCAGCAGCCCTGCGTCCCCGCCCGCCACCGACACCGCCGTCCCCCGCCGCAGCCCGCCGTCCGGCAGCACTTCCCGCAGCGCGGGCACCACCGGCACCAGCCCGCGCACCGCCGCCTGCCCGTCCTCGGGCACGACGGCGGATGCCACCGGGCGGAGCGTCACCGTCTTCGTCTTCGGCTCCTCCTGTTCCCCCGGCTCCCCTGGCTCTCCCGCCAGGGCAGCCGGGAACGCCACCGGCCGAAGCGCGGGGCGTTCGGGCTGCTCGGCGGCAGATTCGAAAACAGATTCGAAAACGGGCACAACCCCAGGATCGAACATTCGTTCGCAAAGATTCAAGTCCGCCTCATCCGCCCAACCCGTCACTCTCCGTGCTCGTCGCGGTGGACGTCGGGCCGCTGTCGGGCTGCCGCAGGGCTCGTTCCGCGTTCGTTCCGGTCCCGCTCGGGGCTGCCCTGGCGGACCCCAGGCCGCCAGGGGCGGACCTTCGCGACCGGGTTCGAGCAGCTGCACGCCGTCTTCTCGGCGGGCAAGCAGCACGAGCCCAAGGAACGGCAGTCCTCGCTGATTCAGCGAAACGGCGACGAGAGCTGGGCGCCGCCGAACCGCACCGGTGTGGACCTGGCCGAGGGCACGGCAACGATCCGGCTCCCGTAAGCCCCTAGGCTGTCCGGCGCACCCGGACTCTCCCGGGGCGCCCGCGTGGGGGACACATGATCACACCGCTGCCGGACAGCCGGAACACACTGCTGGTTCGAACGGGCTTCGCCGATCAGACGGCCTGGGAAGGGTTCCTCCGCGCCCTCCGGACTCCGAGCCCGGAGGGCTTTCCGGCCTACGTGGAGGTCGTGGACGACCCCACCCACCAGGACCTCACAGCCGAACAGCTCATCGGCCTCACGCCGGACAATCGGACCTTCCTCCTCGCGGTGGACAGCACCGCCCTGGCCACGGAGGAGTACCCGCTCCTCGTCGTCCGCCGCCACGAGGAGCGGGGGCAGATGTTCCGCGTGGTCGCCACCGAGCTCCACTCGGTCGAGAACAACCTCTCGATCGCGAACATGGACTTCGCGGAATTCGCCGACAAGGTCGACGAGGACGGTGTCTTCCGGGGGTTCTGACGTGGCTTCGGGGTCAGCGCCCGACGGCAGGTCCCCGGCCTGACCCCGCGCCCAGGCACCCCGGCGCTCCCCCGCGCCCCGCCGTGCGCGCCCGCCCGGCACGCCCAGCGATCACGACATGGACTGACGCTTCGTCAGTCACCGAATTCATTGGACAGTTCCCCTGCGGTCGACAGACTGATCCCTTGACTTCCTCCCCTTCGCGAGCGAGGGGGAGGTTCCCCTCAGCCTCGCGGCTGAACCGCTGCGCGGGAGTTTCGTTTCCTCCCCCGACTGAAGCCGGGGGTATTCACGAAAGGACCCTGATGACCGTGAAAGACGACAAGAACGACCTCCGGATCTACATCCAGGACGCCCGTGACGCCCTGCTGTGGAAGCTCGACGGCCTCTCCGAGTACGACCTGCGGCGCCCGCTCACGCCCACCGGGACCAACCTGTTGGGGCTGGTCAAGCACGTCACCGGGGCCGAAGCGCTGTACTTCGGCGCCACCTTCGGGCGGCCCTTCCCCGAGCCGACCCCGCTGTGGATCGTCGGCGACGTCGAACCCAACGGCGACCTGTGGGCCCGGGCGGACGAGAGCACCGAGGAGATCGTCGGGCGCTACCGGCGGGTCTGGGCGCACTCGGACGCCACCATCGAGGAGTTGCCGCTGGACGCGGTCGGCCGGGTGCCGTTCGGCAACCGCTACCAGCAGACCCTGCACCGGGTGCTCGTCCACATGATCGCCGAGACCCACCGCCACGTCGGCCACGCCGACCTGGTCCGCGAACTCATCGACGGCGCCACCGGCCAGCGCTCGGACGGCGTCAACACCGCTCCGGGCGACGAGGGTTGGTGGCAGTCCCACCACGACCGCGTGGAGCGGGCCGCCCGGGCGGCCGGCGGGCTCGCCTGACCGGCGGGTTACGGTGCCCGGATGGAACCGAACGAGCCGGAGTGGGTCGATCCCCTGATCGGGCCGCTGGTGCTGGTCCCCGAGGCGGCGCCGGACGCGCGGACCGGGGGGTGCGGGCGCGGACCACGGCCGGGCCGTCGAGGTCGACGGGTACCTGGGGCTCCTGGACGTCGGCGGGGCGCAGGTGCTGGTGCTGGTTCCCGGCGAGGCGTCGATGCCACCGCGCCGCGGGCGCTGCAACTCGCCGAGTGGGAGGATGAGTTGGACTGGGAGGTGACGGGCAGAGCGGCCCATCCGTTCGACGCCCACTGGACGGCCGAGGAGTCCGCCGCCGGAGGTCGGCTGCGCTTCGACCTGCCTGCCGGGCGTCACCTGGTCCGGGCCGCCTTCGTGGAGCCGGCTCCGGAGACCACGCTCGTCCTGGTCCGGCTGTTCGAGCGTGCCGACGTCGGTCGCCGTCCGTGAGCGGGTTCGCGGGGTGGTCGGCATGACGTGGGCGGAGCAGGGCGCGAGGACGGCCGTCCGGTGTACGGATTGCGGAGGCACTGCCGTCCGGAGCGTCGGGCAGTTCCTGCACGGCGGGCGGGAGTTGCGGTGGGACGCCGAGCGCCGCTGTCCGTCCTGCGGCGCCGCCTCGCGTGAGCACGCGGGCCCGGAGGCGGCGCCTGCGGACGTCCGCGAGGCGCTGCTGACCGCCCACGGTCCGGCCCGGCTGCGGCTCGCGGAGCCACTCGACGACCCGGTGGCCGCGCTGCGGGTGCTGCGGGAGGGAGTTCCGCTTACGAAGGCGCGAGAATTGCTCGCGGAGCTGCGGGAGTCCGGGCTGAGCGGGACGGCCGTCGAGATGGCGTACTGGCAGGTGCGGCTGGGCGAGCGGGGCGTCGCGACGGAGGTCGAGGAGGGCTTCGGGCGGGCGTACCGGTACGTGGGGCCGCCGGAGCTGCGGGAGTTGACGTCGGGCGGCGGCCCTGATGGTCGACGGGTGCGGACGGCTGGCGAGTTCGCCGCCTGGGCGGGCGAGCGGACGGCGGCGGAATGGGCGGAGCCGTTCACCTTCGTGGTCGACCTGGCCGGAGCGCTGCGGCTCGCCCCGCGCCGCAGTGAGCATGTGGCCTGCGCGGGCGGGGAGTTGGTGCTCGGAGCCGGGGAGGTCGGGTTCCGGCGCTCGGGCGGCGACGGTCGGGGGGCTCGGGAGGCCCGGGAGGCTCGGGAAGCTCGGGAGGTGGAGACGGTCAGCAACCTGTCCACCGGCTACTGCCCGGACGTCCGCTCCTGGACCGCCGTCGCCGCGGCCCTCGACCGGGTCGGACTGCCGCACCCGGGCGGCTTCACCCACGCGGTGGTGTTCCGGCGCTGCCCGGAGTGCGGGCGCTGCGGGATCGTGCGGGAGGAGCACTACGTGTGCGTGTTCTGCGATGCGGATCTGCCGGGGCACTGGAACGTCGACGAGGTGCCGCTGCCGTAGGACGCACCGCCGCTTCGCCGGGCGGCACGTCACGATCCCGCCCCGACGCGCGAAACCCCCGTGGCCCTGTCGGACGGGCCCGCTAGGGTCTGGTGGGTCAGGGGGCAGAGCCGTGAAGGGTGGGGGACGTGGGGTGTGCGCGGGTGGTCGGGGTGCCGGGCGGGGTGGTCCATGACGGCAGCCGGGAGTTCCTGGTGCGGGAGGGGCTGCCGACGGCCGGGGCGTTCCTGGACTTCGGGATGCTCGACGGCGGCTCACCGAAGGCCTTCCCCGGCGGGGCGGAGCGACTGTTCGTCCTCGGGGAGACGGACTACTGCACGCCCTTCGCCGCGGTCGGCAACCTGGTGCTGTTGGACGGGACCACCGGCGAGGTGTTCCTCGGCAACGGCGGTCCGCGACGCGATCTGCTGGCCTCCGACCTGACCGCGCTGGCCGCCCTGATGCGTGAGGTGGACGCGGTGGGCGAGGCGTCCCGGCGGTCGGATTCGCTGGACGGGCGGCGCGGTCCGGCGGTGGTGGCCGAGGTGACGGCGGGGGCCGAGCGGCGGATGCGGGAGATCGACCCCGCTCTGTTCGGGCGGAGCGCCGTACCGGCGCACTGGGGAACCGCCTTGCTGGTCCGGGCGCTGGGCTGGGGCGCCCTGCCGGGCGGGCCGGACGGGCCCGCGTACGAGGTCGGCGGGGAGCTGGTGACCGAGCTCGCGGCGCTGACGGACGAGGACGGCGGGGCCGGTCTGGTGCACCGCTTCCGGCCGGAGGGGCTGCCCGCCGCCCTGGTGCACGAGCCGACCCGGCGGCTGCTGACCGAGGTCGGTCTACCGCTGGGCGGGGCGATGTTCGGGGCGTGCGAGGAACCGCTGGTGACCATGGCGGAGGCGTACCCCGAGTACTTCGACGGCGAGGAGGAGCGCCCGTACCAGCGGGACTACCTGGCTCTCGGGGACTGGCCGACCGACCTCACGATCGCCCTGGACGGCGCCACCGGCCGGCTCGAACTGCCGGACTGGTACGACGACGGCCAGCCCGAGGCCTACCTCAACCGCGACCTGTCCGCCCTGCTCTACGCGCTGTGGACGTACGAGCGGCTGCGCGCCGAGTGGGAGCGCTGGGACCACGGCCGGGGCCGGGACACCTGGGCGGTGTTCGACCCCCAGTCGCTGCTGAGCACGGTGGTGGACCGGCTGGTGGAGGCCGTCGACCCGGAGGCCTTCGCCTCGCCGGGCCGCTCGTGGCGGCTGCTCGCCGAGGACGGGCACATGGGCGGCCTGCTGGGGTGATCCGGGCCGGGGGCGTGCTGGCCGTTCGGGCCCTTCTGAACAGGGTCGGGCCGTCGCTGAACAGGGTCGGGGCCGTCGCGCCGGTACGCTGCCTCAGTGACGAACATCCGTACAACGGCCGGGCGAAGACGGGCGATGCTCCTCGGCATCAGCGCCGCCCTCTCCTTCGCCACCGCGGGTGCGCTGTACAGCCTGCTGTACGTGCGGTCGCTGGACTACGGCGAGCGCTGCGAGCACGGCCTGGTGCAGGGCGGCGGGCGACTGCTGGAGACGGGAGCGTCCTGGCTGCCGCCGGACGCGTGGTGCCGGTTCGAGAACCGGAGCCTGTCCACTACCCCGTTCTGGGCGCTGCTGCTGTTCTACGGGCTGCTGACCCTGGTCGTCTGGTCGGTCGGCGCGCTGGTGCGCACGCTTCGTCCGCGGCCGAACCCGGGGTTGGACTGGCAGCCGGGACACGGCACTCCGCGCTGGTAGACCCGTACCCCGGTGTCGGCGCCAGTGCCGGCTCGGCTCCGGCTCCGGCTCCGGCTCCGGCTCCGGCTCCGGCTCCGAGACGGTCGGCGGGTGCGCAGCGGGGACGGGTAGACCGGCAGGAAGGCCGTCGCGAGGACGGCCCCGCCGAGCCAGAGCGTGGTGCGCGGGCCGACGAGTGGGGTGGCGCTGGTCCCGGAACTGGGCCTGGCGCAGCGGCATCCGGGCGTCACGGTGCACCGGCTGCGCGGACCGGAGCCGGTGCGGGCGCCGCATGCCGTCGTGCGGGAAGGCACCTGGGGGCAACCGGTGCTCGGGCGCTGGTCGGGGCACTGCGGACGGCGGCCGCTGCTGTGGCGTAGTCGGTGTTCGACCGTGCGGTGCAGGTCAATAGGGTGCCCCCGTGCATGCATTGCTGGTGGAAGACGATGAGCCGGTCGCCGAGTCGCTGCGGCGCGGGCTGGCGCGGTCCGGGTTCACGGTCGCCTGGGTGACCACCGGGACGGCAGCACTGGCCGAGGCCGAACCGTACGACCCGGTGCTGCTGGACCTCGGACTGCCCGACACCGGCGGGCTGGACGCGCGCCGGGCGCTGCGCCGACGCGGGGACGTGCCGATCGTCCCAGGCCGATCATCGTGATCAGCGCGCGCAGCGACGAGACGGACCGGGTGGTCGCGCTGGAGATCGACGCCGGCGACCACGTGTCAAAGCCGTTCGGCGTGCGCGAGGTGATCGCCCGGGTCCGCGCGGTGATCCGACGGGTGCAGCCCACGGGTGCAGACCAAGGAGCATCAGGCGGCCACCACGGCGGTGGTGCCGAGCACGGCGCGGGTACGGATCTCGGACTTCACCAGACCTCCTGCTGCGGGGAGTTGCGGTCGCCACCGGCGGGCTCCCATTGCGGGCGGCCTCACTTTCCGGTGCGCCCGCTCTCGCGCGCACCGGGTTGGCGCCCGTACAGCGGACAGCAAGGGCGCGGCCAAGGCTGCGCCGAATCCGATTGGAAGAAAGGGAGTACGCACCATGGACACCGGAACGGGGAACCTCTACCTGGCTTTTGCGGAGCGGGAGGCACGCGGGAACTCGGCGATCTACCAGGAACTGGCCGAACGGGTCGCGGGGGACACGGAGTTGCTCGGGCTGCTGGGGGAACTTCCGGTCCCGAAGCGGCAGCCGAACCTACTGTTCGGCGCGGTGCGGCACCTGGGCGGACCGGTGGCCGAGGGCTGGCCGACCTTCCGCGACTGGGCGGCGACGCGCTGGGCCGAAGTCTCGGCGACCATGCTGGAGCGGCGCACCCAGACCAACGAGGCGGGCCGCTGCGCCACCCTGCTGCCGCTGCTGGCCTCGCTGCCGCAGCCGCTCGCGCTGATCGAGGTGGGCGCCTCGGCCGGGCTCTGTCTGTACCCGGACCGGTACCGGTACCGGTACCGGTATGTGTCCGAGGGTGAATCCGGCGCCGCGGTGGAGGAGTTCGGCGCCGATGGGAGCCCGGTGACGCTGGAGTGCGCGGTGAGCGGACCGGTGCCGATGGTCGACTTCCTGCGGGAGCGGCTGCCCGAGGTGGTGTGGCGGGCCGGGATCGACCTCAACCCGCTGGACGTCCGCGCCGAGGAGGACATGCGCTGGCTGGAGTCGCTGGTCTGGCCGGAGCAGACCCACCGGCTGGAGCGGCTGCGCGGTGCCGTCCAGGTCGCCCGGACCGAACCGCCGCTACTGACGCGCGGCGATCTCAACGCGACCGTACGGGAGTTGGTGGCACAGGCTCCGGCGGGGGCGACGCCGGTGGTGTTCCACAGCGCGGTGCTCGCCTACCTGCCGCCGGAGGCCCGGGAGGAGTTCGCGGCGACGATGCGCGAGCTGCCAGGGCACTGGATCTCCAACGAGGCGATCGCCGTGCTGCCGACCGTGGCGGAGCGGCTCCCCGCCCAGGCCCCGGCCCGGTCCGGGCTGTTCGCGCTCGCCCTGGACGAGCAGCCGGTGGCCTACACCGGGCCGCACGGGCAGTCGCTGGACTGGTTCACCGGCGTGTGAGCCGTTCAGCTGCTCGAACCGTTCGGCCGTACGAACCGTTCAGCCGTTCAGCCGTTCAGCCGTGCGAGCTGTTCAGCGCCGAGGGTTTGAACATGCGGGCTTGAAGCTGCCGCAGCGGCAGCTTCTACCGTCATGACCAGGGCCGGAAGGAACCGGTCCTGGTCCAAGCGACGTGGGAGAGGAGACGGCCATGGCCTGGCCCATCGCGGAGGTCGCCCGGATGTCCGGGGTGACCGCCCGAACCCTGCGGCACTACGACGAGATCGGGCTGCTACCCCCGGCCTGGATCGGCTCCAACGGCCACCGCTACTACGAGGAGCGGCAGTTGCTGCAGCTGCAGCAGATCCTCGTGCTACGGGCACTGGGCGTGGGGCTGACCGAGATCGCCCGGATCCTGGGCGACCAGGTGGACGAGTTGGAGGCCCTGCGGGGCCATCACCGCCGACTGGTCACCGAACGCGACCGGCTCGACTCCCTGGCCGCCACCGTCTCTCGCACGATCGCCGACCTGGAACGCTCCCGGAAGGACGGCACGCCCATGACCAGCATCAACCGACCCGAGAACCTGTTCGAGGGCATCCAGCCCGCCGACGTCGACGTCAGCCTGCGCGACTTCCCCGAGCACGCCGAGGCGGCCCGGCAGGCGACCGCCGCGATGACCCCGGCCGAGGTCGAGGCCGGCCAGCGCGAGCGAACCGCACGGATGGTCCGTCTGGCGGAGCTGATGGCGAGTGGGCACCCGGCCGACTCCGAGCCCGCGCAGCGCATGATCGACGAGGAGTACCAGCTGCTCAGCGGGATCCGGGCGGTCCCGGTGGAGGAGTACCTCGCGATCGCGCGTTCCTGCACGGAGAACGAGATGTGGAGCGCCGCGTACGAGGCCATCACCCCGGGGCTGGCCGCCTACCAGCGGGCCGCCATGGAGGCGTACGCGGCGGCGCGGCTCTCCTGAGGCGGGTGGGGAGGGACGTGGGTGGTCTGCCCGTCCGGGCCGACCGCCCGCGCCCCTCCCCCGCCGTCACTCCGTCCGCAGCGCCGTGACCGTCCGGGTGCGGGCCGCCCAGGTCGCGGGCAGGAGGGCGCCGAGCAGCGCCAGCACCAGGCCCCCGAGCATCAGCGGCCCCACCACCGACGGGGCGAACACGGTGAGGTCCGCGTCCGGCACCCCGATCCCGGCGGCGCGGGCCATCGCGGGCATCACCTGGTGGTGCACCAGGATCCCGACCGGGACCCCGATCAACCCGGCCACCAGCCCGCTGCCGCAGACCGAGGTGAGCACCATCCCGACAGTCTGCCGGGGAGACATCCCGAGCGCCTTGAGAACCCCGAGGTCGTGCACCCGCTCCCGGGTGTCCAGCAGCACCGTGTTGAGCACCCCGAGCCCTGCCACCACGGAGAGCAGCAGTGTGAGCGTGCCCGCCAGGGTGTTCATCGCCAGCACCACGATGTTGATGTGCTCCCCGCCGGGGTCGGCGCTCAGCCCCAGTGGCTTCACGGCCTGGTCCAGCCCGTCGGCGTAGGCCGTCGTGTCGGTGCCCGGGGTGAGGTCGATGTGGAACGAGATCGCCTCGGCGTGGACCGCGCCGCCGAGCGGCGCCAGCGCGGCCCGGTCCAGGAACACCAGGTCGCTGGTGGTCAGCACCTCGCCGGTGATCTTCGCCGGGGTGCTGTGCCCCTGGTCGGTGAGGGTGACGGTGTCACCGACCTTCGCTTGGTCGGCGCGCAGGAAGGCGGCGCTGACCACGACCTCGCCGGGGCCGTGGAACCAGCGGCCGGAGACCAGTTGGAAGCCGCTCCAGGAAGCGTCACCGGTGAACGCGACCACCTGGGAGCGCCCGGTGTTCCCGGCCACGGTGACCGGGGTCGGCACACTGCTGTACCAGGCCCGGGTGCCGGAGCGGGACTCGATCGCCTTCACCACGGCCGTCTCGTCCACATGGTCTACGGGCTCCGGGGTGCCCTCGATCGGGGGCTGGACCAGCACCTTGCCCGCGCGGTCGGCCGTCAGGCCGTCCTGGAGGGAACCGAGCGACAGGGTCAGGCCGACGCAGAGGGTGACCCCGACCGTGCCAAGCACCACCGCGGCGGCGGTGGTCGCCGAGCGGCCCGGCCGGTTGAGCGGCGAGGCCATCCCAAGGCTGAGCGCACGCGGCACCGGCAGTCGGCCGATCAGGTTCTGCGCCCGGGACAGCAGGCCGGCCGCTCCGGCCCGGTCGGTCGTGCCACCGGCGGCCGCCCGCTTGGCGCCCGGCGCCGTCCGGCCCACCGCGAGCGCTTCCACCGTGCGCAGCCGCCCGGCGCGCAGCGCCGGCACCAACGCGGTGCCCGTCACGGCGGCCAGGGCCACCACCGGGACCACGACGTCCACCCAGAGCGGGATGCCGAGCAGGCCTCCGTGCAGGGCCTTGTGGGCCATCCCGAGGACCGGTACGGAGAGCAGGTTGCCGCCGAACACGCCGAGCGCCGTACCGACCCCGGCGGGGATCAGCGCCTGGCCGACGTAGGCGCGCGCCACCTGGACCGGGGTGAAGCCCAGGGACTTGAGGATGCCGATCCGGCGGGTGGCGGCGCTCACGGCGCCGCTGACCACGACACCGATGATCAGCACCGACATGGCCAGGCCGAGCACTCCGAAGGCCGTGACGAACGGGACGAAGGTCGAGGCCGTCCGATTGGCCTCCTCCCGGGTGGGCCGGTAGGAGGTGGCCCTGGCGAGCGCTCCGCTCGGCACCGCGGCGGCCAGCGCAGCGTGGCCGGCCTCCACCTCGGCGTCACTGTCGGCGTGGGCGAAGCGGTAGAGGTACTGGGCGGCGGGGGTCGTGCCGGGCGCGGTCAGCCCGGCCACCTGCTCGGGGGCGACCCAGCCGTCCGCGCTCCAGGAGACCGAGGAGGCCAGGCCGACGACCTTGAGCGTCGGGTGCCCGGGCAGGTCCGGGAACTGCATGCTGTCGCCGACGGCCAGCGGGGAGTGCCCGTCCAGGAAGACCACCTCGCCGGGGCCCGCGACCCAGCGACCCATGGTGAGCCGCAGGCCGTCCATGGGGCCGTCCTGGGCGCGGCCGACCAGCGTCATCGGCGGCAGCAGGCTTCCACCCGGCGGGATCTTCGTGGCCGGACCGGAGCGCGGCTGGACGGTGACCGCCTGGTAGGGGCCGGCCGAAGCCGTCACGCCGGGCGCGTGGGCGGCCGCGGCGAGCTGGGCGGGGCTCGCCTTGGTCTGGTCGTACAGCACGTTGAGGTGCGCGCCGTGCTGGTCTGCGAAGGAGCGCTGGTACGGGCCCTGGGCGGCGACCAGCAACTCGACCGCGAGGATGCACGCCGTCACGGACATCATCGTGGTGAGCACCATGACCAGGGTCTGTACCCGCTTGCGGCCGACCCCGGCCCGGACCACCTTGCCGAGGGCGCTCATGCCCCCACCTCGCTTCGCTCGGCAGGGGCATTCACCCACGCGCACCTTCCACCGATTCGCTCGCTGCGCTCGCTCATGCACCCACCTCGCTTCGCTCGGCAAGGGCATCCACCCACGCGCACCTTCCACCGGATCGCTCGCTGCGCTCGCTCATCGCATCCCACCCGGGGTCGGGACGGCCGCCGTGTCCCGGACCAGCCGGCCGTCGAGCAGTTCGATCGTGCGGTCGGCGCAGGCCTCGGCGAGTGCGGTGTCATGGGTGACCAGCAGGATCGTCTGGCCCTCCGCGTTGAGCCCGCGCAGCAGGTCGCGGACGTCGGCGGCCGAGGCGGTGTCCAGCGCGCCGGTCGGCTCGTCCGCCAGCAGCAGCGGCGGGCGGTTCATCAGTGCCCGGGCCACCGCGACGCGCTGACGCTCGCCGCCGGAGAGCCGGCCGGGGAAGGCCTTGGCGTGCCGGGCCACACCGAGCCGTTCCAACAGCTCCCCGGCCCGGGCCCGGGCCTGCTCCCGCCGCATCCCGGCCAGCTGGGCCGGGAGCAGCACGTTGTCCTCCACGTTCAGGTCGTCCAGCAGGTTGAAGAACTGGAACACCATGCCGATCCGCGTCCGCCGGTACTCGGCCAGCGCGGCCTCGCCGAGCCGGTGGACGTCCACGCCGTCCACCTCGACCGCGCCCTCGCTCGGGCGGTCGAGGCCGGCGATCAGGTTCAGCAGGGTGGACTTGCCGCTGCCCGAGCGGCCGAGCACAGCCAGCGTCTCGCCGGCCCGTACCTCCAGGTCGAGCCCGGCCAGCGCGGGGCGGGCGGCGTCGGTTCGGTCGTACGTCTTGCTGACGCCGCGGATCCGGATGATCGGCGCGTTCACGGGCCCTCCACCGTTCGGGGTCCGGCACCGGGAGACCCCGGGCCGGCTGACGGGAGACGACGCTACGGATCGGCGGCGGGGTGCAGACAGCCGTCTAAACGGCCTCTCGGAGGTGTATCCAGATACACCTCGAACTGGGTGTTCAGACCTAGGGCGCCGGGTCCGCGCGCCAGGCAGACTGAGCCCTCGAAAGATCGGGACCGCGGGCCTGTGGGGCTTCGGAACCGCCGGCTTCGGGGCCTCTGCACAGGGGCTGCGGAACACAGAGGGGGAGTGTCATGAGGACGGGAGCGATCGGCTGGGTGGCCCGGCAACTGGGCCGGGCCTGCGTGGACGGCGTACGCGCCTGGTACGTGGCGACACTGGCCGTGACGGGGCTGGTCTCGCTGCTGGCCGGGCCGATCGTGCTGGCCGCCGCCCTGTTCGGCCCGGACGAGTCCCGGCCGTTCTCCCCCGGCGGGCCGCTGATCCTGCTCGTGCCGATGGCGCCGGTCGCCCTCTGGGCGCTCTGCTGGGCCACCGGGGGTGGCGGCCGGGCGGTCGGGGCCGCACTGTTCGCCCCGGGCGCGCTCGCGGTGATGGCGACCCATCTGTACGGCGGCGCCGCGCCCGGCGACCGGTCCGTCTCGCTCTGGCTGGCGCCCTCGCTGGTGGTGCTCGGGCTGTTCGGCGCGCGCTGGGCCGCCACCGAGAGCCGACGCGTCGTCGAGCGGTGGAGCGGGCGACCGGTCCCGGTGCCGTACCGCCGCCCGGCCGGGGAGGCCGGCCCCTGGCGGCGGCTGCGGTTCGGCGGCTGGCTGACCGACCCGGCGACCTGGCGGGACCTCGCCTGGGCGCTCCTCACCGGCCTCGCCGTGCTGTTCACCGCCGCAATCGTGCTGCTGACCCCGGTCGCCCTGGAGGTCTTCGGCCGGAACGGGCCGTTCTTCCCGCTGTTCATCGTCTACGGCATGGGCGTCTGGATGTTCCCGTTCGCCGTCCTGTGGGCCGCCCCGCCCGTCCTGCGGATTCACGAGAAGTCCGCCCGGGCACTGCTCGGGCCGTCCCGGCGAACCGAACTCGCCCGCCAGGTCAGTCACCTGGCCCGGACCAGGGCGGACACCATCGACGCCGGCGCCGCCGAGCTGCGCCGGATCGAGCGGGACCTGCACGACGGGGCGCAGGCCCGGCTGGTGGCCCTGGGCATGCTGCTGACCGTCGCCGAGCAGCTGAAGCACGACCCGGAAGCCCTCGGGCCGCTGCTGGCCGAGGCCCGGACGTCCTCGGTGAAGGCGCTGAGCGAGCTGCGAGACCTGGTCCGGGGCATCCACCCGCCGGTGCTGGCCGACCGCGGCCTGGCCGACGCGGTGCAGGCGACCGCGCTGGACCTGCCGCTGCCGGTCACCTTCACCGGCAGCCTGCCTGGCCGGGCCCCGGCCCCGGTGGAGTCGGCCGCCTACTTCGCGGTGAGCGAGCTGCTGGCCAACACGGTGAAACACGCCGGGGCCTCGCACGTGTGGATCGAGATAGGGCACAGTGACGGGCTGCTGCGGATATCGGTAGCCGACGACGGGCGCGGTGGCGCCGACCCGTCCCGGGGAACCGGCCTCAGCGGAACCGAACGCCGACTGGCCGCCTTCGACGGGGTGCTCGCGATCAGCAGCCCGTCCGGTGGTCCGACCATCGTGAACATGGAGATCCCGTGCGCGTTGTCATCGCCGAAGACCTCTTCCTCCTCCGGGACGGGCTGACCCGGCTGCTGGAGGCCAACGGCATGAAGGTCACCGCGGCGGTTGAGAACGGCGAACAGCTGCTCGCCGCGGTGGCCGCCGACCGGCCCGACATCGCCGTGGTCGACGTGCGACTGCCGCCGAGCTTCACCGACGAGGGGCTGCGCGCGGCCCTGGCGGCCCGTCAGGCCCACCCGGGTCTGCCCGTGTTGGTGCTGTCGCAGTTCGTGGAGCAGCTGTACGCCCGCGAGCTGCTGGCCGGCAGCACGGGCGGGATCGGCTACCTGCTCAAGGACCGCGTGCTGGACGGTGCCCAGTTCATCGACGCCGTCCGGCGGGTCGCTCAGGGCGGTACCGCGATGGACCCGGAGGTGATCACCCGGCTGCTCACCCACAACTCCTCGGCCGGTCCGGTCTCCACCCTCTCCCCGCGCGAGCGGCAGGTGCTGGCGCTGATGGCCGAGGGCCGGTCCAACACGGCGATCGCCCAACAGCTGGTGATCACTGAGCGGGCGATCGCCAAGCACACCGCGTCGATCTTCGTCCGGCTCGGCCTCCAGCCCTCGGACGACGACAACCGCCGCGTCCTGGCCGTCCTGGCCTACCTCAACAACGCCTGAAAACCCCCGACACCCCCGGAAGGGAGCCGCCGATCAGAGCGGCGGCCCGTGTTGAAAGGCCGCGCCTTGAAAGACCCGCGCCTTGAAAGACCCGCGCCTTGAAAGACCCGCAACTTGAAAGATCACGGACAAGTGATGGGCGGCCCTCCGCCGTAGGGGGCTCGCCCACCCTGGAAGCGGTCATTTACCCTGATGGGGTGCTCATCCTTGTTCGCCGCCGCCACGTGGACCTGCTCCGCGTGACGAGCATGTCCTGTCGACGCTCCGGCTGAACCTCGCGCCACCCACCCTCAACGGCGGCCCCCAGCGGCCGCCACCACCTCCCGGCTCCCGGAGCACCCCGCCGCACCAGGCGCAGCTCCGGCCCTTCCCGGTCGACCACCGGGACCGACCGGGACGAGACCCAGCGGATGTCACACATGACGCAGCAGCACACGCCCATATCCGGAACCGGCTCCACCGAGGCGCTCCCCGAAGCCCTCCCGGTGATCGACCTCTCGCTCGCCGACGGCAGCCCGGAGGACCGCCTCCGCCTGCACGACGACCTGCGCGCCGCGGCCACCGGCGTCGGTTTCTTCCAGCTCGTCGGCCACGGCGTCACCCCGGAGGAGACGGCCGCGCTCACCGCCGCCATGCGCGCCTTCTTCGCCCTCCCCGAGGCCGACCGGCTCGCCGTGAGCAACCTCAACTCCCCGCACTACCGCGGCTACACCCGCACCGGCGACGAGCGCACCGGCGGCAGCCAGGACTGGCGCGACCAGCTGGACATCGGCGCCGAGCTGCCGCCGCACGTCCCCGGCGCCGGCGAGCCCGCGTACTGGTGGCTGGAGGGGCCCAACCAGTGGCCCGACGCGCTCCCCGAGCTGCGCACCGCCGCCCTCGGCTGGATCGACCACCTCGGCGGGGTCGCCCGCCGCCTGCTGCACGAGCTTCTCACCGCGATCGGCGCCCGCCCCGACTTCTACGACGACGCTTTCGCCGGCCACCCCCACCTGCGCCTCAAGCTGGTCCGCTACCCCGGCACCGCCCCGGACGGCGCCGGCCAAGGCGTCGGCGCCCACAAGGACTACGGCTTCATCACCCTGCTGTTGCAGGACACCGTCGGCGGGCTCCAGGTCGAGCGCCCGGACGGCACCTTCCTGGACATCCCCCCGCGCGACGGCGCCTTCGTCGTCAACCTCGGCGAACTGCTGGAAGTGGCCACGGACGGCTACCTCAAGGCCACCAGCCACCGCGTGATCAGCCCGCCCGGCGCCCGCGAGCGCTTCTCCGTCCCGTTCTTCTACAATCCCCGCCTCGACGCCCACATCGAGCCGCTCGACTTCCCGCTCGCCCACCACGCCCCCGGCGCCACCGAGGACCCCCACAACCCCCTCTTCGCCGACTTCGGCCTCAACGAATGGAAGGGCTACACCCGAGCCCACCCCGAAGTCACCCGCCGCCACCACGCCACCCTCACCGAACCCGCCGCCCGCTGACCCCAGGCGAACGGTCGTCGACGCCCCTGCCCCGCCGATCGGTCCCGGCTCAACGGTCCGGCCCCGGCGGGAGGCAGGGGCGTCCGCGTCGTACGCCGTCGGGCAGGCATCGGGCCCCAGGCGTGGACCCCGGGCGTGGACCCCAGGCATGGGCCCCGGGCCGCGCGCGGCGAGATCGTGCGGGGTCTACCGGAGGGCGCGGCCATCGGGCGGGAAACCCATCGATGGACCTGGCCGCACGGCACTGTCACACTACTGGTGTCACAGCAGGAGTGTGCCAGCGCGGGAGGCAGCAGATGGGGGAGTACGGCGCCGTTGTGGGGGAGGTGCGGCTGACGGTGGATGAGTTGGCGGCGCGGGCCGGGGTGACGGTGCGGACGGTGCGGTTCTACGGGACGAAGGGGCTGCTGCCGCCGCCGGAGTTGGGGCCGCGGCGGGTGGGGTTGTACGGGGCGGAGCACCTGGACCGGTTGGGGCTGATCGAGGAGTTGCAGCGGCAGGGGCTGACGCTGGCGGCCATCGAGCGGTACCTGGCGCGGCTGCCGGAGGACAGTACGCCGCTGGATCTGGCGATCCACCGGGCGCTGGTGGCGTCCTGGACGCCGGAAACCCCGGAGGAGGCCACCAGGGCGCAGCTGGAGCGGCGGGCCGGGCAGGGGCTGTCCGAGCAGCACGTGGAGCGGCTGGTCGCGATGGGGGCGCTGGAGCGGACGACGGATCCGGAGGTGTTCCGGGTGGATCCGGGCCTGCTGCCGCTGGGCGTGCGGATCCTCGACGTGCCGATCCCGTTGGAGACGCTGCTGGCCGCCCGGGCGGTGGTGCTGGAGCACAGCCGGGCGACGGCCCGGGAGTTGCAGCGGCTGTTCCGGGAGACGGTGTGGAAGCCGTACCGGGAGAGCGAGCCGGCCCCCGATGAGCTGGCCCGGATGAAGGCCCTGACCGACCATATCCAGCCGATGGTGGCCCAGGCGCTGGTCACGGCGTTCCAGCGGTCCCTGCGGGAGGAACTCGGCGAGCAGCTCGGCGAGGAGTGAGGGGCCGGGCGGCGAATCGGGCCAGGGAGCCGGACAGGGAATCGGGCCGGGGAGCCGGACAAACGAATCGGGCCGGAAGTCGGGTGAGGCCGTGACGGGCACGGCCTCACCCGGATCCGCCTGATCCAAGGGCGGGGATCAGTCGGTGAAGGTCCGCCCCTCCGCCACGATCCGCTCCAGCAGCGCCGGCGGCGCGAAGCGCTCGCCGTACGCGGCGGCGAGTTCGCGCGCGCGGGCCGCGAAGCCGGCCGGGCCGCCCTGGTAGCCGTTGATGTACTGGAACACGCCGCCGGTCCAGGCCGGGAAGCCGATCCCCAGGATCGAGCCCACGTTGGCGTCGGCGACCGAGGTCAGTACGCCCTCCTCCAGGCAGCGCACCGAGTCCAGCGCCTCGCTGAACAGCATTCGCTCCTTGAGGTCCTCGAACGGGACGTCGGCGACGTCGACGTCCGGGCGCGAGAAGTGCTCCAGCAGCCCCGGCCAGAGCCGCCCGCGCTTGCCGTCCTCGCCGTACTCGTAGAAGCCCGCGCCGCCGCTGCGCCCCGGGCGGCCGAACTCGTCGACCATCCGGTCCACCACCGCGTCCGCCGGGTGCGGCGTCCAGGTGACGCCGGCGGCCTCCGCCGAGCGCCGGTACTCGTCGCGGATCTTGCGCGGCAGGGTGAGGGTCAGCTCGTCCATCAGGGAGAGCACCTTGGCGGGGTAGCCTGCCTGGGCGGCGGCCTGCTCGATGCTGGACGGGTGGATGCCCTCGCCGACCATGGCGACGCCCTCGTTGAGGAACTGGCCGATCACCCGCGAGGTGAAGAAGCCGCGCGAGTCGTTCACCACGATCGGGGTCTTGTCGATCTGCCGGACCAGGTCGAAGGCGCGGGCGAGCGCCTCGTCGCCGGTCTGCGGGCCACGGATGATCTCGACCAGCCTCATCTTGTCGACCGGCGAGAAGAAGTGCAGGCCGATGAAGTCGCCGGTGCGCTGGACGCCCTCGGCGAGCAGGCCGATCGGCAGGGTGGAGGTGTTGGAGCAGAGCAGCGCGTCGGGGGCGACGACGCCCTCGACCTCCTGGAACACCTTGTGCTTGAGCTCGGTGTTCTCGAAGACGGCCTCGATCACCGCGTCGCAGTCGGCCAGGTCGGCGGCCTCGGCGGTGGGGGTGATCCGGGCGAGCAGCGCGTCGCGCTTGGCCTCGGTGGAGCGTCCGCGGGCCACGGCCTTGTTCAACAGCCCCTCGGAGTAGGCCTTTCCGCGCTCGGCGGCCTCCAGGCTCACGTCCTTGAGCATGACCTCGATGCCGGCCTTGGCGCAGGCGTAGGCGATGCCGGCGCCCATCATCCCGGCACCGAGCACGGCGACCTTGCGGACCAGCCGCTTCTCGACGTCCTTGGGGCGCCCGGCACCGGAGTTGACCGCCTGCATGTCGAAGAACAGCGCCTGGATCATGTTCTTGCTGGTCTGCCCGCAGGCCAGCTCGGTGAAGTAGCGGGCCTCGATCGCCATCGCGGTGTCGACGTCGACCTGGCTGCTCTCCACCGCCGCAGCCAGCACGTTGCGCGGGGCCGGGTAGGGCGCGCCGTTCAGCTGCTTGCGCAGGTTGGCCGGGAAGGCGGGCAGGTTGGCGGCGAAGGCGGGGGTCGCCGGGGTACCACCGGGGATCTTGTACCCCTTGACGTCCCAGGGCTGGACGGCGGTCGGGTTGGCCTCGATCCAGGCCTTCGCGCGGACGGCCAACTCCTCGGGAGTGTCCACCAGTTCGTGCACCAGTCCGTGCTCCAGCGCCTGCGCCGGGCGGTACTGGCGGCCCTGCAGCAGGAACTTCAGCAGGGCGTCGGTGATGCCGGACAGCCGTACCGTACGGACCACTCCGCCGCCGCCCGGCAGCAGACCGAGGGTGACCTCGGGCAGGCCGATCCGACTGGCCGGGGTGTCCAGCGCGATCCGGTGGTGGCAGGCGAGGGCGATCTCCAGGCCGCCGCCGAGCGCGCTGCCGTTGACGGCGGCGACGACCGGCTTGCCGAGGGTCTCCAGGGTGCGCAGCGAGCGCTTGATCCGCATGGACTTCTCGAAGACGGCCTCGGCGTCCTCGGGGCGGGCCGTGGAGAGCATCCGCAGGTCTCCCCCGGCGAAGAAGGTCTTCTTGCCGGAGGTGATCACCACGCCGCGCAGCGCGTCGCCGAGCTCGGCCAGCCGCCCGACCACGGTCTCGAAGTC
Source organism: Kitasatospora sp. NPDC004669 (assembly GCF_040609455.1). NCBI lineage: Bacteria > Bacillati > Actinomycetota > Actinomycetes > Kitasatosporales > Streptomycetaceae > Kitasatospora > Kitasatospora sp. NPDC004669. The sequence goes on from NZ_JBEXKB010000036.1 coordinate 69,212, forward strand.
GGCGGTGAAGGCCTCGTTCATGGTGTTGACGGACTGGGTGGGGTCGTCGAGGACGAGGGTGACCACGCCGTCCTGGTCCTGCTCCCAGCGGATGGTGGTGGTGTCGCTCATCAAGTTCTCCAAGTCTACCGGTCTGCTGGGGCGGGGGTCAGACGCGCTCGACGACGGTGGCGATGCCCATGCCGCCGCCCACGCAGAGGGTGATCAGGCCGTAGCGCAGGTCGCGCCGCTCCAGCTCGTCGATCACGGTGCCGAGCAGCATCGCGCCGGTGGCGCCGAGCGGGTGGCCGAGGGCGATCGCGCCGCCGTTGACGTTCACCTGGTCGTGGCGGAAGCCGAGTTCGCGGATGAAGCGGAGCGCGACCGCCGCGAAGGCCTCGTTGATCTCGACCAGGTCGATGTCGGCGGCGGTGAGGCCGGCCTTGGCGAGCGCCTTGCGGGTGGCCGGGGCGGGACCGGTGAGCATGATGGTCGGCTCGGAACCGGAGACCGCGGCGGAGACGATCCGGGCGCGCGGGCGCAGCCCGTACCGCTCGCCGACCTCGCGGTTGCCGATCGCGACCAGGGCGGCGCCGTCCACGATGCCGGAGGAGTTGCCCGCGTGGTGGACGTGGTCGATGGCCTCCACCCAGTGGTACTTCTGCAGGGCGACGGCGTCGAAGCCGCCGGCCTCGCCGATCGCCGCGAAGGAGGGCTTGAGACCGGCCAGGGTCTCGACGGTGGTGCCGGGGCGGATGAACTCGTCGCGTTCCAGCACGACCAGTCCGTTGCGGTCACGCACCGGGACCACCGAGCGGTCGAACAGGCCGTCCGCCTGGGCCTTGGCGGCGCGGGCCTGGGACTCGACGGCGAAGGCGTCCACGTCGGTGCGGGAGAAACCCTCGATGGTGGCGATGAGGTCGGCGCCGATGCCTTGCGGGGCGAAGTTGGTCTCGTACGCGGTCATCGGGTCGGCGAACCAGGCACCACCGTCGGAGGCCATCTTGACCCGGGACATCGACTCCACGCCGCCGGCCAGGATGAGGTCCTCCCAGCCCGAACGGACCTTGGCGGCGGCCAGGTTGACGGCTTCCAGGCCGGAGGCGCAGAAGCGGTTCTCCTGGACACCGGCCACGGTGTCGGGCAGGCCGGCCGCGACGGCGGCGATCCGGGCGATGTCGGAGCCCTGGTCGCCGATCGGGCTGACCACGCCGAGCACGATGTCGTCGATCGCGGCCGGGTCCAACTCGGGGTAGCGGTGACGCAGTTCATGGATCAGGCCGACGACCAGGTCAATCGGCTTGGTGCCGTGCAGCGAGCCGGTGGCCTTGCCGCGGCCGCGCGGGGTGCGGATCGCGTCGTAGACGTACGCTTCGGTGGTCACGATGGAAATGCCTTTCGGGGCAGGGGGGTTCCTGAGGGTTCCGGACGGGGCTCAGCCGAGGATGGAGCGGCCGACGATCTCCTTCATGATCTCGGTGGTACCGCCGTAGATGGTCTGGATGCGGCCGTCGGTGAACGCCCGGGCGACCGGGAACTCGCTCATGTAGCCGTAGCCGCCGTGGAGTTGCAGGCAGCGGTCGGCGGTGCGCTTCTGCAGTTCGGTGGCCCACCACTTGGCCATCGAGGCGTCGGCCGGGGTGAGCGCGTAGCGGTTGTGCTCGGTGATGCAGCGGTCGACGAAGGTCCGGGTGATCGCGCACTCGGTGGCCAGTTCGGCGATCTCGAAGCGGACGTGCTGGAGCTTGGCCAGCGGACGGCCGAAGGCCTCGCGCTGCTTGACGTAGTCGGTGGTGATCTCGACCAGGTACTCGGCGCCGGCGATCGCCGCGGCGGCGATGGTGAGCCGCTCCTGGGCGAGGTTCTGCATCAGGTGGACGAAGCCGCCGTTGAGCTCGCCGATCAGGTTCTCCTTCGGCACCCGGACGTCCTCGAAGAACAGCTCGGCGGTGTCCTGGGCCTTCTGGCCGATCTTGTCGAGGTTGCGGCCGCGCTCGAAGCCGGGCGTGCCGCGCTCGACGGCGAGCAGGCTCAACCCGTGCGCGCCGCCCTCGGGGGTGGTGCGGGCGACCACGATCACCAGGTCGGCGAGGATGCCGTTGGAGATGAAGGTCTTGGCGCCGTTGAGCAGGTAGTGGTCGCCCTGGTCGACCGCATGGGTGCGGATGCCCTGCAGGTCGGAGCCGGTGCCGGGCTCGGTCATCGCGATCGCGGTGATCAGTTCGCCGGTGCAGAAGCCGGGCAGCCAGCGGCGCTTCTGCTCCTCGGTGGCGAGCGAGGTGAGGTACGGGCCGATGATGTCGTTGTGCAGGCCGATCGCCAGCCCGGAGGCACCGGCCCGGGCGAACTCCTCGGCCAGCACGGCGGCGTAGCGGAAGTCCGGGGTGCCGCCACCGCCGTACTCCTCGGGGACGGCCAGGCCGAGCAGGCCCTGGCGTCCGGCCGCCAGCCAGACGGAGCGGTCGACGATGCCGGCCTTCTCCCAGCGGTCGTAGTGCGGCAGCACCTCCTTGGCGAGAAAGGCCTTCACGGTGGCCCGGAAGTCCTCGTGCTGCTCGGTGAAGATCTCGCGCTGCAACGCTACTCTCCTTGTTCTGCTGCGGAGTCGAGAGCCGACGGGTCGATGGACGGAACCTGCCAGTCCCGGGCCACCTCGGCGGTGTCCGCGCCCGGCCGGGCCGGCGGGCGGCGCAGCGCGCCGGGGGTGGCGGAGAAGCGCGGGGCGGGGGCGGGCTGGGTGACGCCGTCCGCCTCGACGTACGTACCGCGCGCCGACAGATGCCCGTCCGCCGCTGCCTGCCGCATCGTCAGAACCGGTTCCACGCAGGCGTCCGAGCCGGCGAAGACGGTCTCCCACTCGGCCCTGGTCCGGGTGGCGAAGCGGGCGGCGATCAGGGCGCGCAGTTCGGGCCAGCGGGCGAGGTCGTGCTGTCCCGGCGCGCCCGGGCCCAGTCCCAGCAGGCGGGCGAACTCGGCGTAGAACCGGGGCTCCAGCGCGCCCACGGAGAGGTGCCCGCCGTCGGCCGCGCGGTAGATCGCGTAGAACGGTGCGCCGCCGTCCAGCAGGTTGACGCCCCGGCGGTCCTGCCAGTGCCCGGCCGCGAGCAGGCCCCACAGCATGCTGCCGAGGTGCGCCGCGCCGTCCACGATCGCGGCGTCGACCACCTGGCCGGCGCCCGTGGCACGGGCGTGGTGCAGCCCGGCGAGCAGGCCGACGACCAGGTAGAGCGAGCCGCCCGCGTAGTCGCCGAGCAGATTGGCCGGGATCCCCGGCGCCTCCTCCGCCCCGCCCTGCGCCGCGACCATCCCGAGCACCCCGGCCACCGCCGAGTACCCGAGGTCGTGCCCGGCGGTCGCGGCCCGCGGCCCCTGCTGCCCCCACCCGGTCATCCGCCCGTACACCAGCGCCGGATTGCGCGCCAGACACACCTCCGGCCCGACCCCGAGCCGCTCCGCGACCCCCGGCCGGTACCCCTCGATCAGCAGGTCCGCCCGCTCGACCAGGTTCAGCACCCGCCCGGGGCCCTCCGGCGACTTCAGGTCGATCAGCACCGACCGCTTGTTCCGATTGGTCAGGTCGTACGCCGGATCCGTCCCCAGCGGCGAGGGCTCCGGCCGGTCCACCCGCACGACGTCCGCCCCGAGGTCCCCCAGCAGCATGGCGGCGAACGGCCCTGGCCCGATCCCCGCGAGCTCCACCACCCGCACACCCGCCAACGGCCCCGGACCGCCCGCGCCGCCCGCTGGACTGCTTGTGTCGCGCACTGGCCGCAGACCCCTTCAGGGTTTGACAGTAAAGCTGTAACACTCGTGATGATAGGGAAGCGACCGGCCGGTAACAAGACCTCCTCCCCGACCCCGTGTCGCCGGGACGATCGGGCGTGGGCCGATTCCACGGCCGGGGAGGAATGGGCGGGCGAGTGTCGGGGTAATGGCCTGGGGTGCAATTGATCTATTACGCACGACACGGGGGAGCCGCCATGACCACCACCGCACGCACGATCGTCGCCGTCTCCGAGCGGCTGGTCCTGACGCGGCCCCAGGAGGGGGACGCGGAGGCGATGTTCGCCATCCACGGGGATCCGGAGACCAACCGGTACAACCCGCACGGGCCGCAGCGGGACATCGCGCAGGCGCAGGAGATGCTGGACGGGTTCGTGGCGGACTGGCCGCGGGACGGGGTGGGGTACTGCGCCGTGTCGACGCGGGAGGAGCCGGGGGTGATCATCGGGTTCGCCGGGCTGTATCTGAACACCCTGGACGGGGAGAAGGTGTTCAACCTGTACTACCGCTTCCGGCCGTCCGCCTGGGGCAAGGGCTATGCGGCGGAGGCGGCGCGGGCTGCGATGGCGGAGGCGCTGCCGCGGTTCCCGGGGATTGCGGTGACCGCGCTGATCCGGGCCGACAACCTGCCCTCACGGCGGCTCGCCGAGCGGCTCGGGCTGGTGGCCGACCCGGACGGGCGGGTCGACGACGAGGAACGGCTGATCCACCGGATGGCGTGAGCCGGAATCCCCCGCCGGGGGGAGGGGGATCGGGCGCCGGGCGGAGGTGCGGGCCCGGGGGCGGCGGCAACGTAGGGGGCATGAGGCGCAAAGAGGATGTGGTACGGGGGGTGGCGGCCGGGATCGCGATGGCCGCCACCGCGCCCTATCTGACACTGAAACTGCTGTGGCTGACCGGCTCCCACGTGGGCGCGCGCGACCCGAAGGCGCTGGACAGCCTCTGGACGGTCAACCTCCTCACCTTCGGTATGGACGCGACCGCGCTGGCGCTCGCGCTCTCCTTCGTACGGCCGTGGGGGCGGCGGGCGCCGGCCGGGCTGGTGGCCTTCCCGATGTGGGTGGCGACCGGGCTGCTCGGGACGATCCTGGTGGCGGTGCCGACGGACGCGCTCGCCTCGCTGGTGCTCGGGCCGGAGCACCGCACGCCGGATCAGCCGCACCTCGACGACACCATCGCGGACTGGGTGTTCACCCTCGTCTACGGCGGCTTCGGGGTGCAGGGCCTCTCGCTGATGACCGCGTTCGTGCTCTACGCCCGCCGGCGCTGGGCGGGCCTTCTGCGCAGCCGGATCGGCGACCTGCCCGACTCCCCCACCCGCAACGTGCAGCGGGCCTTCGCCTGCGTCGCCGCGCTGGTCGCGCTGGCGGTCGCCGGGGTCCGGGCGTACTGGGCGGCCGGCGGGGAGGTGGGGCTGCCGATCCACTGGGTCGAGCAGCGCACCCGGTCGATCGCCACGATGGACGCCGCGATGGCGGCCATGGCGGTGGCCGCGACGGTCGCGACGCTGGTGCTGGTGTTCCGGATCGGGCCCGGGCGACGACTCCGGGGGCCGCTGACGGTGGCGTGGCTGGGCGCCGGTTCGCTCTTCGGCTGGGGCGGCTACCAATTGGTGGCGTTCGGGACCGAGACGACGGTGAAGGACCTGCCGAGCGCGACACCGGGGCTGATGAACCTGGTGCAGGCCGGACAGTTCACGGCCGGGGTGCTGGTGCTGGCCGTCGGCGCGATGGCACTGACCGAACGGGCGGTGCAGCGGGAACAGCCGAGTTCACGAGCGGCCTTGAGCGGAACAGAGCCGCCGCGCGACCTGGCCGCGCGATGACACCGACCCGCCGGGCGCCCGCTGACGTAGAGTCACCCGGGTGGACACGGGGGGCGGCCGGCTGCGGTCAGTGGTGGAGGCGTTGTTCGGGCGGCGGGCCCGGCTGCGCTGGGTGCATCTGGTGCTGGGCGGCGCGCTGCTGATGCCGTACTGGCTGCTGTCGATCGTGGGGCTCGGGGCGCTCAACCCTGCCCAGGGACACCTGCGACAAGTGCTGCTGCAGCTGCTGGCGCTGTTCACCTCGCTGCCGATGGCGGCCGTCACCGCGCTGGTGCCGACCGTCCGGGGGCTGGAGGGCGCGGCCGCACGGGCGCTGTGCATGGTGGCGCGGCCGGAGGAGCTGACCACCGGACCGGCCCGGTCCTGGGGGGCGAGGTGGCGCACCGCCGTCTGGTTCGTGCTGCACCTGTTCTCCGGCGGGGTGGTCGCCGGGATGACGCTGGCCGGGGTGCCGTTCTCGGTGGTGCTGCTGATGAGCCTCGGCGGGTCCGAGGACCTCGCCCGGTTCTGGGAGGACCGTTTCCCCGGCTGGATGGTCACCGGCCCGCTGCTGGGCCTGGCCGTCCTGCTGCTGGTCATCGGCACCAACGCTGCCTTCGGTGCGCTGCTCGCCCGCTGGGCACCCGCCCTGCTCGGGCCGACCCCGGAGGAGCGGCTGGCCGCCGCCGAGCGGCGGGCCACGGTACTCGCCCAGCGCAACCGGCTGGCCCGTGAGCTGCACGACTCGGTCGGGCACGCGCTCAGCGCGGTCGGCATCCAGGCCTCGGCGGCGGCCCGGGTGCTGCGCACCGACCCGGACTTCGCCACCGAGGCGCTGCGGGCGATCGAGGAGACCGCGCGGGGGGCCGTCGCCGAACTGGACACCGTGCTCGGGCTGCTGCGCGAGGAGGAGGCCACCGCCGAACCGGCCGGGCCGACACTCGCCGAACTGGACGACCTGTTGCGCCAACTCGCCCGCACCGGCGTGACGGTGAACACCGAGCTGGACCCCGGTCTGGCCGCGCTGACCGCCGAGGTCTCCCGCGAGGCCTACCGGATCGTGCAGGAGGGCCTGACCAATGTGCTGCGGCACGCCGGGCCCGCCCCGGCCGGGCTGCGGGTCGCCCTGGACACGGACCGGCTGGAGATCGAACTGACCAACCCGCTCGGCCCCGCCCGCCCGAGCCGCCCGGGCGGCGGGCGCGGGCTGCGCGGGATCGGGGAACGCGCCACGGCCCTGCGCGGCGGGAGCACGGCGGGGCCGAGCGAGGACGGAACGACGTGGCGGCTGGCCGTCTGGCTGCCGGTGGGAGGGACATCATGAACGAGAGCGCCGGTAGCGAGGGCTTCGGTAACGGGAGCATCCGCGTGGTGATCGCGGACGACGAGCGGCTGGTCCGGATGGGCCTGCGGGTGGTGATCGACGCCGAGCCGGACCTCACCGTGGTCGGCGAGGCCTCCGACGGCGCCGAGGTCGTCCCGCTGGTGCGCGAGCTGCGCCCGGACGTGGTGCTGATGGACGTCCGGATGCCCGGCATCAACGGGATCCGGGCCACCGAGCAGCTGGTCGGCGGAATGGCCGAGCCGCCGCGGATCCTGGTGGTCACCACCTTCGAGCACGACGACCACGTGTACGACGCGCTGCGCGCGGGCGCGGCCGGGTTCCTGCTGAAGCGGGCGCGGGCGGAGGAAATGGTCCAGGCTGTGCGGCTGGTCGCACGCGGGGACTCGCTGCTGTTCCCGGCGGCCGTGCGCGAACTCGCGCTGCGCCACGGCGCGGACGGCCGCCGGGAGGCCGCCGCCGTGGACCGGGGGCCGATCGGGCGGCTGACCGAGCGGGAAGGACAGGTGCTGCGGTTGATGGCCACCGGGCTCAACAACGGCGAGATCGCCCGGCAGCTGGTGGTGAGCCAGGAGACGGTGAAGACGCACGTCGGCAGCGTGCTGGCCAAGTTGGGCGCCCGGGACCGCACCCAGGCGGTGATCGCGGCGTACGAGTCGGGGTTCGTCCTGCCCGGCTGAGCCCCGGACGGCGATTCATACGGGTACGCACCGGCTCGCGGAGAGGTTCCGCCCGCCCGCTACCAGCAAGTAGAGTGCGGCATTCCTCTTAGCCGTCCGATACCTCCCGTATCGCCTGGAACGAACTGGTGGCCGCATGACAGTCCGAACCAGCCCCGCGCTGTGGTGGCGCGCGGGCATCGCGCTCTCGGCGGGCCTCGGCCTGTCCCTAGGGGCGGCGTCGCTGGTGTACTTCACCGTGCAGAGCAATGTGATCGTGCTCGGCTACTTCATCGGCGCGGTCTACTGGATGATCGAGCGCGACACCGTCGACGCGCCCGCACCCCGGCTGCGCGGCGCCGCCACGCTGTACATCCTGATCACCGGACTGGTCTCGCACATCCTGCTCCAGCACGGCGCCAACCCGCTGCCCGGACTGGTCAGCGGGCCGGACCGGCTGGCGCACTGGTCGTCCTTCTTCCTGCACTACATGACGCCGGTGATGGTGCTCGCCGACTGGCTGCTGCTGAAGCCGCGCAACGCGGCGGCCTGGAAGGACATCCCACTCTGGCTGGCCTTCCCGCTCGGCTACGCGGCGATCGTGCTCGGCCGCAACGCGCTGTTCGACGACTTCCCGACGCCGTACCCGTACTTCTTCTTCGACCCGACCGGCAAGGGCTACGGCTACGTCTGGGGCCAGATCGCCCAGCTGACCGTGGAGTTCATCGTGCTCGCCGCGCTCGTCGTCGGGCTGGACCGGCTGGGCACGCTGGTCGCGGCCAAGCTGAGGCCCGCGAGGGCCTGATGACCCGATGGCCCGATGGCCGCCAGAGCCTGAGCTCCGCGGCGGCCGGCCCCGCACCCGCCCGGGAGCTCAGATCCGCCAGCCGCGGATCCGGTCGGCCGCCTCGTACACGTCCGCCCGGGCCTCGGCGACGTCCCGGGCCAGCTCGACCAGCGCCCCGTACGGCGGGTCGATCCCCTCTCCGGCCGCGTGCATGTACGCGGCCGTCGTCATGCAGGCATACAGGTTGTTGCGCACCGGGAGCGGGCGCAGCAGCACGATGGTGTGCATCAGGGTGGCCGCGCACCAGGCGGGGTCGGCGTCGTGGCCGAGCTGGGCGGTGTTCACCCGGTGCCGGGCCACGGCGGCCTGCAACGCCGAGTAGTCCCGCACGCTGAGGTCCTCCGGGGAGGCCAGCTCCTGCACGTCGAGCAGCCAGCGCAGGTCGACGTGCAGCAGCGTCACGCCCTCGTCCCTCACCGCGCCCCGGCCCTCATCGTGCCCCGACCCGCCACCACGCCGGGCCCTGACCTCGCACCCGCACCGCCGCCGCTCACGCGGCCGGCGCGTCCTCCGGGAACGCGGCGTCGAACTCCGCCTGGTGCGCCTTCCAGAACGCCACCGCGTGGTCCACGAACACCCGGCGCTGCTGCTCCCGCACGCTCAGGTCGTGGACGTACGCCTTCACGCTCTTGCCGTCCGCGGCGGCGGCCTCGCGGATCGCGGCGAGCTCGTGTTCCGTGTACTCGATGTTGAGCGCAGGCATGCCGCCGATGGTACTGCAGTGCACGGAAGTTGGGAGCACGACCGACTCTTTTCCACCCGCCGTCAAAACGGTTTGCCGTCGCCCCCTCCCCGGGCCCGTTCGGCCGGCCGGGCGGGTAGGCCCAAGGGGCACGGGTACGGCGCGTCGGATGACGCCCGACGGGCAAGTCAGGCAGGCCGGGCAGGAGTAGCCGCCGTACCGGCACCCCCCGCCACACCCACTGGACCCGCCGCACCCGCTTCGCCCGCCTCGCCCGCTACATCGGGTCCACCGCCCTCAGTTCGCCGTCCAGCTCCAGCCACCTGGTCAGCCCCAGGCCACGCAGGAACGGCAGGTCGTGGCTGACCACGATCAGCGCGCCCTGGTAGGCGGCCAGCGCCTGGGTGAGCTGGCGGACGCTGGCGAGGTCCAGGTTGTTGGTCGGCTCGTCGAGCAGCAGCAGCTGCGGCGGCGGATCGGCCAGCAGCAGGGCGGCCAGCGTCGCCCGGAACCGCTCGCCGCCGGACAGGGTGCCGGCCGGCTGGTCGGCCCGGGCGCCGCGGAACAGGAAGCGGGCCAGCCGGGCGCGGATCGCGTTGTCCCCGGCGTTTGGAGCGAACAGCTTGACGTTCTCCACGACGGTCAGCTTGTCGTCCAGCAGGTCGAGCCGCTGCGGCAGGTAGCGCAGCGCCGCCGGGGTGGTGATCTGGCCCTCCAGCGGGGAGAGTTCGCCCGCGATGGTGCGCAGCAGCGTCGTCTTGCCTGAGCCGTTGCGCCCGACCAGGGCGATCCGCTCGGGGCCGCGCAGGTCGAGGTCGGCGGTGGTGCCGTAGGGCAGCTTGACCTTCTGCAGGGTGAGCACGGTGCGCCCGGCCGGAACGGCGGTGCGCGGCAGGTCGATCCGGATCTCGGCGTCGTCGCGTACGGCCTCCTCGGCGGCGGTGAGCCGCTGCTTCGCCTCCTCCAGCCGCTCGGTGTGCATGCCGGTGAGCCGGCCCGCCGTCTCCTGGCCCTTGCGTTTGAGCATCCCGGCGAAGATGTGCGGGTCGTTGCGGGTGACCGAGCGCTTCTTGCCGTACGAGGCGCTGCGGTCCAGCTTGACACGGGCCTCGACCAAGTCCCGCTTCTGGCGCTGGACATCGGCCTCGGCGTTGCGCAGCAGCCGCTCGGCCGTCTCCTGCTGGGCGGCGAGAGTGCGCTCGTACTCGTCGAAGTTGCCGCCGTACCAGGTGACTTCGCCGTCCCTCAGGTCGGCGATCCGGTCGACGTGCCGGAGCAGATCGCGGTCGTGACTGACGATCAGCATGACGCCGTTCCAGCCGGCCACCGTCTCGTAGAGCCGCTCGCGGGCGGCCCGGTCGAGGTTGTTGGTGGGCTCGTCGAGCAGCAGGACGTCGGGGCGGCGCAGCAGCAGGGCGGCCAGCCGCAGCAACACCGCCTCACCGCCGGAGAGTTCGCCGGTGGTGCGGTCGAGGCCGAGGCGGCGCAGGCCGAGCCGGTCGAGGGTGGCGCGGGCGCGCTCCTCGACGTCCCAGTCGTCGCCGACGGCGTCGAAGTGCCGCTGGTCGGTGTCGCCGGACTCGATGGCGTGCAGGGCCTCGCGGGCGGCCCGGATGCCGAGCGCCTCGTCGACCCGCATCCCGGTGTCGAACGTCAAGCCCTGGGGCAGGTAGCCGAGTTCACCCTCGACCCGGACGGTTCCGCCGGTCGGGGTGAGCTCGCCGGCGATCAGCCGCAGCAGGGTGGACTTGCCGGCGCCGTTGAGCCCGATCAGTCCGGTGCGGCCGGGGCCGACGGCGAGGTGGAAGCCGTCCAGGACGGGCTTGCCGTCGGGCCACTCGAACGCGAGGTCGGTGCAGAGGACGGCGGTGGTGGGTTGTGCCATGTAGGGCCTCCCGGATGGTTGCTGAAAGGGGTGATGAGCAACACGGGGAGACACCGCGGGTGCGGAACCGGTACGGCCTGACAACAAGGGGGCACGGCAAGGCGCCAGTGGGCCGTGACTGAGGTCGCACACTCGCACACCGCGCGGCGGCAGCAGGGCCTGCGCGGCGGGGCGGTGTCCCGGGACCTCAGTAGAGCAACGGCCTTCTCCTTGTCTGGCTGATGACGAACTCCACGGTACGAACGTCAACAGACGTGTGCAACCGATTTACCCGGCGCCGGATTCACCCGGCCCCCGATTCACCCGGCCGCCGATTCACCGACCCCTGACGGAGGGCAGGTGCCGATCCGGTGCCGATCCGGTGACAGCCCCGTCCCAGCCGGGGCCGGATGTAAGGAGTTTCTTATCCACATGGCAGACTCCTCACCTGCCATACCTGCGGCCCCCCGGGGCCGTACCCGAGGAACGGGCCGTATGGCGAGTAGTCAACAGGGGGATTTGAACTCATGTCATCGATATCCCGGCCGAGCCGTGCTGTCCTGGGCGCGTCCGTCGCCGCGCTGACCATGGTGGTCGCCACCGCCTGCGGGCCGGACAACAGCGACCCGGCCGGAGCCCAGACCACGGCTCCCACCGTCGCGGCCACCGCCTCCGGCAAGCCGGGAGCGGCCCCGATCAAGCTTCCGACGCTCGAAGAGCTGAAGACCTGGAAGCTCGAGGACTGGGACAAGTGGGCCCAGGCGAACGTCATCACCCCGGCGGTCAAGGGCTACTGGACCCTGCAGAAGCTGTTGAACGCCAAGCCGAAGCCGCTGCCGCAGGCGCCCAACCAGGGCCCGACGCAGGCCCCGGCCCAGCCGACCGCGGCGCCGACCAGCGCGGACCCGGCCCAGCCCACCGCCGTCCAGCCGCCGACCGGGCCGGACCAGCTGCCCGCCGTGGTCGCGGCGAAGCCGGTGGCGCACCCGTTCCCGAAGAACATGCACGTCAACGGCAAGATCTTCTTCAAGGACGGCAACGACGACTACGTGTGCTCCGGCACCGTCGTCTCCGACCCGGCCAACCCGGGCAAGAGCAACCTGGTGTGGACCGCGAGCCACTGCCTGCACGGCGGCAAGGGCAACAAGTACTACACCGACATCACCTTCGCCCCGGCCTTCAACAGCAACGGCGTACTGAGCAACGGCAACAAGCAGAAGTCCAAGCTGGAGGACGCCGAGCCGTACGGCGAGTGGGGCGCCACCGCCGGCATGGTCTCGCCGCAGTGGACGGCCGAGGCCGACCCGGAGCACGGCGGCCCGTGGAGCCAGTACGACTTCGGCATCATCAAGGTCGCCAACCCCGACCCGAACGGCAAGTCGCTGGAGGAGACCGTCGGCGGCTCGGTGCCGCTGTGGTTCAACGCCCCGCGTGAGCAGCTGACCGCCGTCTCCAACTACGGCTTCCCGGAGGGCAAGCCCTTCGACGGCGTCGAGCTGGAGCACTGCGACGGCGGCAAGCCGGCCGCGAAGGCCGGCGTCCCGGACCGCCCGGCGATGCTGATGATCGGCTGCAACATGACCGGCGGCAGCAGCGGCGGCGGCTGGTACGCCACCAAGGACGGCAAGCCGGCCCTGGTCAGCGACACCTCCATCGGCAACGGCGCCAACACCTACGAGGCGGGCCCGTACCTGGAGGACGTGGCGGCGCACATGTTCGACTACTTCTCCAAGAAGACCAAGTGAGTCGCTGAGAAGTGATCCACGGGTGACCCCGGGGGCCGCGGCTGCCACAGCTGCGGCCCCCGGGCTTTTCCGGTCCGGGGCCCGCTCCTCCTACAATCGGCCCCATCATGAGCGCCACACTCGTAGTCAAGGACCTCAGCGCCGGCCACGGCGAACGCACCCTCTTCTCCGGCCTGGACCTGGTCGTCGCCCCCGGCGACGTGATCGGCCTGGTCGGCGTGAACGGCGCCGGCAAGTCGACCCTGCTGCGCCTGCTGGCGGGCCTGGACACCCCCGAGGCCGGCTCGCTGCGGCTCAGCCCGGCCGGTGCCAACGTCGGCCACCTGCCGCAGGAGCCGGAGCGGCGCGCGGGCGAGTCGGTGCGCGAGTTCCTGGCCCGGCGCACCGGTGTGGCGGCCGCGCAGGCCGCGCTGGACGAGGCCACCGAGGGCCTGGTCGAGGGCCGGGCGGGCGCCGACGACGCCTATGCGGTGAGCCTGGACCGCTGGCTGGACCTCGGCGGCGCCGACCTGGAGGAGCGGGCCGAGGAGGTCGCCGACTCGCTCGGCCTGAAGGTCTCCCTCGACCTGCCGATGACGGCGCTCTCCGGCGGCCAGGCCGCCCGCGCGGGCCTGGCCTCGCTGCTGCTCTCCCGCTACGACGTGTTCCTGCTGGACGAGCCCACCAACGACCTCGACCTGGACGGCCTGGAGCGGCTGGAGGCCTTCGTCAAGGGCCTGCGCGCCGGCACCGTGCTGATCAGCCACGACCGCGAGTTCCTGGCCCGCACCGTCACCAAGGTGCTGGAGCTGGACCTGCACCAGCAGCAGGTCAACCTGTACGGCGGCGGTTACGAGGCGTACCTGGAGGAGCGGGCGGTGGCCCGCCGGCACGCCCGCGAGGAGTACGAGGAGTACGCCGACACCAAGGCCTCGCTGGAGGCCCGGGCGCAGATGCAGCGCAACTGGATGGAGCACGGCGTGCGCAATGTCCGCCGCAAGGGCGGCGACAACGACAAGAAGGCCCGCGCCACCCGTGCCGAGTCCACCGAGAAGCAGGCCTCCAAGGCCCGGCAGACCCAGCGGATGATCGAGCGGCTGGACGTGGTCGAGGAGCCGCGCAAGGAGTGGGAGCTGCGGATGGAGATCACCACCGCGCCGCGCTCCGGCTCGGTGGTCGCCACCCTGCGCGGGGCGGTCGCCCGGCGCGGCGACTTCGGCTTCGGCCCGGTGGACCTGCAGATCGACTGGGCCGACCGGGTCGCCATCACCGGCGCCAACGGCGCGGGCAAGTCCACGCTGCTGGCCGCTCTGCTCGGCCGGCTCGAACTCGACGGCGGCAGCGCCGTGTTGGGCTCCGGCGTGGTGGTCGGCGAGGTGGACCAGGCGCGCGGGCTGTTCCTGGGCGGCGAGCCGCTGGCGGAGGCGTTCGCGGCCGCCGTACCGGACCTCACGCCGGAGGAGGTGCGTACCCTGCTGGCCAAGTTCGGCCTCAAGGCGGTGCACGTGCTGCGTCCGGCCGACACCCTCTCCCCCGGCGAGCGCACCCGGGCCGCGCTGGCACTGCTACAGGCGCGCGGGGTGAACCTGCTGGTGCTGGACGAGCCCACCAACCACCTGGACCTGCCGGCGATCGAGCAGTTGGAGTCCGCGCTCGGCTCGTACACCGGCACCCTGCTGCTGGTCACCCACGACCGGCGGATGCTGGACACCGTGGCGGTGAACCGGCGGATCGAGGTCCGGGACGGGCGGGTGCACGAGCTCTAGCCGCCCCGGACCTCCAGCCACCCCGGACCGGCCCCCGGATTGATCTCGACCTCTTCCCGGAGCAGCCGTCATGTGCTGTGCTGTCGGCCATGGTTGACAGCACAGGCAGTGCGGTGACCGGGACGCCGTACCCGAGCGTCCCGCTCACCCCGATGACGGTGCCCGCCCACGAGGCCGAGGCCCGCGGCAAGGCCTTCCACGACGTGATGGCGCAGCGCCGGACCGTCCGCGACTACGCCACCCGCCCGATCCCGGACGGGGTGGTCGAGTGGGCGGTCCGCACCGCGAGCACCGCGCCCAGCGGTGCGCACGTCCAGCCCTGGCGGTTCGTGGTGATCACCGACCCGGAGCGCAAGCGGCGGCTGCGCGAGGCGGCCGAGGCCGAGGAGCGCGAGTTCTACGGCCACCGGGCCTCGGAGGACTGGCTGGCCGCGCTGGCGCCGATCGGCACCGACTGGCGCAAGCCGTTCCTGGAGGACGCACCGGCCGTGATCGTGGTCTTCGAGGTGCACAGGGGGCCGCAGTCGCCGCGCCCGTACTACACCAAGGAGTCGGTGGGGATCGCGGTCGGGCTGCTGCTGGCCTCGCTGCACCAGGCCGGACTGGCCACGCTGACCCACACCCCCAGCCCGATGAGGTTCCTCAACGAGGTGTGCGACCGCCCGGCGGAGGAGCGGGCCGCCTATGTGATCCCGGTCGGTTACCCCGCCGAGGGGGCGCGGGTGCCGGATCTGCGGCGCAAGGAGCTCGACGAGGTGATGGTCCGGCTCTGACGCGCCGGGGCGGCGCCGGGTGCGCCCCCGGGCCGGCCGGGGCTCCGGATACCGCCGATTTCCGGATGTGGCAGGTCCGGGCCAAGGACATAATCGCCGCCATGAGCCAAGCACAGCCACGGTCCTGTGGCCCCGCCCCCGTGGCACCGGAGGCCAGCACCGGGCGGCCGCCCGAGCTGCTGCGGTTGCCCGGCGGCCTCCGGCTGCACCGCCGCCGCAGCACCCACGCGGCGGCGCTGAACAAGGCAGTCCGCGCCAACCTGGACCATCTGCGGCCCTGGATGGAGTGGGCGGCCGAGGCCCCCACCCGGGCCCGGACCACCGAGCTGACCCGGGCCGGCACCGCCGCCTGGGAGGCCGGCACCGACTTCATGTACCTGGCCGGACTGGACGCCGAACCCGGCCGGGTGGTCGGCGCCTTCGGGCTGCACGGGCGGATCGGCCCGGGCGCGCTGGAGATCGGCTACTGGGTCGCCGCCCGGCACGTCGGCCGGGGCATCGCCACCAGCGCGGCCGGGGCACTGACCGAGGCCGCGCTGGCGCTGCCCGGGATCACGCGGGTGGAGATCCGCTGCGACCAGGCGAACGGCGCCAGCGCGGCCGTCCCGCGCAAGCTCGGCTACCGGCTGGACCGGGTGGCCGAGGCCGCCGTCCGAGCTCCGGGCGAGACCGGACGGCAGCTGGTGTGGATCATGGAACGCTAGCCTCGCCCCGGCTCCTCAAAGACCTCAGTAGCGCTCGCCGGTCGGCGCCGGCAGCGCGTCCAGCTCGGCCAGGTCGGCCGTCGAGAGCTCGACCTCGGCCGCACCCACGTTGTCCACCAGGTAGCGCGGCGTCTTGGTGCCCGGGATCGGGAAGACGTACCGGCCCTGCGCCAGCACCCAGGCCAGCGCGACCTGCGCGGGGGCGACGCCGAGCCGGTCGGCGGTCTCCTTGACCTTGCCGACCAGCGCCAGGTTGGCCTTCAGCGCGTCCTGCTGGAAGCGCGGCAGTCGGCGGCGGAAGTCGTCGGCGGGCAGCTCGTCGAAGGAGGAGATGTTGCCGGTCAGGAAGCCGCGGCCGAGCGGCGAGTACGGCAGGAAGGCGATGCCCTGCTCCTCGGTGTACGGCAGTACGTCGGCGAGCACGTCCCGGGTCCACAGCGAGAGTTCGGACTGCACCGAGTCCACCGGGTGCACCGACTGGGCCCGCTTGATCTCCTCGACGGTCACCTCGGAGAGCCCGATCCGGCGCGCCTTGCCGGCCTTGACGGTCTCGGCGAGCGCGCCCCAGGTCTCCTCGATCGGGACGGCCGGGTCGACCCGGTGCAGCTGGTAGAGGTCGACGTGGTCGGTGCCGAGGCGGCGCAGGCTGTCGTCGATCGAGCGGCGCACGTGCTCGGGGCTGCCGTCGCGGGCCCCGGTCCGGCCGATCTGGCCGGGGACGATGCCCACCTTGGTGGCCAGGAAGGCGCGCTCGCGGTACGGGCCGGCCAGCGCGGCGCCGACCAACTCCTCGTTGGTGAAGGGGCCGTACATGTCGGCGGTGTCGATCAGGGTGACGCCGAGGTCCAGCGCCTGGCGGATCACGCCGACCGACTTCTCGTCATCCCGGTTCTGCACGTCGTAGGCGAAGGTCATCCCCATGCAGCCGAGGCCGATGACGCCGACCTCAGGGCCGTTGCTGCCGAACGAGACGTTGCGCATGCCAGTGCTCCGATTCGATGTCCGCGGGTTGGATCAACGCGTTCCAGCTTTCACCTTCGAGTGCACCCGAGGTCAAGTCCGACGCGGAGTTGGCTTGATCCAGTCGCCGAAGCCACCGTCGAGCACCGGCTCCGCGAGCCGCGTGTACCCTCCGGCGCCCGGATGCGCGCCGTCCGCCGCCCCGGCCTCGGCCACCCCGGCCGGGGCTCCGGGCCAGCGCCTCGGTGACGTCGGTGAACGGGACGCCGCGGGAGGCGCAGAGTCCGGCGCGACGGCCCGGAGCACCCGGCCGACCCAACCGCGGAACTCCGGGTCGCCGAGGCCCTGGCCGAAGGAGTCGCTGAGGAAGCAGCTACGCGGGCCGCCGAAGGGGCCGCCTGGCGCTCGTATGCTCATCGGGCCACCGTAGGGGTGCGAGCGGGGCGTGCGCCTCCGGTTTCACCACCGGGCCCGGTGACCCGGCGGTCGACCCGAAGGGTTCGCCCCCGCACGAAAGGACATTCGCCCCCGGACGGTCCGCCGAGCCTGCGGCAACCGGCCGTCCGACAAACCCGCGCGCAGGAGCCCACCCCCACGCGCCCCGCACCACCGGGCGCCGCCCGTCCGGTCTTGGCAGGGCGCTCCGGGACGGTCGACGCTCTGTGCACAGCCGATCATCTCGGCCCGCCACCAAGGAAGTTGGGGAAGAAATGTCGCTCTCGCGCACCCGCATCGCCGCCCTCGCCCTGTTCGTCGCCGCCGGCACCGCGCTGGCCGCCCCGGCGCAGGCGGCCGGCGGGCACCGCACCCTCAGCCACTTCGACGACGGCAGCTTCGAGTCCCCCAAGGCCCCGGCGAACAGCTTCATCGAGCCCGTCGCCGGGCAGAGCATCGGCCCCTGGACGGTCACCAGCGGCAACGTCGACCTGATCGGCGCCGGCTTCTGGCAGGCCGCCGAGGGCGACCAGTCCGTCGACCTCAACGGCTCCGGCCCCGGCGCCATCGCCCAGACCTTCACCACCGTCCCCGGCACCACCTACTCGGTGACCTACGCCCTGGCCGGCAACCCCGAGGGCGGCGTCCCGCTGCGCACCGGCCAGGTGCTCATCGACGGGCAGGACTTCCAGGACTTCTCCTTCGACGTCACCGGCAAGACCAAGACCGCGATGGGCTACGTGGGCCACCAGTTCAGCTTCGTCGCGCAGAACTCCGCCACCACGCTGACCTTCCAGAGCACCGTCGCGGGCGTGTACGGGCCGGTGCTGGACAACGTGCAGGTGAAGGAGTGCAAGCCCTGCTGCGGCTGATGCCTGAGCCCTTGACGGCCTGCCCTTGACGGCCCGTCCGGGTGAGGTCGTCCGACGACAGCGCGCCGACCAGGTGCGTGACGGCTCCATCCGGACGGTCAGCCGGCCTCCGCGACGAGGCGGGCCGCCAACTCCTCGGCCAGGCCCGCGGCGCGGCCGCGTCGGCGGCGGGAGAGGGCCAGGCCCAGGCGGCGGCGGGGGCTGGGTTCGGCCAGTGGGAGCGCGACCAGCTCCGGGTGCCGGGTCAGGCCGATCTCGGGGATCAGGGCGATGCCGATGCCGGCGCGGACCAGGGACTGCGCGAAGTCGTAGTCCGTCGCGGTGCAGGAGATCCGCAGGTCGACACCGGCCAGGGCGGCGTGCCGGGCGAGCTGACCGGCGGACTTGTGACAGCCCAGGATCCAGCGCTGGTCGGCGAGTTCGGCCAGGTGCGGCGGCTCGGGACGGGCCCGGTAGCGGGCCGCGGCCGGGTGGTGGTGCGGCAGGACGACCCGCAGCGGGTCCTCGCCGACCGGGGTCCAGTCCAGGCCGGATCGGTCGCCGGGCCGGGCGGGCGGCGGGCCGTCGAAATAGTAGGCGAGGGCGAGGTCGGCCCGGCCCTCGCGGACGGCGGGCAGGCTCTCCTCCGGCTCCGCCTCCAGGATCGTCAGCTCCACCTCCGGGTGGTCGGCGACGAATCCGGCCAGGGCGGCGGGCAGCAGCCGACGGCCACCGCTGGCGAAGGTGGCGACGGTCAGCGCGGTCCGGTCGGCGGTGAGCTTGCCGATGCGCTGCTGGGTGTCGGCCAGTTCGGCGGCGATCGCGTCGGCGGCCTCCACCAGCAGGCGGCCCGCGTCGGTGAGCGTGACGCCACGCGTGGAGCGCTCCACCGCGGGGGCGCCGAGGCTGCGTTCCAGTGCGGCGATCTGCTGCGAGACCGCCGAGGGGGTGCAGTGCAGCGCCAGGGCCGCCTGGTTGAAGCTGCCGCGGCGGGCGACCTCCCGCAGCACCGCGAGGCGCTGAACGTCGATCAACAGTTCTCCTGATGGTGAGGTATCCGAATCGACACTACCGCTGTCGACCAGGGCCCGGCAGGCTCATCACCGAGACCGGACGACACCGGGATCGGACAGCACCGGGACCAGGGAGGGATCGAGAACGTGGACGTGTGCGTGATCGGCGGCAGCCGCTACTTCGGGAGACGGCTGATCGAGGACCTGCGGGACGCGGGCGCGACGGTGACCGTCGTCAACCGCGGCTCGACGCCCGCACCGTGGGGCGTGACCCATCTGCGCGCCGACCGCGACGACGAGGCCGCGCTGCGCGCGGCGCTCGGCGACCGGCGCTTCGACACCGTGGTCGACCAGGTCTGCTACACGCCCGTCCAAGCGGCCCTCGCCGCCCGGGTCTTCGCCGACCGCACCCCGCGCTACGTGCTGACCTCCACGGTCGAGGTCTACGCCCACCTCGGCCGGGCGGGCGGACCGGCCCTCGGGGAGGAGGCCCTCGACCTGTCGGCCGAACCGGTGGACCTCGAACTCCCGTGGGCCGACCCGGCGTTCCAGACGGGCCACTACGGCCAGGGCAAGCGCCAGGCGGAGGCGCTGCTCACCGGGCAGGCGCCCTTCGACGTCGTCGCCGTGCGCACCGCGCACGTCCTCGGCGGCGCCGACTTCACCGGACGGCTGGCGCACTACGTGGAGCGGATCGGGCGCGGCCTGCCGGTGGCCGTCCACCCGGCACCGCAGAGCGCCTCCTTCGTCCACCAGGCGGAGATCGCCCGCTTCCTGGCCTGGGTCGCGACGAGCGCGTTCACCGGCCCGGTCAACGCGTCCTCCCCCGGGACGCTGGACGTACGTGAGCTGTGCGCGGCGATCGGTCGCGAGCTGGGCACCGAGCCGGTGCTGACGGCCGGGGCCGACGAGCCGCTCTCGCCGTTCTCCTTCGACCGCTGCTACGCGATGGACACCGGCCGGGCGGCCCGCCTCGGCTTCCGCTTCTCCCCGATCACCGACTGGCTGCCCCGGGCCGTCGAGGAGGCCCGCCGATGACCCCGACCCCCGTGCCGACCGCCGTCCGCGCCATCGGCGGCATCACGGTGAGCGCCGTCGGCCTCGGCGCGATGCCCCTGTCCGTCGAGGGCCGCCCCGACCGGGACCAGGCCGTCGACACGATCCACGCCGCCCTCGACGCGGGCGTGACGCTGATCGACACCGCCGACAGCTACCACTGGCACGCCGACGAACTCGGCCACAACGAACGGCTGATCGCCCGGGCGCTCGCCGCCCGCGGCAGTGGTACCGACGAGGTGCTGGTGGCCACCAAGGGCGGCCGGGGCCGACCCGGCGACGGGACCTGGACGGTCAACGGCGACCCGCGCCACCTGCGCCGCGCGGCCGAGGCCTCGGCGGCCCGGCTCGGTGTGGAGGCCATCGGCCTCTACCAGCTCCACAAGCCGGATCCCGCCGTCCCCTTCGCCGACTCCGTCGGCGCCCTGCGGGACCTCGCCGATGCCGGCACCATCCGCATGGTCGGCCTCTCCAACGTGGACCACGAGCAGATCCGCACCGCCCGGCGGATCCTCGGCCCACGCCTGGTGTCCGTACAGAACCGCTTCTCCCCCGCACACCCGGCCACCCGCGACACCCTCGACCTGTGCACCGAACTGGGCCTGGCCTTCCTCCCCTGGAGCCCCCTCGGCGGCATCTCCCTCAGCGCCGTCGACGACCCCGGCACCAGCGCGCCGGCCCCGGACACCCCCTTCCACACCCTCGCCCGGGCCCACGGCGTCAGCCCGCAGCAGATCTGCCTGGCCTGGCACCTGGCCCAGTCCCCCGCCGTCATCCCGATCCCGGGCGCCCGCCGACCGGCCTCCATCCGCGACTCGGCCGCGGCCACCGGGCTCACGCTCTCGGCGCAGGAGCTGGCGGAACTGACCGCTCCTTGAGGGATCGGTAAATCCCAGGGATTTGCTCATTGCTGGACAAAGGTCCTCGCTGCTCCGGCTTGGAGGGCCGGTGCAAGGCGGACGCTCCGAGGCGCCGGTGGGCCGGAGGACACCGGCACCTCGGCGTTCCCTTCGGATGCGTTCCCTTCGGATGTCCGAAACCCGCACCTGGCGCCACCCGTTCGCCTGGGAACCATCTAGCATGCGGTGATGCCGACGGCACTGTCGGTCACCGTCTCGTGTTGGGAGCCCCCGTGCGCCACCGCCTGCTCCGCGCCGCCCTCGCCTCCGCCGCCGCCCTCGGCCTGGCGGCGGTCACCGCACCCGCCGTCCACGCCGATCCGGCGGCGACGGGCTGCCCCCGGGGCTACTTCTGCCTCTTCGAGGGCCCCCATCAGAGCGGCCGGGTGCTGCTCGCCGAGAACGCGCACATCACGAAGGACGGCTTCCAGCTGCGAGAGCTGGACGGCATCGAGCCGCCGATCTTCCCGCGCTCCGCCCGCAACCCGCTCCCGGACGGCGCCGGCTGCATAGTCCGGCTGAACGACCGGCCGCACTTCGCCGGGGACGAACAGGAGGTCGTCGGCTTCGGCAACCACGAACTCGACGGCCGCCGGGTCGGCTCGCTCACACCCGACTGCGGCTGACACCCCGGCCGGCACCTCGGGGGAAAATTGGCATCTCATCACCCCGGACCGTCAACTACAGTCCCTCCCACCTGTACGGCACGAGGGGGCGGACATGACGGTCCGGGACGACCACGACCAGCTCGACACGATCTTTCCGACCGGCGACGCCGCCTGCGCGGCGGGCCTCACCCCCGAGGAACTCGCCGCGTTCAGCCGCACCCTCGGCCGGCTGCGCGCGCTCCCCTCCCACGACCGCACCCGGCTGCACGCCGAGCGGCAGCTCAGCTCCTTCGTGACGGAGAGCCGCAAGCGCCGCCGCCAGGAGGCCAAGCAGGCCGTCCGGCAAGCCGACGCCGAGCTGCTCGCCGCCACCACGACCGGCGACCGGCACCGCCGCGAGGACGCGCCGCTCGCCCGGACCACCACCGGACCGGTCGGCGAGCTGCAGCTCCCACGCCGGTGCTACGTCTGCAAACAGGCCTACCGTCAGGTCGACGGCTTCTACCACATGCTCTGCCCGGACTGCGCGGCCGACAACACCGCCCGCCGGGACCTCGGCACCGACCTGCGCGGACGCCGGGCGCTGCTCACCGGCGGGCGGGTGAAGATCGGCTTCCAGCTCGCGCTGATGCTGCTGCGGGACGGCGCCGAGCTGATCGTCACCAGCCGCTTCCCGCAGGACACCGTCCGCCGCTTCCGCGCCGCCCAGGGCAGCGAGCAGTGGTGGGACCGGCTGACCGTGGTCGGCATCGACCTCCGCGACCCGCGCCAGGTCCTCGGCCTGACCGAGCAGTTGCGGGCCGACGGCCGTCCGCTGGACATCCTCGTCAACAACGCCGCGCAAACCCTGCGCCGCCCGCCGGAGTCGTACGCCCTGCTGGCGGCGGGCGAGGTGACGGCGCTGCCCACGACCGACCGCCGGGCCATCACCCATGCCCCCGGATTCCGGCCGCTCTCCGGAGGCTCCACTCAACTCCCCTCGGGCGCCGGGTCATTGCTGGACTTCACCGACGAGGCCGGACTGCTGCCCGACCTCGCGCCCGCCAACTCCTGGTCCGCCACGCTCGGTTCGCTCGACCCGGCGGAGGTGTTGGAGACCCAGCTGGTCAACGCGCTGGCCCCGGCCCTGCTCTGCGACCGGCTGCTGCCGCTGCTGCTCGCCTCCGCGCACCGCGCCCGCTACATCGTCAACGTCACGGCGGTGGAGGGCCGGTTCGCCGTCCGCAACAAGACCTCGCGCCACCCGCACACCAACATGGCCAAGGCCGCGCTCAACATGCTCACCCGCACCAGCGCGGCCGAACTCGCCACCCGGGGCGTGCACATGTGCGCCGTCGACACCGGCTGGATCACCGACGAGAACCCGGCCCCCAAGAAGACCCGGATCGCCGCCCACGGCTTCCGCACCCCGCTGGACATCGTCGACGGCGCGGCCCGGGTCTACGACCCGATCGTGCGGGGCGAGGCGGGGCACCCGGTGTCGGGGGTGTTCCTGAAGGACTACCGGGTGGCGGAGTGGTGACGGGCGGGGCGTAGCGATGCGGTAGGGGCAGCAGGCCCGCCGCAACGGCCCGGTCCGGGAGGGATCCCGGGCCGGGCCGCTGCCTCGCGCTCAAACGTGCTCAGGCGTGCTCACACGTGATCAGCGGCCGGTGGGCAGGTTGGCCCCGCCGGTGCAGTCGAGGACCACGCCGGTGACGAAGGTGTTCGCCGCGAGCATGTGGATCGCGCGGGCGACGTCCTCGGGGCGGCCGACCCGGCCGACCGGGGTGGTGGCGGCCAGGCCGTCGAAGAGCGCGGTGCGCTGCTCGGCGGGGACGCGGTCCCACCACGGGGTGTCGATCACGCCGGGCGAGACGGCGTTGACCCGCAGCGGGGCGAGTTCGACCGCGAGCGGCGGGACCATCGCCTCCAGGGCGCCGTTGATGGCGGCCAGTCCGGCGGTGCCGGGGATCGCGGCCCGGGCGGAGGCGGCGGTGATCAGGGTGACCGAGCCGTCCTCGCGCAGGTGCGGCAGCGCCGACTGCAGGACCCGGACCTGGGGCCAGAACTTGGCGTCGAAGCCGCCGGCGAGGTCGGCCAGGTCGAGCTGGGCGAACGGTCCGCCGCCGGCCGCGCCGCTGACCGCGACCACCAGGTGGTCGACGGTCCCGGTCTCGGCGAAGAAGGCGGCGAGGGCGGCCGGGTCCGTCGCGTCCAGCTGCTTGCCACCGGCCTTGCCGCCGATCCGCTCGACGGCGGCGTCCAGCCGCTCACGGTCGCGGCCGGTGATCACGACCTCGGCGCCGTCCGCCGCGAACGCGGTGGCGGCCGCCTCGCCGATGCCCGAGCTGCCGCCCATCACGACGACCCGCTGTCCGGCGAAGAGGTTCGATGCAGTGCTCATGGTCGGGGCCTTTCCGGCTGGTTCGAGAGCTTGTCGATACCGCTAGTTCCGGCAATGATGGTTATCGAGACTGCTAGTCTTGTCAAGCGGGGGCAAGAAGAAAGGGACGACCACGATGAGCGACACCGAACCCCAGGCCGAGCAGGCCCCCTCCACCCGGCCGCACACCGGCCGCCGCCGCAACGAGGCCGCCCACCGCGCGATCCTGGACGCCGCACTGAAACTGCTCGCCGAGTCCGACGGCACGCCCGTCACCATCGACGCCATCGCCCGCGCCGCCGGCGTCGGCAAGCAGACCGTCTACCGCTGGTGGCCCTCCAAGGGCGCCGTGCTGCTCGACGCCCTCACCGACCGCGCCGACCAGGACGTCCCCGGCCCCGACACCGGCGCCCTACGCACCGACCTGCGCGCCTTCATCGCCGCCACCTTCGACGCCGCCCAGCACAGCACCACCGCCTCCGCGCTGCGCACCCTCACTCGCGAGGCCGCCCGCGACCCCCACCTCGCCGAACTGATGCAGAGCTTCGTCGGCACCCGCCGGACCGCCCTGCGCGGCCTGCTCTCCCGGGGGCGGGAGCGCGGCGAACTGGCCGGGGACACCGACCTGGACCTGATCGTGGACCAGGTCTACGGGGTGTTCTGGTACCGATTCCTGCTCGGCCACGGCCCACTGGACGAGACCGTCGCCGAGCGGCTGGCCGACTCCCTGGTCAGGGGGAGCGCGGCGGTCTAGGGGAGGGGCCGCGGCGCCGCACCAGCGGCAGGTACACCTCGTCGACGATCTCCACGAGCACGTCGTCGGGCGCCGTCGGCACCCCGCGCACGACGAACTCGTTGCGCAGCAGCACCATCGCCACCGTCGCCACCCTCGGATGCAGCGCCTCGGGGGCCGCCTCGCCGCGGGCGACCGCGCGGCCCAGGACGGTGAGCCAGGGGACGGCCGCCGCGTCGCCGGACTGGTCCTGCAGCTGCGCCAGGAACTCCGTCGCGCCGCCCGCCGCGGCCAACAGCTCGCGCAGGACCGCGCCGAGCGGGGAGCTCCAGTGCCGGTTCGCCTGGCGCAGCAGCTCCAGGACGTCACCGCGCAGTTCACCCGTGTCGGGGAGCGGCGCGGCCTTGGCGAGCTGCTTGTAGCCGGCGATGCCGAGCGCGAGGCGGTTGGGCCAGCGGCGGTAGATGGCGTTCTTGTTGGTGCCGGCGCGGGTGGCGACCTTGTCCATGGTCAGCCCGGCGTACCCGGATTCGGCAAGCTCCGCGACCGCCGCCCGCAGGATCGCCTCCTCCAGCGCCGCCCCGCGCCGCCGCGTCTGCCCGGCCATGGTCCCGTCCTCTCGTGAATGCGGTCCCATCCTTCTTGCCGCTCCCGGGCGACGGCAACTACGGTACTGGACGTACCGTAAGTTCCCGATCCGCGATCGAAGGCAGGAGACCATGCGCGCCAAAGGAATCAGCTATGACACCGGCTTCGTCAGGGGCGGGGCCCACTCCCGCAAGTTGTTCGACCCGGCAGCCGTAGAACGTGAGTTACGGATCATCCGCGACGACCTGCACTGCACCGCCGTCCGGATCACGGGTGGGGATCCGGATCGGATCGAACTCGCGGCCGGGTACGCCGCCGACCTCGGACTGGAAGTCTGGTACTCCCCGTACCCTCTGGAGCTGACCGGTGACGAGATGCTGCGGCTGTTCGCCGACTGCGCCGAGCGGGCGGAACGGCTGCGGCGGCGCGGGGCCGAGGTGGTGTTCGTGGCCGGCGCCGAACTCAGTCTGATGAATCCGGGCCTCCTGCCCGGGGACAGCACGGACGAGCGGGTCGCGCTGCTCGCCCGGCCCGAGCTGGTGCGCGAGCACCTCGGCGCGGTCAGCGGCAAGGTCAACGCGTTCCTCGGCAAGGCGGCGGCCACCGTCCGCGAGCACTTCGCCGGGCCGGTCACCTACGCCGCCGTCCCGCTGGAGCGGGTCGACTGGGCACCGTTCGACCTGGTCTCCCTGGACCTCTACCGCTCCGCCGAGGTCGCCGACCGCTTCGCCGACGGCGTCCGCGACCTGACGGCGCAGGGCAAGCCGGTCGCCGTCACCGAGTTCGGCTCGGCCACCTACCGGGGAGCGGGCGACCGGGGCGCGCTCGGCCTGGAGATCGTCGAGTACGACGCCGAGGGTCCGGTGCGCCTGAAGGGCGCCTACGAGCGCGATGAGCCCGGCCAGGCCGCGTACCTGCGGGAGCTGCTGGAGGCCTTCGACGCCGGCGGGATCGACGCCACGTTCGTCTTCACCTTCGCTCTGTACGACTTCGCCCACCGCCCGGACGGCGACCCGCGCGCGGACCTCGACCTGGCCAGCTACGGCATCGTCAAGGTCCATGAGGACCGCTCCGGCAGCGCCTACCCCGGGCTCCCCTGGGACCCGAAGGCCGCCTTCGCGGCGGTCGGCGAGTACTACCGGACGCACTGACCCCGAACGAGCCGCGCGCAGGAAGTCGGCGGGTCCGACTTCCCGCGCATCGACCGAAGTCACGCGATGCGGGCACGGCGGCGGTAGTACGAGACGGCCAGCGCGATGGTGATCGGCCCCCACAACATGGCCGGGCCGATGCAGACCCGGGCCAGGGCCTCCCACCACCCGTTGCTGAACCCGGCCTCATCGAACACGCCGATCCACGCGAGCGGCTGGAGGTCGAACAGGCCGAACAGGACCAGCCCGCCCAGCACCGCCGCGACGAGCGGCGCGAGCGGCGGAACCCGGCGCCCCCGCAGGAACGGCACCCAGGACGGGAACACCTCGCCCCAGCCGCTGACCAGCCCCAGGGTGAGCAGCGCCAGAGCCTCGGTGATCAGGCTCAGACAGAACACGTACGGGGTGTACCACCACTCGTACGGCGGGGCGGCCGGGTCGGCCGTACCCATCCGGAAGTCGAACGCGAACGGCAGCCGCCACAGGCAGTGCGGCAGCACGATGAACGGAAGGGCCTTGGCGAGACGCAGGGCCCAACGCGGGACGGGGCGCTCGGTGTCGCCCACCGGGATGTTCTTCAGCATGTGTCCACCGTCGCGGACACCACCCCGGCCCCACCTCCACCGCGGGGCCCGACCCCCTCCCCCGCGCGAGCCAACTGTCGGTCGTCACACAGGTGGAGGCGCGCGGGAAGTCGGTGGGGCCGACTTCCCGCGCAGGAGGTGGCGGGCTGTCAGGGGCCCAGGGCTGCGGCGGCCGGCGCCGTCCCGTCGACGAAGCCCTGCGGGCCCGCCTCGCTCCGGCGGGCCCGCAGGGCTGTCGCCCCGTCAGGACTTGGCGCCCAGACCGAAGGCGGTGACCAGGAGCCCGAGGGCGTACGGGGTCTCGGCGCCGTTCAGGGCGGTCGGGTCGACCGAGTACACGACCTTGCGGGCGAGATCGCGGGTGGCGAAGACGCCGCTGGTGTAGCCGGGGCGGGATCCGGTCTTGCCCCAGGCCACGACGCCGTTGGCCTCAAGGCGCTCAAGCCCCATGCTCATGCACGCCTTGCCGCCCGGGCAGTGGCTGCTGTGATCGGCGACGGGCACGTCGGGAACGGTGAACAGCTTCTCCTGCTCGGCCGACGGGAGGAGGCGCCCTCGGAACAGGGCGGTCATGAAGCGGTCCAGGTCGGGGGCGCTGGAGATCATGCCGCCCTCGGCCCAGGGCCAGGGGCTCTGCTCGGTCACGTCCACGCGGTGCGAGCCGCCGTCCGCGTCGGGGACGGTCAGGTACGGGTGGGTGGCGGGGTGCCGCAGCTCCGGGTCGTCGGCGTCCGGCAGGGAGGTGTCGTGCAGGCCGAGCGGGCGGATGATCCGCTCGCGCAGCTCGTCGGCGTAGCTGTCGCCGGTGACCTTCTCGACGATCAGCCCGGCGACGAAGGTGTTCATGCCGTTGTACTGCTGGGCGGTGCCGGGCTGGAAGCCCAACGGCTGGCCGGCCATCGTGGCGAGGACCTGCTCGGGGGTGAACGAGTCGAAGCGGTGCTCGGCGAACCAGGTCGTGGTGCCGTCGCCCCAGGGCGTGTTGGAGCCGCCGGGCAGTCCACTGGTGTGGTTGAGCAGCTGGCCGACCTTGACCGACGCATAGGGGAAGTCCGGAAGGTACTGCTGGACGCTGCCGTCCAGGTCGATCCGGCCCTCGGCGGCGAGCTGGAGGACGACGGTGGCGGTGAAGACCTTCGAGATCGACCCGACCCGGAACCTGCCGTGCGGGTCGATGTCCGTGCCGTCCTCCCCCGAGGTGCCCTCGAACCGCCCACCGGAGCCGGTGACGCGCACGAAGGCGGCCGAGACATCGGCGGCGGGCCGCTTGGCGAGAGCGGCCCGGATCGCCGCCTGGTCCAGCGGCGGCAGCGCGGACGCACTCGCGGACGCACCGGCGGACGGGGTGGCCGGCGTCGCGGCGAGGGCGGGCGTGCCCACCCCGACCGTCAGCGCGGCCGCCAGGGCGCCGGCGGCGGCGACAACGGCCCGACGGGTGCGGTTCGTGTAGGCGTTCACGTACGGTCCATCTCCAGACTGATCGTCATCCGGACCGGTGGTCGTTTCCCGGCCCGCACGATGAGTCTCCCGAACCCGGACGCCAAGATCATCAGGGTTGGGCCCCCGATGAACCCTGATCTTCTGTCAGGGACGACCCCGAACGCCTCGACTCAAGAGGACGGGTCGTGCCGTCACAGGTCACCTGGGAAGGGTCCACGATGCAGCAGCCGAGGCACGTCGTCGTGAGCGCTGCCGGCCGAGGACCGCCCGGCCGACCGGCCAGGGCGCCCGGACGAGTCCTCCGACAGCATCACGGCGGCCCGCTCGCCGATGCGCGGGCCGGACCGGACTCACGCGTGGCTCACCCGCTGCGCTATGAGCAGGAACGGACGATGTCCGCTGCGCCGCCGCCCCCGCCTTCGCTGTCGGGCCGGAAGAGCGCCGCGGTGCCGAGCTGGGTACGGCCGAGCCGCTCGCCCGGGAACGGGGTCAGATCCTCGCCCGGCGCGGCACAGCGAGGAGTGGGGGGGGGGGCGCCGGGCCCGCGCCCGCCACACAGGCGGGAACGGACGGCGCGGCGGCCGCGGGGTGAGAGAGCGTGGACCCCCGGCGCGGTCCAC